>NZ_JAAKZX010000246.1 GCF_011045025.1 Streptomyces ureilyticus
CCATGATCCACCGGCCCGATCCCGCCCCCCAGCGCGAACCCCGCCGCGATCGCCCCGGTGACGTACTCCTTGGCCGCCTCCACCGCCTCCGGCACGGACTGCCCCTTCGCCAAGCCCGAGGCGATCGCGGAGGCGAGGGTGCACCCGGTGCCGTGGGTGTGCCGGTTGTCGAGACGGGGAGCGCGCAGCCAGTGCTCCTCCGAGCCATCGGTGAGGAAGTCCACGGCGTCACCGACGAGATGGCCGCCCTTGATGAGCGCCCACTGGGGCCCGTACGAGAGCAGGGCCGCCGCGGCTCGCCGCATCCCGTCCTCCGACTCGACTCGTACGCCCGTGAGTTGGATGACCTCGTCGAGGTTCGGGGTGGCCACGGTGGCGACGGGCAGCAGCTTCGTGCGTACGGAATCCAGGGCGTCTTCGGCCAGCAGGGAGTCGCCGTGCTTGGAGACGCCGACCGGGTCGACGACGGCGGGTGCGTCCGTGCCCCCGATCAACTCGGCGACGGTCTCGACGAGTTCGGCCGAGGCCAGCATCCCGGTCTTGACCGCCTGCACCCCGATGTCGTCGGCCACGCTGCGGTACTGGGCCCGCACCGCCTCCACCGGAAGCTCCCAAGCGCCTTGCACGCCAAGGGAGTTCTGGGCGGTGACCGCCGTGAGCACGCTCATGCCGTGCACGCCGAGCGCGAGCATCGTCTTCAGGTCGGCCTGGATTCCGGCCCCTCCTCCGGAGTCGGAACCCGCGACCGTCAGCACACGCGGCGGAGCACCCCCGAGACCCGTACCCCTGACACTCAGGCCACTCATGACTCGATGTCCCCGAAGTGATCCCAGCCGCCCTTGCTGGTCCACGGCGCCCCGTCGACGGTGACCTGGGGCAGCGCCGAGGGGTTGAGGACCTCGCCGATCACCTTCCAGCGGGCGGGCAGCTTCACATCCGAGGGGAAGGTGGCGACGATCGCGTGGTCCTCGCCGCCGGTGAGCACCCACTGGAGCGGATCGACGCCGACGGCCTGTCCGATGTCGTTCATCTGCGAGGGGATGTCGACGGCGCCGGAGCGGATGTCGATCCGTACCTTGCTGGCTTCCGCGATGTGCCCGAGGTCGGCGATCAGCCCGTCGCTGACGTCCGTCATCGAGGTCGCGCCGAGCCCGGCGGCCGCGGGACCCGCGTGGTACGGCGGTTCGGGCCGCCGGTGGGCCTCGACGAAGGCGCGCGGCGAGCGGAAGCCGCGCGAGAGCACCGCGTGGCCGGCCGCGGACCAGCCCAGCCAGCCCGTGACGGCGACGACATCGCCGGGCTGGGCGCCCGCGCGGGTGACCGGCTCGTGGTTGCGCAGATCGCCGAGTGCGGTGATCGAGACGGTGATGGTCTCGCCGCGTACGACATCGCCACCGACCACGGCCGCGCCCGCGACCTGGCACTCGTCGCGCAGGCCGTCCATCAGCTCGATGGGCCAGGTGGCCGGGAGTTCGGCCGGGACGACCAGGCCGAGCAGCAGTGCGGTGGGTACGGCGCCCATGGCGGCGATGTCCGCGAGGTTCTGCGCCGCCGCCTTGCGCCCGACGTCGTATGCCGTGGACCAGTCGCGGCGGAAGTGCCGCCCCTCCAGGAGGATGTCGGTGCTCGCCACGACCCTGCGGTCGGGGGCGGCCACCACGGCGGCGTCGTCGCCCGGCCCGACGCGTACCGCCGGGGTGGTGGTGAGCCGTGAGGTGAGCTCCCTGATGAGCCCGAACTCCCCCAACTCGCCCACGGTTCCCTTCATTGTCGTACGTCTCCTTCTGTTACTGCCGCTGCCCGGCCTGTCTCTGCCGCTGCCCGGTCGCGAGCCGTCAATGACCTGGGTACGGTCGAGTCGACCGCCAACTTCTGTCGTCCATACGCCTCGGCGTGCAAGATCGGCCCCCGCGGGTCTCCCCGCGGTGAGCGGCGACGCGATACCGTGGCGTTCCTTTTCCCCACATGATCCTCGTGGCCGCCCTGGAGGTTCCGTGGTACAGGCGTACATCCTGATCCAGACGGAGGTCGGCAAAGCGTCGACCGTCGCTGAGACGATCAGCAAGATTTCGGGGGTGATCCAGGCCGAGGACGTGACCGGACCGTACGACGTGATCGTGCGGGCCCAAGCCGACACCGTTGATGATCTCGGCCGCATGGTGGTCGCGAAAGTCCAGCAAGTGGACGGCATCACCCGTACCCTGACCTGCCCGGTGGTGCACCTGTAGCCCCCGTCTACCCTGTGCCGGTGAACTTGTTCCGTTCCCGGCTGTTCGGTCTTCCCGCCCTCGCCCTGCTGATCTCCGCCACAGGCTGCTCCTCCGCAGACGACAGTGCGTCGGCCGCGGTTCCCAGCCCGGACGCGAAGGTCACCAAGCTGTGCCAGAACCTGGACGAACGGCTGCCGCCGAAGGTGGACGGTCTCGACCGGGAGGATCCCGAGCCCCGGTCCACACTGACCGCGGGCTGGGGAGGCCCGGCGATCATACTGCGCTGCGGCGTGGAGCGGCCCGCCGAGATGCTCGACCCGAAGGCGTCCACGACCGAGGTGAACGGCGTGGCCTGGCTCGTACAGGAACAGGACGACGGCTCGTACGTCTTCACGACGGGCCTGCGCGAGGCGTACGTGGAGGTCGGGTTCAGCGAGGAGCAGGCCGCGAAGGGCGCGGGCCCGCTCGTCGACTTCGCGCAGCCCATCAAGAAGGCGATCCCCGAAGGGATCGCCAACTAGATCGCACTCTACGAAGTGGGCCGCCAGGGCTCAGCGCAGGCCCGTTGACCGCCGCAGCGCCGCCTGGACCAACCGGTCCACCAACTCCGGGTAGCTGACCCCGCTCTCCTGCCACATGCGCGGGTACATGGAGATGGGCGTGAAGCCCGGCATCGTGTTGATCTCGTTGATGACGAACTCGCCGTCCTCGGTGAGGAAGAAGTCCGCGCGTACGAGACCCTCGCACGACGCCGCCTCGAAGGCCGCGACCGCCAGCCGCCGCACCTCGGCGGTCTGCTCGTCGGTGAGCGGCGCGGGCACGATCCCGGGGGCGGAGTCGATGTACTTCGCCTCGAAGTCGTAGAACTCGTGGGACTGCACCGGCGGAATCTCGGCGGGCACCGAGGCACGCGGCCCGTCCTCGAACTCCAGGACCCCGCACTCGATCTCGCGACCCCGCAGCAGCGCCTCCACGATGATCTTCGGGTCGTGCTGCTGAGCCGCCACGATCGCTTCGTCGAGGCCGCCCAGGTCGTCGACCTTGGTGATGCCGATCGACGACCCCGCGCGCGCGGGCTTCACGAAGAGCGGCCAGCCGTGCTCGCCCGCGAAGTCAACGATCTTCCTGCGGGCCCCCGCTTCGTCGAGCTCCCACTCGCGGGGGCGGATCACCGTGTACGGGCCGACGGGCAGCCCGAAGGAGGTGAACACCCGCTTCATGTACTCCTTGTCCTGGCCGACGGCCGAGGCGAGCACACCCGAGCCGACGTACGGGACACCGGACAGCTCCAGGAGGCCCTGGAGGGTGCCGTCCTCGCCGTACGGGCCGTGCAGCACCGGGAAGACGACGTCGACCTCGCCGAGCGCCTTGGGGACCGAACCTGGCTCGCTGTAGACGACTTCGCGGTTGGAGGGGTCGACGGGGAGGATCACCCCGCCCTCTTCGGACTCGGTGAGCTGCTCGACGTTCGGCTGGCGCCGGTCGGCGATGGCCATCCGCTCCGGTTCGTCCGCCGTGAGCGCCCAGCGGCCGTCCTGGGTGATGCCGATCGGCAGGACGTCGTACTTCGTCCGGTCGATGGCGCGCAGGACGGCGCCGGCGGTGACGACAGAGATGCCGTGTTCGGAGCTGCGGCCGCCGAACACGATGGCCACACGCGGCTTACGAGGCGTCTGCCCAGGGCTCTGGGGGAGGTTCTCGGTGCTCATATCGCGTTGAGAGTACCCGTTGGTAGTGCGGTGAGTCAGCGCCCGCCGGGCTCCCGAGTGTCAGTGCCGCTCCGGCTTGGCGCTGCGCGCCATCAGCTCCTTGAGGGCGACCACGGGCGGCTTGCCGTCGTGGACGATGCCGACGACCATCTCCGTGATGGGCATGTCGACGCCGTGGCGGTGGGCCAGATCCAGCACGGACTCACAGGACTTGACGCCCTCGGCGGTCTGTTTGGTGACCGCGATGGTCTCCTGAAGGGTCATGCCCTTGCCGAGGTTGGTGCCGAAGGTGTGGTTGCGCGAGAGCGGTGAGGAACAGGTGGCCACGAGGTCACCCAGGCCCGCGAGCCCGGAGAACGTCAGCGGGTCGGCGCCCATCGCGAGGCCAAGGCGGGTCGTCTCCGCCAATCCGCGCGTGATGAGCGACCCCTTGGCGTTGTCGCCGAGCCCCATGCCGTCCGCGATGCCGACGGCGAGACCGATCACGTTCTTGATGGCGCCGCCGAGTTCGCAGCCGACGACGTCGGTGTTGGTGTACGGGCGGAAGTACGGCGTGTGGCAGGCGGCCTGGAGGCGCTGGGCCACCGTCTCGTCGCTGCACGCGACCACCGCGGCGGCCGGCATCCGGGCGGCGATCTCCCGGGCGAGGTTGGGTCCGGTGACCACCGCTACGCGGTCCGCGCCGACCTTGGCGACGTCCTCGATGACCTCGCTCATCCGCATCGCGGAACCGAGTTCGACGCCCTTCATGAGGGAGACAAGGACGGTGCCGGGAGCGAGCAGCCCGGTCCACTCGGCGAGGTTTCCGCGTAGCGTCTGCGAGGGGATGGCGAGCACCATGAAGTCCGCGTCGCGGGCCGCCTCGGCCGCGTCCGTGGTGGCGCGCAGGTTCTCGGGGAGTTCGATGCCCGGCAGGTAGTCGGGGTTCGTACGCGTGGAGTTGACCGCTTCGGCGAGTTCGGCCCGCCGTCCCCACAGGGTCACCTCGCATCCGGCGTCGGCGAGCACCATGCCGAAGGCCGTGCCCCACGATCCGGTCCCGAAGACGGCCGCCCTGACGGGCTTGCCGGATGTCGTCACTTGCCGTGCCCCTCTTCCTGTTCTGTCTTTTCGTGTGGCCGCGTTTCGTGGGCCCGCGCCCTGCGCCGCTGCTCGATGCGCACCTGTATCGGGTCGTACGGCGTCCTGGGTGCCGTCTCGGCGCGGATCACCTCCAGCTGCGCGGTGATCGCCGCCATGATGACCTCGGTGGCCTCCTTCAGGAGCTCGGGGGTCATCTCCTTGTCGTAGAAGCGCGACAGGTCCACCGGGGGGCCCGCGAGCACGTGATGGGTCTTGCGGGGAAGGATGTTGAGTTTCTTCGCATACGGCGGCAGCAGCAGGTTGGCTCCCCACTGGGCGACCGGAATCACCGGGCACTTGGTCTGCAGCGCGACGCGTGCGGCACCGGTCTTGCCGATCATCGGCCACTGCCCGGGATCGCGCGTAATGGTGCCCTCCGGATAGAAGGCGACGCACTCCCCGCGTTCCACGGCGTCGATTGCGGCCCGGAAGGCGCTCAGCGCGTCGGTGCTCTCGCGGTACACGGGAATCTGTCCGGTGCCGCGCATCGCGGCCCCGATGAATCCCTTTTTGAAAAGCCCGGCCTTCGCCAGAAAACGCGGAACGCGCCCGGTGTTGTACTGATAATGCGCGTACGCGAACGGATCCACATGAGAATTGTGGTTCACCGCGGTGATAAATCCGCCCTCGGCCGGAATGTTCTCCATTCCACGCCAATCCCGCTTGACCAGAACCACCAGCGGTGGTTTGCAGAGGACCGCTGCGAAGCGGTACCAGAAGCCGATTCTGCGGCGGGGCACGCGGACACCTTCCTCTAGGGCCTGGTGGGGGCCGCACAAGTGTCGCTCCAGGCCGACGGTCTGTCGAGAACACGTTACGCCCGGGGACGGGCCCCGCCAGGGTGTCTCCCTCATCGTCCAGGTCACAATGGGCGCGACAAGAGAGGGACGGATCGCTGGTGCAGTGGACCTTGGTCATACCCCTGAAAGCCCTCACGCGGGCGAAGAGCAGGCTCTCGGACACCGCCGCCGACGGACTGCGCCCCGGGCTCGCCCTCGCCTTCGCGCAGGACACCGTGGCGGCGGCCCTCGCCTGCGCCGCGGTACACGATGTGGCGGTCGTCACGGACGACGTGCTGGCCGGCCGCGAACTGGCCGCGCTGGGCGCCCGGATCGTCCCGGACGAGCCCGCGGGCGGCCTGAACGCCGCCCTCGCACATGGGGCGTCGCTCGTACGCTCCCAAAGCCCCGAAAGCCCTCTGGCGGCCCTGAACGCGGATCTACCCGCACTGCGCCCCCTGGAATTGGCGCGCGTCCTCGACGCTGCAGCCGAATTCCCCCGCGCTTTTCTCGCGGACGCCGCCGGAACCGGCACGACTCTGCTGACCGCGTCCGCGGACCGTGAATTGCTCCCCAGGTTCGGCCCGGATTCCCGCACCCGCCATCGGGCCTCGGGGGCTGTGGAACTCCCCCTGGACGCAGTGGATTCCGTACGCCAGGACGTGGACACCGGCGAGGACCTGCGAGCGGCTCTGGCCTTGCGCGTGGGGCCGCGCACGGCAGCGGCCGTCGCGGCGCTGAACGTCGCCTAGGGTGGGCTGCATGCAGGCGACCGCGTACACGTACGACCCCGAGACCCGTAGCGGTCAGGTGCTGCTCGATGACGGCACCCCGGTGCCCTTCGACGGCCCGGCGTTCGAGGCGGGCGGGCTCAGGCTGCTCAGGCCGGGGCAGCGGGTGCGGATCGAGACGGAGGGCGAGGGGGACGCGCGCCGGATCACTCTGGTCACGCTGCAGACTCTCTGAAGCCCTTCTTGAAGCGCTCGTGAAGACGCCCTGAAGACCTTCAGGGCCGGCCCTGCCCCCGAAGATCTCTGAATACGCCGCGGGCCGGGCTCTCTTCCGTGCGGAGCCCGGCCCGGCGCGTGAGTGTCCCAGCGCCCTGTCTACCGGCGGGCGGTGGTCTTCTTGGCGGTGGTCTTGCGCGCCGTCGACTTCTTCGCGGGCGCCTTCTTGGCGGCCCCCTTCTTGGCGGCGGTCTTCTTGGCAGCCGCAGTCTTGCCGGTCGCCGCCTTCTTGGTGGTGGTCTTCTTGGCCGCGGCCTTGGCGGGCGCCGCCTTCTTGGCGGTCGTCTTCCTGGCCGTGGTCTTCTTGGCGGGCGTCGCCGCCTTCTTGGCGGCGGTCCTCTTGGCCGCCGCCTTCTTGACCGTGGCGGCAGCGCCTCCGGACAGGCTGCCCTTGGGCGCCTTCTTGACCGCCACATCGTGCTTGGGGAGCTTCTTCGAACCGCTCACCAGGTCCTTGAAACCCTGGCCCGCGCGGAAGCGCGGCACGGAGGTCTTCTTGACCCGAACACGCTCCCCGGTCTGAGGGTTACGTGCGTAGCGGGCCGGACGATCGACCTTCTCGAAGGAACCGAAGCCCGTGACCGAGACCCGTTCCCCTGCGACAACCGCACGGACCACGGCGTCCAGTACGGCGTCGACCGCGTCGGCGGCCTGCTGACGCCCGCCGACCTTGTCCGCAATCGCTTCTACGAGCTGCGCCTTGTTCACGTCTTCCCCTTCGGAGACATTGCCAGAACGAAAGTGTTCAAGCTTTTTCGCACGTTAGGCAGATATATACCGCAAATCAAACACGAAACGGGCTAATCACCCTAGTGCCGCAACGAACCAGGACTGTCGCGGAGTTCCTCAGAGACCTTCTTCGGGGAATCGCCCCTCATCGAGGTCCGCGGTGAACCGCTCCAGACGCCTCGTCGCATCGGCGAGATCGTGTTTGGCCACGGCCGTAATGACCAGCAGCTTCCGGGTCAGCGCCATCCGTACGCCCTCCGGGACTTGCAGTGCGCGCACCCTTGCGTGCGCTTCCTTGAGTTGGGACGCGACCGCCGTATAGAGCTCGAGTTGGCCGTCGTGTTCCATGCACAGATTGTGCCATCTGGGGCGAGTTGTCGCCTGCGCAGGGTCAACTGCCGCCGCGCAGGCGCTTCCCGCACTCCTCAGCGCAAGGCTGTGCCAAGGCTCGGTTACCCCAACAAGCCCCTTTGAAACAAGGGGAGTTGAAGCCATTCAGAACCGGCCGCTGACCTCGCCCTCCGGCACACACAGCAGTACCCCCAATCGTCCACGATTGGGGGTACTGCTGCCTGTTGAGGTGGCTGGAATCAGCCTTGCGGGCTCGGGTCCGTTCGTCCCTTCACCCTCCGGGCGTCCGCTCAGACTCGGAGCGTACGCGGCTTGTAGGCGGGGCGCTTGGACTCGTACTCGGCGATGTCCGCCTCGTTCTGAAGCGTGATCGAGATGTCGTCGAGCCCGTTCAGCAGCCGCCAGCGGGCGTTCTCGTCGAGGTCGAAGGAGGCGGTGATGCCCTCAGCGCGAACCTCACGCGCCTCAAGGTCGACAGTGACCTCGGCCTCGGGGTCCTTCTCGGTGAGTTCCCACAGTGCGTCCACGATCTTCTGCTCCAGAACGACCGTGAGCAGACCGTTCTTGAGCGAGTTGCCGCGGAAGATGTCCGCGAAGCGCGAGGAGATGACGGCCTTGAAGCCGTAGTTCTGCAGCGCCCACACAGCGTGCTCGCGCGAGGAGCCCGTACCGAAGTCGGGACCCGCGACGAGGACCGTGGCACCGTGGCGCTCGGGCTGGTTGAGGATGAACGACGAGTCCTTGCGCCAGGCCTCGAACAGCCCGTCCTCGAAGCCGTCCCTGGTGACCTTCTTGAGCCAGTGGGCGGGGATGATCTGGTCGGTGTCGACGTTGCTGCGGCGCAGCGGGACGGCCCGTCCGGTGTGCGTGGTGAATGCTTCCATGGCCATGGTTCTCAGACTCCAGCGGGCGTACGGACGGCAGACAGGTCGTTCAGGTCGGCGGGGGACGCCAGGTGGCCGAGCACGGCGGTGGCGGCGGCGACCTGCGGCGAGACCAGGTGCGTACGGCCGCCCTTGCCCTGCCTGCCTTCGAAGTTGCGGTTGGAGGTGGACGCGGAGCGCTCACCGGGGGCCAGCTGGTCGGGGTTCATGCCCAGGCACATCGAGCAGCCCGCGTGCCGCCATTCGGCGCCGGCCTCCTTGAAGACGAGGTCCAGTCCCTCCTCGACGGCCTGCAGCCCCACGCGCGCCGAGCCCGGAACGACCAGCATCCGTACGCCGTCGGCGACTTTGCGGCCCCCGACGATCGCGGCGGCCGCGCGCAGGTCCTCGATACGGCCGTTGGTGCAGGAGCCTACGAAGACGGTGTCGACCTTGATGTCGCGCAGCGGCTGCCCGGCGGTCAACCCCATGTATTCCAGGGCCTTTTCGGCGGCATGGCGCTCCGAAGCGTCCTCGTACGAAGCAGGATCGGGGACGGACGCCGAAAGCGGCGAGCCCTGACCGGGGTTGGTGCCCCAGGTGACGAACGGCGCGAGCGAGGCGGCGTCGATGACGACCTCGGCGTCGAACTCCGCGTCCCCGTCCGACTTCAAGGTCTTCCAGTACGCGACGGCGGCGTCCCAGTCCTCGCCCTCGGGGGCGTGGGCGCGGCCCTTGATGTACTCGAAGGTCGTCTCGTCGGGGGCGATCATGCCCGCGCGGGCCCCGGCCTCGATCGACATGTTGCAGATGGTCATCCGGGCCTCCATCGAGAGCTTCTCGATGGCGGAGCCGCGGTACTCCAGGATGTAGCCCTGGCCACCGCCTGTACCGATCTTGGCGATGATCGCCAGGATCAGGTCCTTGGCCGTGACATCCTCGGGCAGTTCACCGTCGACCGTGATGGCCATGGTCTTCGGGCGGGCCAGCGGCAGCGTCTGGGTGGCCAGCACATGCTCGACCTGAGAGGTGCCGATGCCGAACGCCAGCGCGCCGAAGGCGCCGTGCGTGGAGGTGTGCGAGTCGCCGCAGACCACGGTCATGCCGGGCTGCGTCAGCCCCAGCTGGGGTCCCACGACGTGGACGACGCCCTGCTCGACGTCGCCGAGCGGGTGCAGACGTACGCCGAACTCGGCGCAGTTCTTGCGCAGTGTCTCCAGCTGGACGCGCGAGACCGGGTCCGCGATGGGCTTGTCGATGTCGAGGGTCGGGGTGTTGTGATCCTCGGTCGCGATGGTGAGGTCGAGGCGACGCACCGTACGGCCGCTCTTGCGGAGGCCGTCGAAGGCCTGCGGGCTGGTCACCTCGTGCAGCAGGTGCAGATCGATGAAGAGAAGGTCGGGCTCGCCCTCCGCGCGCCGGACGACATGGTCGTCCCAGACCTTCTCCGCGAGTGTCCTACCCATCGCTTTCCCTCCGGCCGGCCTGTATGGCGCCGGCCCAACTAGAGACTTCGGGATGGCCGCGTCCGTCACCCCCGCACCGGACGTCTGCCGCCGGGCCCGCTGGTCTACGGGCCGTTGTATGTACAGGGTGGCGCGTTCCACGGAAAATTGAACTTGCGTTTCACAGAGTGAGACGCGAGTATCGTTGCATGGACAACAGTAGCGGCGTCGGCGTTCTGGACAAGGCAGCCCTTGTCCTGAGCGCCCTGGAGTCCGGTCCGGCCACCCTCGCGGGCCTGGTCGCGGCGACCGGACTGGCACGACCCACGGCACATCGCCTCGCCGTGGCACTTGAGCACCACCGCATGGTGGCGCGGGACATGCAGGGCCGTTTCATTCTCGGCCCGCGGCTGGCCGAGCTGGCCGCGGCGGCGGGCGAGGACCGTCTCCTCGCCACCGCGGGGCCGGTCCTCACACACCTCCGTGACGTCACGGGCGAGAGCGCGCAGCTCTACCGCCGCCAGGGCGACATGCGTATCTGCGTCGCCGCGGCGGAGCGTCTGTCGGGTCTCAGGGACACGGTTCCGGTCGGCTCGACGCTCACCATGAAGGCGGGCTCCTCGGCCCAGATCCTGATGGCCTGGGAGGAGCCGGAACGCCTGCACCGTGGCCTGCAGGGCGCCCGCTTCACGGCGACGGCACTGTCGGGCGTACGGCGCCGGGGCTGGGCCCAGTCGATCGGCGAGCGCGAGCCGGGCGTCGCGTCCGTCTCGGCGCCGGTGCGCGGGCCCTCGAACCGGGTGGTGGCCGCCGTCTCGGTCTCCGGGCCGATCGAGCGCCTGACCCGGCACCCGGGCCGGATGCACGCCCAGGCCGTCATCGACGCGGCGGCCCGCCTCTCGGAGGCGCTGCGCCGCACCGGCTGATCCCGAGTCGATCCGACCGGTCGCTTCAACGCCGCAGCGATCGGCTGGAGTTGAGGTTGTCCCGCCGTTCAACTCAGCTCAATTCGGCTCGCAGAATGAACGCGAAGAAGCCCTCCCCTGCTGGGGAGGGCTTCTTCGTCACGTACCCCCGACCGGATTCGAACCGGCGCTACCGCCTTGAGAGGGCGGCGTGCTAGGCCGCTACACAACGGGGGCGAGGATCTTGCAAGCGTTTGATTTACACCGCCGCAGATCCGAGCTGGTCTACCAGGACTCGAACCTAGACTAACTGAACCAGAATCAGTCGTGCTGCCAATTACACCATAGACCAATATGGTTTAGACCAGTTCGTACCCCCGACCGGATTCGAACCGGCGCTACCGCCTTGAGAGGGCGGCGTGCTAGGCCGCTACACAACGGGGGCCCTAGCGATCCTGCATGAGAAGCAGTGGGCGCGACCCGGACTGCTTCCCTGGGAAGGATCTGTACCCCCGACCGGATTCGAACCGGCGCTACCGCCTTGAGAGGGCGGCGTGCTAGGCCGCTACACAACGGGGGCAATTGCAGATGAGCTCTGCGAGCTGGCCTACCAGGACTCGAACCTAGACTAACTGAACCAGAATCAGTCGTGCTGCCAATTACACCATAGGCCACTGAAACGCAACCCCCGGCGGGGATCTTGTCTTAGCTTGCGCTTCCCGGTTCCGGCCTGTCGGCCCGCTCGCGGTGGCGCAGGAAGAACATTACCCGAAGGTGGACGGCGCTCCAAAACGGGTATCGGCCGCAAGGAGTGCGGGGAGTTCGGCCAGAGAAGTGATGCGGCGCAGGCCGGCGGGCTGATCCGGAACGGTCTCGGCGCCGGTGCCCGGGCGCGGGCCGGTGACCGCGCTCACGCCCGTGCGGTCGATCCAGACCGAGAAGAGGCCCGCGCCGGCCGCGCCTTGGCCGTCGATCTCCGGGTGATCGCCGATGTACGCCACCTGGTACGGGGGCAGCGACAGTGCCTCGCAGGCGGCGTGGAAGGCGCGGGCCTCCGGTTTGGAGACGCCCAGCTCGGCTGCGCACAGCACCGTCTCGAAGCGGTCATGTACGCCAAGAACGCGGAGTTTGCGGTCCTGGACGTGGAGGCTGGAGTTGGACAGGACGGCGTGTCGGTGGCTGGCGGCGAGGGTGTCGAGTGCGGGCAGCACGTCCGGGAAGAGCTCCCAGGCGGCTTCGTAGTGGGTGATGTACCGCTGGAACCAGGCGTCGGCCTCGGTGTCGGTCAGTTCCTCGCCCAGGAAGACCCGCACTCGGTCGCGCCGCTGGCCCTCGAAGGAGGCCTCGCCGGCCGCGAACCTGGCCCACTGCTGATCCGTGATCTTCCGCCATCGGCCGAGCGCCTGTTCCACGGAGGCGTAACCCTCGAGCAGGCCCTCCGCCGCCAGATGTCCGCGCATTCCGGCGCGGTCGGCCGTGGTGTAGTCGAAGATCGTGTCGTCCACATCCCAGACCACGGCTCTGATCGTCATGGTGTGACCTTCCCCAGCCCGTTCGCGGCCCGTTCCTGGG
>NZ_JAAKZX010000247.1 GCF_011045025.1 Streptomyces ureilyticus
ACCGCCATCCAGGGCAAGGACACCAAGGAGCTGAAGCTCTCCGCCGTGCGCAACGAGCAGGTCTCTGCGCAACTGGCGATCGCCTCCGGCCAGAACCTCGACAACGTCAAGGCCGTGGTCGGCGACCGCCGGTCCCTAGACTGGCGCCTCCGCTTCGCCTTCCTCTCCCTCATCTGGGGCTTCAGCTTCCTCCTGATCAAGGTCGGCACAGAAGGCTACGCACCCTTCCAAGTGACCCTGGGGCGGCTGGTGTTCGGCACCCTGGTGCTCGCGACAGCGCTTGCCTGGAAGCGCGAGCGGCTGCCGCGCGGGACGCGGACTTGGGGACATCTGGCGGTCACGGCGTTCTTCCTCAACGCCCTCCCCTTCTCCCTCTTCGCGTACGCCGAGCTGACGATCCCGTCCACGCTCGCCGGAATCTGCAACGCGACCTCGCCCCTGTGGGGCATGGCCCTGTCACTGGTCGCCCTCTCCGAGGACCGCCCCACCCGCCGCAGGGTCGCCGGTCTCGGCATCGGCTTCCTCGGCGTGCTCACGGTGCTCGGCGCCTGGCAGGGCTTCCAAGGCCTGGACGCCACTGGCACGGCGATGGCCCTGCTGGCTTCGCTCAGCTACCCGATCGGCTGGATCTACCTCCGGCGCACCCTGGCCGGCTCCAGCCACTCGAACCTCTCGCTGGCCGGCGCCCAACTCCTGCTCGCAACTGCCCAGTTGGCCGTGGTCACGCCACTGTTCACCACCTTGCCGAACCGTTTCGCGGTCCTGCCCCTGCTCGCGACCGTCGCACTCGGCGCGCTGGGCACGGGTGTCGCCATGCTCGTCCAGTACGGCCTGGTCGCCGAGGTCGGCCCGACCACGGCTCAGATGGTCACGTACTTCATCCCGGTCATCGCCACCGCCGCGGGCGTCGCGATCCTCGGCGAGTCGCTGACCTGGTCGACACCGGTGGGCGCGGCCATCGTGCTGGCGGGTGCGGCTCTCACGCAGTCCAGGCCCAAGTCGCAGGCATAGGGCGCGCGTTCAGACGTATCGGCGCGCGGGCGCCTGGTCGATGGCGGAGGCGACCGCGTCCGCGAGCGGCCCGATGTCCTGCGGCGCGAGCGTCGAGACGGTGATCCGCAGGCCGGGCGGCGAGTTCACCCGGAAGCCGGCGCCCGGCGCGACGGCCCAGCCGGAGTGCAGCAGCCGTGCGACGGGACCGGTCTCGTCCGGCACGGACACCCACACGTTCATCCCGCTGCGCCCGTACGCCTCGATGCCGCGCTCCGCGAGCGCGCCGATCAGCGCCTCGCGCCGCCGCCCGTACGCGGCCGCCACCGCCCGTACATCCACCGCACCGCTCGCCCACAGCCGCACAACGGCCTGCTGCAGCAGATGACTCACCCACCCCGGCCCCAGTCGCTGGCGGCCCTGGACGCGGTCGGCGGTGACAGGGTCGCCGGTCAGCACGGCGAGCCGCAGGTCGGGGCCGTATGCCTTGGCGGCCGAGCGCACGAAGGCCCAGTGGTGGGTGACTCCGGCCAGTGGGTGCAGGGGCAGGTCGACGATGCGATGACCGTGGTCGTCCTCGATGAGCAGGGTCTCGGGATGCTCGCCGATCACGGAACGCAGGGCACGCGCGCGCGTGGCGCTCACGGCGGCACCGGTCGGGTTCTGCGCGCGGTCGGTGACGATCAGCGCACGGGCACCCGCGCGCAGCGCACCCCGTATGTCGTCGGGCAGCGGCCCTTCGTCGTCGACGCCGACCGGGAGCGTACGCAGCCCGAGTGCCGGGGCCAGGTCGAGGACGCTGCGCCAGCCGGGGTCCTCGACGGCGACCGCGTCCCCGGGCCTGAGGTGGGCGGCCAGTACGCGCTCGATGGCGTCGAGTGCTCCGGAGGTGACGGTGACGGGCCCGTCCGGCACGCCGTCCGCGTCCAGGTCCGCGCGTGCGAGGCGCGCCAGCTCCGGTTCCACGGCGGCCTGTCCGTAGAGCATCGGCTCGCGGTCCGCGTGGGCCGCTGCCGCCGCGAACGCCTCGGTGAGTGCGGGCAGCAGGGCCGGATCCGGGTTCCCCTCAGACAGGTTGCGCACCCCGGGCGGTACCTCCAGGCGTGAGAGCTCACGGGCCGTCGTGACGGGCTTGGGGCGTACGCGGCTGCCGCGCCGACCCGCGGTCTCGATGACCCCACGCTCCCGCAGCGTGCGATACGCGGCCGCGACGGTATTGGGATTCACGCCCAGTTCGGCCGCCAACTCCCGCATGGGTGGCAGCAGTTGACCGGGCTCCAGGCCTCCCGCGCCCACCGCGCGCTCGACGCTGCCGGCAATCTCGGCTGCACGCCTTCCTTCGATCCGATACTCTCCTAGCACAAAGCAGATTATGCACTAGTGCAATACATCTGGCAAGCGCGCACGCCGAGCACGCGAGCGACCGAAGCACACAAACGACACGGAGAGCTGGAGAGCACCATGACGCACACGGCCCCGCGGCCCGCCGCCTACACCCCGACCGACCGCACCGTCCCCACCCGCTCCCGCGATCGAGCGGCGTACGACCAGGAGACGGTGCACTCGATACTCGACGAGGGGTACGTCTGCCATCTGGGCTTCGTCCGCGACGGAGCACCGGTCGTGCTGCCCACGTTGTACGGCCGGATCGGTGAGCGCCTGTACGTGCACGGCTCGACGGGTTCGCGTCCGTTGCGGATGGCGGGCAAGGCCGACCCGGGGCTCCCGGTCTGCCTCACCGTCACGCATGTCGACGGTCTGGTGCTGGCCCGCTCGGCCTTCCACCACTCGCTCAACTACCGCTCTGTGGTGGTGCACGGGACCGCCCACCAGGTGACGGACCCCGACGAGAAGCGCACGGCCCTCGACACCCTCGTCGACCAGGTGGTCGCGGGCCGCTCGGCGGACTCCCGGCCCGCCAACGCCAAGGAACTGGCCGCGACCGCCGTACTCCGACTCGACCTCGGCGAGGTGTCCGCCAAGCTCCGCACGGGCGGCCCCAACGACGATCCCGAGGACCTGGGCCTGCCGCACTGGACCGGAGTGGTGCCGCTCCACAAGGGATACGGCACCCCCGTCCCGGCCGACGATCTGGCCCCCGGCGTCGAACTGCCCGACTACCTGACGATGCTCTGAGGTTCCTCCTCGGGCGCCTCAGGTGACTCGAATGCCTCAGGTGACTCGAATGCCTCAGGCGCCTCCCGCATCCTCTCCGCCCCGTCTCGCACCTCCGCCATCGCCAGCCCCGCGACCGACCCGAGCATCAGCAACGTACCCACGAGCGTCGCCGCGGTGAGCCGCTCGCCGAGCAGCCCCACGGCCAGTACCGCCGCGCTCACCGGCTCCAGAAGCATGATCACGGAGACGGTGGCCGAGCGGACGACGGCGGCTCCCGCGAAGTACAGCGCGTATGCGAGGGCGGTCGGGATGGCGGCGATGTACGTCAACAGGGCCACCACCTGGGCGAGTTCGGCGGTGTGCGGCACCAGGCCCTCAGTCAGGCCGAAGGGCAGCAGGCAGAGCGTCGTGACGGCGAACGCGCCCAGGGTGGTGGAGGACGCGTCGGCCCCGCCGTCACGCCCCCACCACCGGGTCAGCAGCGTCATCACGGAGTACCCGGCGGCGGACACGAGCGCGAGCGCCACACCCCAGGGCCGCACTGTCGCGCCCTCGCCGCCCAGCATCAGCACCGCGAGGCCGGCGAGCGCCCCGATGACGGCGGCGGTTCCGCCCCGCCCGAGTCGCTCCCCCATGGTCAGCCGCGCTCCGAGCGCGATGAGCACGGGGCCGGCGCCGAGGGTGACGACGGTGGCCACGGCGAGCCCTGTCGCCTCGACGGCGGCGAAGTACGCGGTCTGGAAGATGGCGAGACCGAGACCGGTGATCCCGATCCGCATCAGGGTCGTACGAGGACGAAGGCGCGGCCGGTCGGTGCGACGCGGCCGGGGCCGCAGCAGCCGGGCGGCGAGGAGCAGGAGCAGTCCGCCCGCACAGCGCCAGAACGACAGGGCGATGGGGCCCATGTCGCTCGCCCGGTAGACGAGCGAGGCGGCCGCGCCCGCGGTGCCCCAGGCGACACCGGCGACGGTCAGATAGAGGAGGCCTCGCCCGATGGGCAGGCCGGAAGCAGCATTCGACACGTGTTCTCTCCGCAGATACGCAGTTCGGAAAGGACCACGTCACGCGCGAAGCTCAGCGCAGAGCACAGCGGCGCGTGGAAGGTCCTCGGACTTCGTCTGCGGGCAGCACCGTTCCGCCCGGCCGACGGCCGGGCGTGGATTCCGGAGGGCCCGCCTCAGGCGGCCGGGGGAGGAAGAACGAGTACGTCCGAATGCATGATCGGCAGCCTAGGTGGCGCTGCCCCGCGCCGACAACTCCTTTTCGGAGTCGCCTCCACCACTGGTCACCGGCCCGTCCGAGCCCTTGGCGGGCGTCGACGACTGCGCGATGAACGCGCCGAACAGCACCACCGCGCCGCCCACGAGCTGCGGCGCCGACAGGTGTTCCCCGAGCAGGATCCAGGCGAGGACGGTCGCGATGACCGCTTCGAGGCAGGCCACGACGCCGGCGACCTGCGGGGACAGTCGGCGCACGGCCAGCACGCCGGTGACGTACGCGAGAACGGTGGCGATGAGCACGATCCAGACCAGCAGGTATCCGGCGGCGACCGTCGTGCCGTTCATGTTCGCGCCGCCGCCGAGGACCGACCAGTCCATGCCCCAGGGGCGTGCGACGAGCGTCAGCACGAGCGCGCCGATGAGCAGGCCGTACGCGATGACGCCGAGCGGGTCCGGGGCCTGATCGCCCGCGTCGCCGCCCTGGTCGGACAGGACGAAGTAGCCGACCTGACAGCAGGCCGCGCCGAGGGCCAGCAGCAGTCCGAGGAGATCGAAGCTCAGCCCCGACCACACCTCGACGACACAGGCGAGCCCGCCGACGGCGAGGACGACTCCGAGCGCGGCGGCACGCGTCACCGGCCGCCGCTGCACGAACCGCACCCAGCCGAGAACCAGCGCCGGCGCGAGGTATTCGACGAGCAGCGCGACCCCGACGGGGATCCGGGAGATCGCCGCGAAGTAGCAGGCCTGCACGCCGGCCACGGCGAGCAGCCCGAACCCGGCGAGCAGCGCGGGACGCGTACGCAGCAGCCCCCGGTGGCGGACGGCGAGCGGCAGCATCACCACGGCGGCGCCCGCGACGCGCAGCCACACCACGTGGAGCGGGTCGAGGCCCGCGTCGATCAAGGGCTTGGCCGCGACACCGGATCCCCCGAAGGCGACCGCCGACACGAGCGCGAGGCTCAGCCCGACGCCTCTTCTCCGGGTGCCGTGACTGCTCTCAGACGTACGCATCGACACATGATGACAGGCCATGACAGGAGCGTCATCCCCGATGACACCTGTCTCGACGGCTGGACGCGCACGACTGCGGACGCACCCTCGGAAACCGCCCGCAGCACACCCTGGAGATCCGACCGCGACTGCCCAGGGGAGCGTTGGGGAAGGTCAATACGTTGCGACGCTACGGGCTCGTCTCAACGCCCGGCTCCATCGCTGCGTCGAGACGGGCCCGTAGCGTCGCAACGTCGACCCCCGCCCGCTCCAGGACCTCCACGGCCCGGGACTCGGGATCGGCGACGATGGCCGCGAGCAGATCGATCCCGTCCGCCGGATCGCCGCCACGCCGCGCGGCGAGCGTGCACGCATGTTCCATGGCACCGGCCGCCACCGGGGACCAGCCGTCCTCCCGTACGGTCGGCACGGCACCGGAGTCCTCCACGCCGGTCTGCCAGCGCAGTCCGTAGCCGATGCTGCGCTGCACGAGATAGCCGAGCAGCCGCGCGATGCGGGGCCCGTCGTCGACGACCGCACGTGCCTCCGGGTCAGACTCCAGGAGCGTGTGCAGCAGGTGCGCCGTGTCGATCTGCCGGTCCCCGTCCCGCAGCGCCCTTCTGCGCGCACCGGCGACCACCGCCGCCAGGCCCTCACTGAGCCCGGCCTCGATGTCCATGCTGCGGTTCAGGCCATGATCGGCGGCCTGCTGCCGGGGAATACGGGGTTGCACATCCCTTACCCCATCAGTCCCTTGTAGCCGAGTCATCCTCGCCGGGAAGCATTTTCGCGTCCGACACAGGTTGGGCAGGCGTAGGCGGATTCTCCTCCTTACGGATGACATCACGCCCTTGTCCCTGGCGGAGCGCGCGCTGTCCTGCCTCGCGCCCCACGCGCAACCACCCTGCCCCGGCGCACATCCGCCAGGCCTCCCCATTTTCTGACGGTTCATCAGTATTGAATGTTGCGGTTCCTGCGGCTACGTTCCGCGACACCGTAGCTGCGCCCGGCGCAGCGCCTGACACGAAGGGGTGGTCGCATGGCCGAAGTCAGCGCGGAAGCACGGATCGAGGCGCCCGCCGAGAAGGTCTGGGCGCAGCTCACGGACTTCTCCTCCTACAAGGAGTGGAACTCCACGCACACCAGCTTCCCCAAGGGCGGCCCTCAGGTCCTCGAAGTCGGCGGCACCTTCGAGGAGCACATGAAGCTGATGGGTTTCCCCGCTGAAGTCGACTGGACCATCGAGCAGTTGGAGCCCGCCCGTACGCTGGCGATCCGCGGCAAGGGACCGATGTCCGTGACCGTCGCCACGCGCTACACGCTCACACCGGACGGCGAGGCCGCCACCAAGGTCCGTATCGACGGGGAGTTCACCGGCGCCGCCGTCTCACTGATGGCGGGCAAGCTCAAGGACTCGGCCACGGCGGCCCTCAACGAATCGCTGCGCAAACTGGGCGGGCTGGTCGCCTAGAGCCGCGTCATCACTGGCTCGGCCGCCCCCAACGCACGCCGAAGGGGGTACTTCGCCGGCGAAGTACCCCCCGTGCAGGCCATCGGACATTGGACCGTGATCATCGGCCCTCATCCCGTCAGTCCTCGTCGGCGAGGATCAGATACAACTTCTTCCGGGCGTCATTGATGACGGAGAGCGCCTTCTCGCGCTGCTCCTTACTGCCGGTCTTCCAGACCTGGCCGAACGCCTCCATCAGGCCAAAACCGGCCTGCCGGATATCGCTCAGCGCCTCCCAGTCGACCCCGCGCCCGGCCTCTTCCCAGGGAGCCTCCGGGCCCTCGTCGGCCGCCGTGCGGCCGGACTCGGTGAGCGAGAACAGCTTCTTGCCACCCTCGGTCGCGCTGGTGATCAGGCCTTCGTCCTCCAGCAGCTGGAGGGTGGGGTACACCGAGCCGGGGCTGGGCTTCCACGCCCCGCCGCTGCGCTCGGCGATCTCCTGGATCATCTCGTAGCCGTGCATGGGCCGGTCCTTCAGCAGAGCCAGGATCGACGCGCGTACGTCGCCGCGCCGCGCCCTGCCGCGCGGTCCGCCCCGTCCGCCGCGGCCACCCCAGGGCCCCGGGCCGAAGCCCGGCCCAAAGGGACCGAAGGCGGCCCGGCGCCCTTCGAAACCTCCCCGGCCGTGCGGGCCGGGTCCACCGTGTCCACGTCCGGGACCAGGTCCAAAGCCCGGTCCGAATTCCTCTCCATGGGAACGCATCGCCATCACTCCATTCCATCGTTGATCGATCGCGATGCGTCAACGATATATCGGAATAGCTCGCCCGGCAAGCCCCAACCCGACACCGCTCACGTCCGCCCCCCGTCCCAGAAGCAGCCCGTCTCCGGTCCACTCACCCCGAATTGGCCTTGGCCTGCGGCTTCGATCCGCGCTTAGCGTCAGCGTCATGCGGATTCGAATCGTCGACGCCTTCACCGACCGCCCCTTCGCCGGCAACCCGGCCGGGGTCCTCCTCCTCGACGCCTTCCCCGACGACGCCTGGCTCCAGAACGTGGCCCTGGAGGTCAACCACGCGGAGACGGCGTTCGCCCACCCCCTTCCCGAGGGCGGCGACGCCGACTGGGCACTGCGCTGGTTCACGCCCGTCACCGAGGTCGCGATGTGC
The DNA here is from genome assembly GCF_011045025.1 of Streptomyces ureilyticus. Lineage (GTDB taxonomy): Bacteria > Actinomycetota > Actinomycetes > Streptomycetales > Streptomycetaceae > Streptomyces > Streptomyces ureilyticus. The sequence goes on from NZ_JAAKZX010000247.1 coordinate 7,941, forward strand.
GGCCACGCGACCCTCGCCACCGCACACGTGCTGGCCACCACGGACGCCGCCCAGGGGCCCGTACGGTTCGCGACCAGGAGCGGCGTCCTCATCGCCACCACGAACGACGACGGGTCCATCACGCTGGACTTCCCGACCGCGCCGCTCACTCAGGTCGAGGTTCCGGCGGGCCTGGCCGAGGCCCTGGGCGCCGAACCGCTCAGCGCCCACGACACGGGCCCGAACGTCGGCGACCTCCTCGTCGAGCTGGCCGACGAGAAGACCGTCCTGGGCCTCAGCCCCGACCACAAGGCCCTCGCCCGGCACTCCGAGCGAGGCATCATCGCCACCGCCCGCGCCGAAGACCCGTCACAGGGCCATGACTTCGTCTCGCGCTGCTTCTTCCCGAGGATGGGCATCGACGAGGACCCGGTCACCGGCAGCGCCCACACGGCGCTCGCCCCCTACTGGTCCGAGCGCCTCGGCCGCCCCGACCTCACCGGCCTCCAGGCGTCCCCTCGCTCGGGCCTGGTCCGCACCCGCCTCAACGGCGACCGCACCCTGCTCACGGGCCGCGCGGTCACCGTCATCGAGGGCGAACTGCACGCGTGAGCAGCACAGAAGGGGCGTACGAGATCCTCGTACGCCCCTTCCCATCTGCTCACGCGGTGGGCAGCCACCCCACCTTGCCCGCCAGCAGCGCGTACCCCACGAACGCCCCGATGTCGAGCAGCGAGTGGGCGACCACCAGCGGTCCGACGCGGCCCCAGCGGCGGTAGAGGTAGACGAAGACGACGCCCATCACCATGTTCCCGATGAACCCGCCGATGCCCTGGTAGAGGTGATACGAGCCGCGCAGCACGGAGCTGGCCATCAGCGCGGCGCCCGGCGTCCAGCCCAACTGGTCGAGCCGGCGCAGCAGATACCCGACGACGATCACCTCCTCCAGCACGGAGTTCTGCACCGCGGAGAGAATCAGTACCGGGTACTTCCACCACACGTCGGGCAGCGATTCCGGCACGACGGTGAGGTTGAAACCGAGGCCACGGGACGCCAGATAGAAGGCGATGCCCGTGCTGCCGATCACCGCTGCGATCGCCGCACCACGGCCCAGATCCGGCCACGGACGGCTCCGGTCGAAGCCGATGGTGCGCAGCCCCGCCCCCTCACGGAGCAACAGGTGCGCGACGAGCACGACCGGCACCAACGCCGAAGCGATCCCGAACAACTGCCAGGCCAGATCAAGCCATGGACGCCCCGGCGCCGCCGAGGCGTTCAGATTGGCCGCCTGATCCTTCAGTCCCCCGGGTTTCGTCACCGAGCCGACAAAGCTGATCAGCGCGGAAACCCCGCTCGCACCGAGCGACACCCCGAGCACGAGCAGCATCTCATCGCGGAAAATTCGCCGCGTCGGCCGCTCCGCTGGAAAAGAATCGGCCATCGACCCCGCCTCCGCCTGCACACGTGCCTCCAGTTGTGTAATCCCGCCTCATCCCCATCCTGGCCCCGCCGAGGTCTCGAAAGAAGCTACGACGATCGCGCGCGCCAGGCCGTCGGGGGACGGACGCCGTACGGGGCATACCTCCCTTTCAAGCCACGTCATACGGCCGCTGTACGGCTCACGGCTCACGCACTCTCAAGCAGGGGAGGACACCACCGCATGGGACGTCACAGCTTGCCCGACCGGCACGGGAGGAGGACAACCGCCCCCCGTCCACGCGCCCGGCGCCGCAAGATGGCGATCGCGACGGTGCTCGTTCCCTCCGTCGCCGGGGCACGGTTGCGGCGATCGAAGGCGGACTGCTGTCCTTCCGCCCGACCTGCCAGGACAGCGCGATGCGCCTCGGGGTCGCGGCCGCCCCGTATAAGCCCGACTATCGCGATCGCCGTCAGCCCTGCTGCCGACAAGCACGAGGCCGACAGATCGCGAGGGCGACGGGCGGTTCGGGCCACTTCGTCACCGACCCGTCCGAGATCCACTCAGTGAGCCCCAAGGCCATCTTGCAGGCGGGCAGCCGGAGTTGACCGCCTCAGTGTGATCGCGGGATCGCCACGCCTGATCGCGGTTTCGCCAAGCCGGATCGGGGGTTCACCCCAGCGGGATCGCCGGCTCCGGCAGCCCCACCGGCCAGGTGTGCACCGGCTCACCGAGGTGCATGAGCTCGCAATAACGTTTCGTCATGGCCGCCAGCGCCGCTTCCCGGCTCATGCCGGTCTCCAGCGCCCGGTGGAACGTACTGGCTTGCCAGGACGCCCCGTTCACCCGGCGTCTGCATCTTTCCTCGATCACCCCGAGGTAGAGGTCCCGGTCGGCCGGCTCGACACCCCACGCGTCCAGGCCCGCCTCCGCGAGAGGCAGCAGCTCGTCCAGCACCAGTTGCACCGCGGGGATCCGCGTGGTCCCGCCGTAACGGCCGCGCCGCGGCCACTGCAGGTGTGCGTCGATGCCGTACCGGCACGCGTGGTCGAAGTTGGCGGCGGCGGCCTCGAAGGGCAGCCGCGTCCACACGGGCCGGGCCTCCTCGGCGAGGGCGCGGATGAGTCCGTAGTAGAAGGCCGTGTTGGCGATGACGTCGGTGACGGTGGGACCGGCGGGCAGGACGCGGTTCTCGACGCGCAGATGGGGGACGCCGTCGTCGATGCCGTACACCGGCCGGTTCCAGCGGTAGATGGTGCCGTTGTGCAGCACGAGTTCGCCGAGCCGGGGTATGCCGCCGTCGTCCAGGACCTGCTGCGGATCCTCGTCGTCGCAGATCGGCAGCAACGGCGGGAAGTAGCGCAGATTCTCCTCGAAGAGGTCGTACGGCGACGAGATCCACCGCTCCCCGAACCAGGTGCGCGGACGGACGCCCTGGGCCTGCAACTCAGGCGGACGGGTGTCGGTGGACTGCAGGAACAGCGGCGGCCGGGACTCGCGCCACAGCTCACGGCCGAACAGGAACGGGGAGTTGGCGCCGACCGCGACCTGCACGGCCGCGATCGCCTGCGCCGCGTTCCACACGTCGGCGAAGCGGCCGGGCGTGACCTGGAGGTGCAACTGCACGGAGGTGCAGGCGGCTTCGGGGGCTATGGACGCGGACGTACAACTGAGCCGCTCGACGCCGTCGATGTCGAGCGTGAAGTCCTCGCCGCGGGCGGCCACGATCTGGTCGTTGAGCAGGGTGTAGCGGTCCACGTCGGAGAGGTTCGCGGAGACCAGGTCGTCGCGGGCGAGCGTGGGCAGAATGCCGACCATCACGACGCCCGCGTCAACCTCGTTCGCTTTGCGATGGGCATATGCGAGTGAGGTGCGCAACTCCTCGGCGAGGCGGTCGAATACCCGGCCTCCCAATCGGTGTGGGGCAATGTTGACTTCCAGATTGAACATGGCGAGTTCTGTTTGGAAATCACGACTGGCGATCCGTTCAAGTACTTGAGCGTTCATCATGCGCGGCATGCCGTCCGGTCCCGCGAGATTGAGCTCGATCTCCAGGCCCATGAGGTTCTTCGGGCGGTCGAACCGCTCCTGAGCCAACAGCCGCTCAAGCCCCGCCAGGCACTGCCGGAGCTTGCCGCGGTAGCGCTGCCGATCGGACAGGCCGAACGACGCTGCCTCGACCTTCTCCCCCATCGAAGCGTCCCTCCTCGACTGGGCAGCCCGACGAGCCGGCCGCTGACGTGTCCCGAGTCACGGGGGATGATGCCCAGGCAATGCGATCGATAACGTCCTGGACGGGCTTGTCGGCCGCTACCCTGAACGCAGGCCCTTCGGGCACATTCACGCGGCATGAGGCAGAACACCGTTTTCGGCCGGGCGATGACCGCTTCTCCGATGAGTTGCGGTCTCGTAAAAAACGCCGACGACATTTGGCCGACCGTTTCGGTGAGGTATCCCGAGGTCGCCGCCGGGCATCCACAGAGAATCGGGATGAAAGGCACTTATCGACGACCGAATTGTGCCTGGCCCTTAATCTGCGCAACGGCTAGACGAAACACTGCCTGAACGTGCGTCGTATAAACTTCTCGAACGAGGCAGAGAGTCGGCGCTCGTGGTCGCCGGACCTGTCGTCACAGTGACGCCATGCACCTAGTGGTGAGCCGCGCAGCGTCTGATGTGTGCGATCGCAAAGCGACAGCGGAACCTCGCGAGCGTACGCGCCAGACGCCGCGCGACAGGCGGCACGGTGGCCCACAGGCCGGGAACCCCGCCCCTCTGCCCACGAGTGCTGACAGCGTCGTCCGCCCCCGTCCTCGCGCCATCTGTGCCTGTCGAATGAGAGGCGACCCACCATGCCGCTGCATGTCCCTCCGGCTCCCGCGCCCGCTGTACGTAGCGTCCTCACGGCCCTCGGTTCCCCCACCGCCGTCCGCGAGGCACCGACCCCGTCCCTGCGCAACGCTCAGGGGCCCGCCACCCCCGACCTCCCGCTGCCCGTCCACGTGCTCGACCGGATCAGTCCGGCGGGCGCCTCGGCCACCCGTCTCGCCGGGTGGCGCTTCCTCATCCGCTGCGGCGGGTCCGCCGTGGCAGCCGCCGAGACCAGGCTGACCCCTGACGGCTGGGCCTTCTCCCACTTCTTCGAGGGTCCGTACGTCACGGCCACCGAGCACGCCCTGCGCCAGGCGGAGTCCATGACGCAGTCGTACCAGCCCCGGCTGCTCTCCGTACCCGAGCTCTACATGCTCACGCTCTGGCTGCACGGCGACTGCACCGCGGACGGCGCCGAAGGCCACCCCGCCGCCACCGATCTCCTGGTGCCCCTGGCGCCCGCCCCGCCCGGCATCGC
>NZ_JAAKZX010000248.1 GCF_011045025.1 Streptomyces ureilyticus
GCCCCGCCACGGCCGTTATGGGGGCACGGCCGGAATCTGCTGCGCGTCAGCCGGTCAGGCCCTCGATGAAGCCGGACTCTTCCTCAACGCCCGCTTCCTCATCAGCGCCGGCTTCTTCACCGGCACCGGCTTCTTCACCGTCACCGGCCTCTTCACCGTCACCGGCCTCTTCGCCGGCGCCCGCGCCACCAGCGCCGGCCTCTTCACCGGCACCCGCGCCACCGGCACCCTCTTCCTCGTCGGCGCCGCCGCCTGCTCCGCCGTCGCCGAGCGTTGCGCCTGTCGCCTCCAGGGCGGTGGTGACCGGCTGGAAGAAGGTCTCGCCGCCGACCGTGCAGTCGCCGCTGCCGCCGGAGGTCAGGCCGATCGCGCTGTTCTCGTTGAACAGCGAGCCGCCGCTGTCGCCGGGCTCGGCGCAGACGTCGGTCTGGATGAGACCGGTGACCGTGCCCTCCGCGTAGTTCACGGTGGCGTTGAGGGCGGTGACCGTGCCGGAGTCCTGGCCGGTGGTGCTGCCCATGCGGGTGACCGGCATACCGACCTCGGCCTCGGCGGCCTGCGCGATGTCGACCGTCTCGCCGTCGAGGTTCACCGTGCTGGGTGCCTCCGTGGCCGGGTCGTCGTAGTTGACGAGCCCGAAGTCACCCTCACCGGGGAACGTGGCCGTCTCAGCGTCGACCGTACCGATCGGCGCGCCACCCTCCTCCTCCGACCACTCGGCGGCCGCGACAGCGCAGTGACCCGCGGTCAGGAAGGCCGGGTCGCCCTCGGCGTTGGTGACGTTGAAGCCGAGCGAGCAACGCGAGCCGCCGCCGAAGATGGCGTCACCGCCCGCGGCAAACGTCTTGAACTCACCGGCGGACCTCTTGACGGACGCCATGTCCGAGCCGAGCGACTTGACCGTCGACTCCACCTGGTCCCAGTTCGAGCCCTTGACCGTGCTGTCGGCCGTGACCTGGATCTTGTTGGTCCTCGGGTCGACGGACCAGGCCGTACCGGGGACGGTGGCCTCGGACTTCAGGGTCTGCTCGGCGGCCTTCAGTTCGGACATGCTGTTTGCGACTTCGCGTACGACCGCGCCTGCCTGCTCGGCCCCGACGATGACGTTGTTGTTGTCGCCCACGACGTTGATGATCAGCTGCTGCTGTTCCTTGTCGTAGTACGAGCCGGCAAACGCTTCACCGAGCTGCGGGGCCAGCTGCGAGACCAGATCGGCCGCCTGGGCGGCATTGACCGTCTTCGGGGCCGCGGAGGAGCTGCTTCCTTCGTCCTGGGACGCCATGGCGTTGGGCAGAATCAGTGCCGCCGCTCCGAGCGCCGCCACGCTGCCCGCTGCGATTACGGCCTTGCGCTTTGGTGTTCGCTTGTGACTCAACTTCTTGACCTCCTGTGGGGACGGGGTCCGCGCTACCGCTAGGCAGCTGATGGCGGCGCCTGGATGCCGACTGGTACGGATGCGGCGCGTGGGGTGTTCAACTCCCTTGCCGAACTTCCTCGTTCACTCGCCCTCCGCTACCGCGAGATAACTGCGTGTTCGCCTCAGAGACCGGAATCCCGGCTTCAGGAAATCTGCACACCGATTGCGCAGCCACGTCACGGCCGTTGGTGAATCTGCACAGCGGACCGGCGCCCGCCGCCTCATTGGTTCGGGAGTGTCTGTTTCGCCAGTACGTCCGCAAGGGCATCGGAGCGATCACACCGGGGATGGTGTGAAGAAGTGGCTACCGAGCCGTGCGCAGGCGTGCACGGTTGGGCTTCTCTCTGCCGCAAATGCGCTGATCACATGCGCCGTTGATTGGAAGCGCGGCGCGAGGGCGTGCTTTGATCCATCGCACCGCAGGGTCACCCCACGGTCCCGGAGACGGGTGCCTGAGCCTTGCGGACGCGGCCGACCATCTGTCCCCCAGAGGGGGCCGCTCCCCCCTTGTGAATACCAATAGGAAGGGAAGTTCCATCATGAACTCCACCCCCCAGGTCGAGACCGTCGAGATCTCGGACGCCGACCTCGACACCGTCTCCGGCGGCCTGCAGGTCAACGCCCTGGGCACCGTCACCGGCGCGCTGGACTCCGTTGCCCCGGTCTCGGGCATCGTTGACACGGCCGTCAGCACCGTCGAGGGCACGACCGGCCTGAACACCGCCCCGGTCACCGGCCTGGTCGCCGGCCTCTGAGCGCATCAGCGTGCCGTGAGTCCCGGAACCGTTCACCGGTTCCGGGGCTTCCGGATGCCGTGAACCAATCGGCAACGCGGCGGCCGTTCACCAGTTCCGTACGTCCTGTCGTCCGCAGGTGAGGGAAAGTTCCCCGTGCAGTTCCGCCAACAGGCCCTCGCCAAGCTCCAGTCACCGGAGGAGCTCGACCTTCCGGTGCGCTTCGCCCGCCCGCAGGGCTGGCTCGTGCTGTCCGTGACGGTCGTCGTGATGGCCGCCGCCTCCGTCTGGGCCGTCACGGGATCCGTCGCCTCCACGGTGACCGCGCCCGCCATCCTCACCCACGGGCAGGGCAGTTACGTTCTGCAGAGCCCCGTCTCCGGCCAGGTCACCGCGGTCCTCGCCGAGCAGGGCGAGCGGCTCGCAGCCGACGCCCCAGTGCTGAAGGTCCGTACGGCGAAGGGCGAGACGGTGGTCCGCACCGTCGCGGCGGGCCGGGTCAACGCCCTCGCCGCCTCGATGGGCGCCATCATCCAGACCGGCGCGAACGTCGCCTCCGTCGAGAAGGTCGCCGACGCCAAGGACCCGCTGTTCGCGACGGTGTACGTGCCCGCCGAGAACGCAGCCACGATTCCCGACGACGCGGCCGTGGACCTCACCGTCCAGTCGGTGCCCACGCAGGAGTACGGGGTGCTGCGCGGCCGGGTGAAGAGGGTCGACCGGAACGCCCAGACGCCGCAGCAGATCGCCGCCTTCCTCGGCGACAACCAGCTCGGCGAGCAGTTCACCAAGGACGGGCGACCGGTGGCCGTACTCGTCCGCCTCGACCGTTCGTCCGGCACGAAGTCCGGCTACAAGTGGTCGTCCACGGAGGGCCCGCCGTTCCGGCTCGACTCCATGACCATGGCCTCCGGCTCGATCCGGATGGCCGATGAGCGCCCGATCGATTGGCTGCTGCCGTGACCGCCCCCCAGGAGACCGGCACCGCGGAGTCCCAACTGCCGCCGCCCGTACGGGGACGGCGCCGCGCCGCGCCGCCGAAGCGCACCGTCCCCAAGGGCCGCCGCAAGACCGTCCGCACGCCCACCGTGCTCCAGATGGAGGCCGTGGAGTGCGGCGCCGCCTCGCTCGCCATGGTGCTGGGCCACTACGGGCGGCACATTCCGCTCGAAGAGCTGCGGATCGCCTGCGGTGTCTCGCGGGACGGCTCACGTGCGAGCAATCTCCTGAAGGCGGCGCGCAGTTACGGCCTCACCGCCAAGGGCATGCAGATGGACACGGCGGCGCTCGCAGAGGTGCGCGCCCCGGCGATCCTGTTCTGGGAGTTCAACCACTACGTCGTCTACGACGGCATGGGGCGCCGCTTCGGCCGGCGCGGAGTGCACATCAACGACCCCGGCAAGGGCCGCCGTTTCATCCCCATGGAGGACTTCGACACCAGCTTCACCGGTGTCGTCCTGGTCATGGAGCCGGGTCCTGACTTCGAGAAGGGCGGCCGCAAACCGGGCGTCCTGGGCGCCATGCCGGCCCGGCTGCGCGGGACTTCGGGCACCATGCCGGCCGCAGTGCTGGCGAGTCTGCTGCTGGTGGCGGTCGGGGCCGCGGTGCCCGCGCTCAGCCGGACGTACATCGACATGTTCCTGATCGGCGGGCAGACCTCGCTGCTCACCGTGCTGTTCGCCTCGATGGGCGCGACCGTGCTGCTCACGGTCGTGCTGACCTGGTTGCAGCAGGCGAACCTGCTGCGCGGGCGCATCATCTCCTCGACGCTGAGCAGCGCGAAGTTCCTGCGGCATCTGCTGCGGCTGCCCGTCACGTTCTTCTCCCAGCGCAGTCCGGCCGACCTGGTGCAGCGGCTCCAGTCGAACGACGCGGTGGCCGAGACGCTGGCCCGGGACCTCGCGGCGGCGGGCGTGGACGCGGTCGTGGTGGTGCTGTACGCGGTCCTGCTCTACACCTACGACCCGCAGCTCACGGCCGTGGGCATCGGGGTCGCGCTGCTCAACCTGGTGGCGATGCGCGTCGTGATTCGGCTGCGGGCGACGCGTACCGCCAAGCTGCGGGCGGACAGCGCGCGGCTCACCAACACGGCGTACACCGGGCTGCAGTTGATCGAGACGATGAAGGCGACCGGCGGCGAGGACGGCTACTTCCGCAAATGGGCCGGGCAGCACGCCACCACGCTCGAGGAGCAGCAGCGGCTCGGGGTGCCGAGCGCCTGGCTGGGTGTGGTCGCGCCGACGCTGGCGACTCTCAACAGCGCGCTGATCCTGTGGATCGGCGGGATGCGGGCCGTTGAGGGCCATATCTCCGTCGGTCTGCTCGTGGCGTTCCAGGCGCTGGTGACCCGCTTCACCGCGCCGATCACCCGTCTGAACGGCGTCGCGGGCCGCATCCAGGACTTCGCCGCCGACGTGGCCCGCCTGAAGGACGTCGAGAACTTCGCGGCGGACCCCCTCTACTCACGCCCTGGCGCGGGCGACAGCACCCGCCGGCTGCACGGCCATGTGGAGCTGGAGAACATCACGTTCGGCTACAGCCCGCTCGACAAGCCGCTGCTGTCCGGCTTCTCGCTGACGGTCGGGCCGGGGCAGCAGGTGGCGCTCGTCGGCGGTTCCGGCAGCGGCAAGTCGACCGTGTCCCGGCTGATTTCGGGGCTCTACGCGCCCTGGGATGGCGTCATCCGGATCGACGGACAGCGCCTGGAGGACATCCCCCGTGGCGCGCTCGCGGCCTCCGTGTCCTTCGTCGACCAGGACGTCTTCCTCTTCGAGGGCACGGTCCGCGACAACATCGCTCTGTGGGATCCCTCTGTCCCCGACGACGCCGTGGTGGCGGCGCTTCAGGACGCGGCGGTGTACGACGTCGTCATGCGCCGCCCCGGTGGCATCCACAGCAAGGTCGAGCAGGACGGCCGTAACTTCTCCGGCGGCCAGCGCCAACGCCTGGAGATCGCACGGGCGTTGGTTCGCAGGCCCAGCATCCTCGTCCTCGACGAAGTGACCAGCGCCCTGGACGCGGAGACCGAGCAGATCGTGATGGACAACCTCCGCAAACGTGGCTGCGCCTGTGTGGTGATCGCGCACCGGCTCAGCACCGTGCGCGACAGCGACGAGATCGTGGTTCTCCAGCACGGCACGATCGTGGAACGCGGGCGTCACGACGCCCTGGTGGCGGCCGGCGGCCCGTACGCCGAGCTGGTCAGGGAGCGCTGACATGACATCCGTACCCGACCAGCAGCATCAACAGCCCGTCGCCGAGGGCGACTACGTGCTCGCCGCGCTCGGCGGCATGGGTACTCCGGTCGACGGCTCCGGCCTCACCCGCCTGGACCTCGAAGGGCCGCACGTGCTGTGGCTCGTCGCCTCCGGCGCCATGGACCTCTTCGCCGTCGACGCGATCCAGCAGGGCCACTGGCACCACCTCGGCCGCCTCGAAGCGGGCACACTGCTGCTCGGCCCGGTCGCGGGACCGCAGCACACCCTGGTGGGCAGGCCCCTGCGCGAGTGCGTACTGCGCCGTATCGAAATGCGCGAGCTCTACCAGCCGCCGCAGACCGAGACATGGACGTACGACGCGTACGGCAACCCCGTGCTCGTACCCCCGGCCACCAGCCCCCTGGAGTACGCCCTCTCCCTGGGTGTCGGCCGGGGCCTGGCCCTCCTGTTCGAGGCGCCCCTCGCCACCGAGCGGGGCGCGGCCCTGACCGACGACGACATCCTGTGGATGCAGGTGCCGCCGGGCAGTGTGCAGTACGGGTCCGTGTACGGCGCCGAGGCCGCCGCCGATCTGCTGGTGGACCCGGCGATGTGGCAGGCCATGGTCGACCAGCAGTACCGGCTGCTCGCCACCCTCGACCGCTGGATCGAGCAGCTGGAACGCACCCATGAGGACCGTACGGCCGAGGGCATCAAGGCCGGTGAGGAGGTCCGCGCCCGGGCCGACCGCACCCTGATCGCCTCCATCTCCAAGCGCTCGTCGTCGACCGGGCCCGCGGCGGACGCCGACGCCACCTACGCCGCCTGCAAACTCGTCGCCCGCGCGGCCGGCCTCGCGCTCGCGGACCCCGCGCAGAGCGGCACGGAGAGCGACCGGCTCGACCCCGTCGAGCGGATCGCGCTCGCCTCCCGCGTCCGCACCCGGGCCGTACGCCTGGACGGGCGCTGGTGGCGCGACAACATCGGTCCGCTGGTGGGCCACCGGTCCGGATCCGGCGCCCCAGTCGCGCTGCTGTGGCGGCGCGGCGGCTATGTGGCCGTGCACCCGAGCGGCCGTGAGACACCGGTCGAGAAAGCGAACGTGGCCGAGTTCGAGCCGCGCGCCGTCATGTTCTACCGGCCGCTGCCGGAACGCCGGTTGGGCCCGTTGGGGCTGCTGCGCTTCAGCCTCCGCGGCACCGGCGGCGATCTGCGCAATCTCGCGCTCAGCGGTCTGGTCACGGTGGCGCTGGGGGCGCTGGTGCCGATCGCGACCGGGCAGGTGCTCGGGGTCTATGTGCCGAAGGCCCAGGAGAACCTGATCGTGCAGTTCTGCCTGGCCATCATGATCGCCAGTGTGGTGTCGGCGGCGTTCATGCTGATGCAGAACCTCACCATCCTGCGGATGGAGGGACGTATCGAGGCCACGCTCCAACCCGCCGTGTGGGACCGCCTGTTGCGGCTGCCCACGAAGTTCTTCACCGCGCGCTCGACCGGCGAACTGGCCAGCGCCGCCATGGGCATCAGCTCGATGCGCCGCATGATGGCGGGCATCGGCCCGGTCGTCGTCCAGGCGGGCACGGTCGGCCTCATGAACCTGGTCCTGCTGCTGGTGTTCAGCGTCCCGATGGCGCTGGCCGCGATCGGCATGCTCGTGGTGATCGCCACGGTGTTCCTCGGGCTCGGACTGTGGCAGGTGCGCTGGCAGCGCCGCCTCGTCGTGCTGAGCAACAAGCTCAACAACCAGGCGTTCCAGACGCTGCGGGGCCTGCCCAAGCTGCGGGTCGCGGCAGCCGAGAACTACGCGTACGCGGCCTGGGCGAGCGAGTTCGCCCGCAGCCGTGAGCTGCAGCAGCGGGTGGGGCGGATCAAGAACCTCAACACGGTGCTGGGCGCGGTGTATCTGCCGCTCAGCACGCTGATCATCTTCATGCTGCTGGCGGGACCGGCCCGCGGGTCGATGTCGGCCGGTGCCTTTCTGACCTTCACCACCTCGATGACCATGCTGCTGACCTCGGTGACCCAGCTGACCGGTGCGTTCGTCTCGGCGGTCGCCGCGCTGCCGATGTTCGAGGAGATCAAACCGGTCCTCGACGCGACACCCGAGGTCCGCGTGGCGAGCACCCGCCCCGCCGCGCTGTCCGGCGCCATCGAGGCGAAGAAACTGTCCTTCCGGTACACCGACGACGGCCCGCTCGTCCTCGACGACGTGTCCTTCGCGATCCGGCCGGGCGAGTTCGTGGCGATCGTCGGCCCCAGCGGCTGCGGCAAGTCCACCCTGCTGCGGCTGCTCATCGGCTTCGACAAACCGGTCTCGGGCAGCGTCCTGTACGACGGTCAGGACCTGGCCGCCCTCGACCAGTCGGCCGTACGCCGTCAGTGCGGTGTCGTGCTCCAGCACGCGCAGCCGTTCACCGGCTCGATCCTGGACTGCATCTGCGGCACCGAGCCGTACACGCCCGAGGAGGCCATGGCCGCCGCCGAGATGGCCGGGCTCGCCGAGGACATCAAGCGCATGCCGATGGGCCTGCACACCATCGTCTCCGGCAGCGGCGCGGTCTCGGGCGGCCAGCGCCAGCGGCTGATGATCGCCCAGGCGCTGATCCGCCGCCCGCGCATCCTCTTCTTCGACGAGGCCACCAGCGCCCTGGACAACGAGACGCAGCGCCGCGTCATCGAGAGCACCCACGCGCTCAACGCCACGCGGATCGTGATCGCACACCGGCTGTCGACCGTGCTGGACGCGGACCGCGTCATCGTGATGTCGGACGGGCGTGTGGTGCAGGAGGGCCCGCCCGCGCAACTGCTCGCCGATACGGGCGGGCGGCTGCACGAGCTGGTACGACGCCAGATGGCGTGAGCGCCACCGAAATCCCGTACGGACGCTGCTAGTTCGAGCACTGGGACGCGCCCCTTCGGTGCCGGCGCGCGCCCCGGAGTCACGGCCCGTGCACGTACCGCCGGGCCAGGGTACGCAGGGCGGCCCTGCTGTTCTGACCGGTGCGGTCGCGGAGGCTCGCCAGGTGCTTTTCGACGGTGCGTGGTGAGAGGAAGAGCTGCTCGGCGATCTCCTGGTTGCCGAGCCCTCGGCCGAGCAGGCGCAGCACCTCGTACTCCCGGGCCGTCACCCCCGTCCGCCGCAGCTCCTGCGGAATCGTGTCGTGGCCCTCGCGGCGGCGGGGAACGGGAGAGCCCGCTTCGCGTAGCAGGGCGCGGCAGGCTGCCGACACCCGTGTGGTGCCCCGGTCGTGGAAGAAGTGCTCGGCGGCGCGCAGCCACTCGACGGGTCTCCCCCAGTTGTCGGTGAGTGCCGCCTGAGCGCCCAGCCGCAGACACAGATGGCGGGCCAGGGGTATGACGTCCGTCCCGGCCAAGGCTTCCTCGGCCGCCTTGGCGGCCTCGGCGGCGCGGCCTTCGCGGCCCAGGAGCACGGCCCGGGACCAGCCGACGTAGGGCCGGTCCGAGTGGGCCTCGGCGAGCCGGTCGGCGACGGCCCCGTCCAGCTCCGCCCAGCCGGCCGCGCCCCGAACGGTCCGCAGGAGCAGGTACGGGCCCAGGAAACCGGTGACTCCCCGGGTGCTGGGCAGTGCCTTCATGACCTGGTCCGCGTCGGTGAACTCGGCCATCGCCCGGTCGTGTTCCTCCCTCAGCAGGGAGCAGATGCCCTGGGCCCAGCCCCACACGGAGGTGTCGGCGTAGCCCCAGACCGCTCCGGCGCTCCCACCGGCCAGTGCGTTCTGAAGGACGTGCAGCGCGGTCTGGAGTTTCTCCCGCTCCCCACGGACGGCGGCGATGATGCCGTCCACTCCGGCACCGAGCAGTTCCACTTCGTCCAGTCGCAGTCGGCGAGCCGTCGTCCGCAGCCGGCGGGCGGACTCCGCGGCCGCGTCCAGTTCGTCGCGCAGCACATGGGCGAGCGTCAGATGCATGTCGGCCCAGGCCGTCATCAGCACCGCGCCGGTCTCGTCGGCCTCCTTCCGCGCGGCCAGCAGCCGCTCTATCCCGGTGAAGCGAACCCGGTCGAGCGCGCCGAGTTCCAGCAGGCCGCGGATCCGCCAGACCGGCAGCCCGTGGGTCTCGGCCGTGGCCACCAGACGCTCGAACACCTTCACCGACTCGGCCAGGTCCAGGGGCCTCAGGCAGTACCCGAGCATGTTCAGCGCCTTGCAGCTCACTTCCGGCAGCCCGACCGCCTCGGCGGTCGCCACGGCTCCTTCGGCCAGGGCCCTGGCGCTCTCCAGCCGGTCCGGGCGCTGCGAGTTGAGCATCAGGTGCGCGGCGACCGCGTCCAGGGCCGCGCGGGACGCCGGGTCGGGCTCGGCGCCGAGCAGCTCCCGTGCCCGCCGGACGGCGGTCAGTCCCTCCTCCCAGCGCTGGACGGTGGCCGCGGCCCCGGCCTGCGTCAGGAAACCCGCGGCCCGCCGGGCGGGCGGCGCACCCCACGCGGTCAGAATGCGGTCCAGCCGGTCACCGAGCTCCGGGACGCGCTGGACGTCGCCCGTGAGGACGAGTGTCCGCAGCAGTTCCTCCAGCAGCCGGGCCACGGCCTCGGGCGGGGCGTCCGTGGCGTCGGCGGTCAACTCCAGGCCCCGGTCGAGGAGTTCCACCGCGGTCAGCAGGGCGCCCCGCTGGACCGCCTGCCGGCCGGCCCGGGTGAGCAGTACGGCCGCCCGTGCCCGCTGCCCGCCGGCGACGCACAGCTCCGCGGCCAGGCGGTACAGGTCGTCGCCCGAGTCACCGCCGATCAGACCGTGGGGCTCGCCGGGCCGGCCCGCGCCTCCCGTCCCCTGCTCCGACGCGTCGGCGGACTCAGGCGCGTGGTTCGCGTGGGCGGACTCGGTCGCGTGGTTCGCGTGGGCGGACTCGATGGCGTGGCTCGCGTGGGCGGACTCGGCCGCGTGGCCGGACTCGATGGCGTGGGTGGACTCGATGGCGTCGGCGGCGGCGAGACAGAGCGCCGCCCGTTCCGCGGGCAGCAGCCGGTGGGCGATGGCATCGGCGGTCAGGGCGTGGCGGAAGGTGTGCCAGCCGGGTTGCTCCGCGGTGGGGCTGTGGGTGGTGCCGTGGGTGGTGCCGTCGGCGACCAGGTGGGCTCGTGCCGCGTACCGCAACTGGCGGTGCGCCGTCGGCCGGTCGAGTCCGGCGACACGAGCTGCGATGTCCACGGGGAAGCGCCTGCCCAGGACGGCCGCCGCTTCCAGGAGCGCGACTCCGGGCGCTTCCAGGTGGTCCACGCGCTGGAGGACGGCGGCGGCGACCGTCGCGGGTACCCCGGCGTTCAGCGCGCCGGTCACCGTCCAGCCGGCGCCCTGCCGCTGGACGAGATCGCCGCTGTCGACCATGGCTCGTAGCAGTTCCTCCACGACGAAGGGGACGCCGTCGGAGACGGCGTGCAGCCGGTCCAGTACGGCCGCCGGTACCGCGCCCGCGTCGCCGTGGCCCAGACAGCGGGCGGCCAGTTCCGCTGTCTCGGCGGGCCCGAGGCGGGCCAGGCGCACGGTGCGGGCCGTACGGCGGGAGGCCGCGGCCTCGGCGAGGTCGAGGGCGGGTCCGGGCCCGCCGCGCAGGGTGGCCAGCAGAAGGGCCCGCTGGCCGGGAAGGTTGTCCGTGAGGTAGTCGACGATGGTCAGCGTGTCGGCGTCCGCGTCGTGCAGGTCCTCCAGCACCAGCACGCAGCCACGGGTGCGTCCAAGGACGCCCAGGAGCCGCAGCACCGCCTCGGCGTAGCCCACCAGCGGCGCCCCGTCCTGCGGCGCCAGCCCGCACAGCCGCGACAGCAGTGGCTCGTAGGGGCCCAAGTCCCCGTCCGCGGGCGCCCCTTCACCGCGCAGTCCGGAGAACACGGCCTCCGCCAGCGGGCGCAGTGGCACCGCGCGCCCGGCGGACGCGGCCCGCCCGCGCAGCACCCGTAACCCGGCGCGTACGGCGGTGGCCACGGCCTCCTCGACCAGGCGCGACTTGCCGATGCCCGGCTCGCCCAGCACGAACACCGACGAGCCCCGCCCTTCGCCCGCCGACCGGCCCGCCTCGGTCAGCAGGTCCAGCTCCGGTCCTCTGCCGACCAGCGTCGGTGACGACAACGACGACACTCAGGCCCCCTGCTCCCTCTTCCGGGCTGCCCCGGCCGCCCCCTCGAATACTCCTTCGAGCTCAGACAGCGTAATACCCACGAGCCACAGGGGCCGCACCACTAGATGGGGGCTCTTCCCCCATGCCCACGGCCGAGGCGCACGGCACGCTCTTCTCCAGCAGGTAGGGGGGACAGGGCATGTCCGGGGGACATGCCCTGTTGCTGTTCTTTCTTCGGCATTTCTTCGGTGTTTCTTCGATATGGGGGGGGTCCCAATGTCTATGCCTTCAAGGTCTTCGATTCTGGTCACCGCCGGGCTTCTGAGTGTGGTCCTGTGCGGATGCTCGTCGCTCACCGAAAGCTCGGAGGTAGGTGCCGGCACGTCGTCGAAGGGTTCGTCAGCAGACGGGCCGGAGGTGCCGGACTCCATCCTGGACCTGGAGCGGGTGTGCACGGACGGGCTCGGCTTCTCGGGGATGCCCGCCTACGACCGTACGAAGAAGACCGTGCACCCGGCGATACTCATGAACAACCCCGGCGACGACTGGTCCCAGTTCGAGCCGCCCGCCGGAGACTTCCCCAAGGGCTGGTTCCTCGGCTACTCCGACAAGCCGGCCGCCGCCCAACTGGTCGTCTGCCTCGAGCGCACCAAGGCGACCGCGACCGGCAAGGTGTGCGACATGGAGACCGAGGACGGCAAGCCGCTGAAGATAAGCACGTACAACACCTCGTACCAGCTGAAGGTCGTCGAAGCGCGGACGGGCAAGGCACTGCACGAGTACAACGGTGAGGCCAAGTCCGACGAGTGCCCGGTGTACGTCTACACCTCGGCGGGCGAGGACAAGAACAAGTACTACAACGAGGTGCGGCCCAAGGACTACCGCAAGCGCGTCCAGCCCTTCATCGCTCCGTAAGCCGTCCCTCGTCGCCGCTCTCCGAGCTCAGCGGAGACAGGCAGGGCACCGCCACAGCGGGACCCTGCGAAGGCTGGCCCATCGCGCAGTCCGCATCGGCGTGCTGCTGTCCGTGGCCGTCGTGATGGCCCTC
>NZ_JAAKZX010000249.1 GCF_011045025.1 Streptomyces ureilyticus
GGGGCGGGGTGGGGAAAGAAAACCCTCCCCCATCCCGACAGGCGTCAGGTGTCGCGCTTCAGACCAAGCACCTCCGCCGCCGCGAACGTCTCGTTCAAGGGGCGTTCCGCATAGTGCGGGGTGAGGACCGTGTCCAGTTCCTCATAGCTGAAAGCGTCCCGCTTGGTGTCGAACTTGGCGGCGACCCGGGGACGTTCGACGATGGCGACCATGCCGCCGTGGACGACCAGGAGTTGGCCGTTGACGCGCGCGGCGGCAGGTGAGGCCAAGTAGCCGACCAGCGGGGCGACATGCTCGGGGGCGAGGGGATCGAGGCCCTCACTCGACTCCCCGGAACCGGCGAAGACGTCCGCCGTCATCCGGGTCCGGGCACGCGGGCAGATGACGTTCGCGGTGACGCCGTACTTGGCGAGAGCCAGCGCCGTGGAGGTGGTGAGGCCGACGATTCCGCCTTTGGCGGCCGCGTAGTTGGGCTGGCCGGCGGAACCCGCGAGGAACGCCTCGGAGGAGGTGTTGACGATGCGTCCGTACACCGGGGCGCCCGCCGCCTTGGAGCGGTTGCGCCAGTGCGCGGAGGCGAAGTGGGTGGTATTGAAGTGGCCCTTCAGATGGACGCGGATGACGGAGTCCCACTCGCCCTCGGTCATCGAGAAGACCATCTTGTCGCGCAGGATGCCCGCGTTGTTGACGAGGATGTCGAGCTGGCCGAACGTAGCGACCGCCAACTCGACCAGTTCCCGAGCCTGTTGGTGGTCCGCCACGTCACCGGTGTGGGCGACCGCGCGGCCGCCCGCCGCCCGGATCTCGTCCGCGACCTCCTCGGCGGGACCGGCCGACGCCTCGCCGGAACCGTCCCGCCCCGCCTGACCGAAGTCGTTGACGACGACGGCGGCGCCGAGCCGGGCGAGTTCCAGCGCCTCCGCCCGGCCGAGCCCACGGCCCGCACCGGTGACGATCGCGGCTCGCCCTTCAAGTGGCAGTGACATCAAGGCCCCTTCAGCCATCGGCAGTCAGTTGGCAGTCGGTTGACAGTCGGTCGGCGGAATGTGACACCTCGACCCCGAGTCGTCACATTCCGCACACACCTGAGTCAGATCTCGATACACGTACGCAGCGCCACACCCGTACGCATCTGATCCAACGCCTCGTTGATCTCGCTCAGCGGCACCCGGTGGGTGATCAGCCCTTCCAGGTCGATGCGCCCAGCACGCCACAGCGCGATGGTCCGCTCGTACGAACGCAGGACGTCCCCGCCGCCGTACATGCTGGGCAGGATCCGCTTCTCGTCGAAGAACAGCTCGAACATGCTGAGTTGCAGGAAGTCGTCCATGGCGCCGGCGCCGACGACGACGAGCGTGCCGCCGCGGCGGGTGTTCTCGTACGCGGTGCGGGCGGTGGCGGACTTGCCGACGACCTCGAAGACGTAGTCGAAGCCCTCGCCGGCGGTCAGCGTCTGCTTGGTGTCGGGGAGTTCGTCCGGCGATACGGCCCTGGTGGCGCCGAACTTCAGCGCGGACTCGCGGCGTGAGGCGACCGGGTCGACGGCGACGATCTCGGCGGCGCCCTTGAGCCGCGCGCCCTGGATCGCGGAGATGCCGACGCCGCCGCAGCCGATGACGGCGACCGACGAACCGGCTTCCACATCGGCGGTGTTGAGCGCGGCGCCGAGTCCCGTGGTGACGCCGCAGCCGATGAGGGCCGCGATGTCGAAGGGCACGTCGTCCGGGATGGGTACGGCGCAGCCCGCGTCGACCACGACCTCCTCGGTGAAGGTTCCGGTGCCCGCCATGCCGAAGACATCGCCTGTGGGGCGCTTGAAGTTGGGCGTGCCGGCGTTCATGAACCCGGCCAGGCACAGCTCGGTCTGGCCGCGTTTGCAGGAGGGGCAGGCGTTGCAGGCGGGCAGCCAGCAGACGACGACGCGGTCGCCCGGTTTGAGGTTCGTGACGCCGTCGCCGACGTCCAGGATCTCGCCGGCCCCCTCGTGCCCGGGCACGAACGGGGCGGGCTGCGGCAGGACCCCGGACATCCCCGAGAGGTCCGAGTGGCACAGGCCGGTGGCCCGTACCCGGATCTTCACCCGGCCGGGGCCGAAGCCCGCCGCCTCGACGTCGTCGAGGACCTCGAGCTTTTCCTGGCCGATCTCGTGCAGTACGGCTGCCCGCATGGTGCGGCTCCCCTCAAGAGTTCATGCGTGTTCGATGATCGTGTCGGCCAGCACCGGCGCGTGGTCCCGCTCAACTGCCGTCACCGCCACCCGGGCCCGGCCGTCCTGTTGCCACATCCGGATGCGGAGGGTCTCACCGGGGAAGACGATCCCGGCGAAGCGTGTGCTGTAGGAGCGGACCCGTGCCACATCGCCGCCGAGCAGCGTGTCGACGACCGCTTTGAGCGTGATTCCGTACGTGCACAGCCCGTGCAGGATCGGCCGGTCGAAGCCGGCTCGCTTGGCGAACTCCGGGTCGGCGTGCAGCGGGTTCCAGTCGCCGGAGAGGCGGTAGAGCAGGGCCTGGTCCTCGCGGACGCGACGCTCGGCTTCCCTGCTCGGGTCGCCGGTCGGCGGTTCGAGGCGGGTGGAGGGGCCGCGTTCGCCGCCGAAGCCGCCTTCCCCGCGTACGAAGATCTGGGCGTCGTTCGTCCACAACGGGCCCTCGTCGTCCGCGACTTCGGTGCGCATGACGAGGATGGCGGCCTTGCCCTTGTCGTAGACGGCCGCGATCCGTGCGGTGGCAACACCCTTGCCCTCGGCGGGAATCGGGCGGTGCAGTTCGATGCTCTGGCCGCCGTGCAGGACATGGGCGAGGTCGACCTCGATGCCCGGCATGGACAGTCCGCCGATCACGCCCGGGGAGCCCGCGCCCGCGACGGTCGCGAAGCTCGGGAGGACGTGCAGCCTGGACTCGAGGGTGTAGCGCAGCTCGTCGGGGTCGGTCGCCGGGATGCCCGCGCCGATGCCCAGGTGGTAGAGCTGGACGTCCTTGTGATTCCAGGTGATCTCGCCGGTCCGGGGCTCGGCGGCGAGGGCCTTGGCGGGGTCGATGGGCATGCGGCTCCTGACTGCTGGCGGATCGTCGGCGGAGAAGACCTCGGTGCGGCCGTCCGCACCGTCGGACGCACCGAGGTCGACCTCGGGCCGCGGAACCCGCCCGTTCTAGAACGCGTTCCAGTACGGCGACCCTCTGTATAGCCCAGCTCCCAGCACTTGTGAAGACTCCTGACGCTATGTCAGATGAGCTGGCGCCCAGGACCACGGAGGACGGCAGTGACATTTGTCCCGCCCGAGTCCGTACAAGCGCATCTGCCGGGCGCTGCCTCCGGATTCGTAGCGTCGTACCCATGACGAAAACGACTGGGACGCAACAGGCCGTGTCCTTCGCGGGGGCGGTCAAGACCTTCGGCTCGGTACGAGCCGTGGACGGGATCGATCTGGAATTGGCGCGCGGCGAGACGGTCGCCCTGCTCGGCCGCAACGGCGCCGGCAAGTCCACCGCGATCTCGCTGCTCCTCGGCCTGAACGAGCCCGACGAGGGTGTCGTACGGCTCTTCGGCGCGGCGCCGGAAGAGGCCGTACGCGCGGGCCGGGTGGGCGCGATGCTTCAGGACGGCCGGCCGGTGCCGCGGGTGACCGTGGGCGAACTGGTCGGATTCGTCGCCCGTACGTATCCGGCGCCGATGCCCGTCACCGAGGCTCTGGAGCTCGCGGGTATCGCCGAGCTGGCCGGGCGGCGCGTCGACAAGCTCTCCGGGGGCCAGACGCAGCGGGTGCGGTTCGCGGTGGCGCTCATCGGGAACCCCGCGCTGATCGTGCTCGACGAGCCCACCGCAGCGCTGGACGTGGAGGCGCGGTACGCCTTCTGGGAGTCGATGCGGGCCTACGCCCGCCGCGGCCACACCGTCCTCTTCTCCACCCATTACCTGGAGGAGGCGGACGCCAACGCCGACCGGATCGTGGTCATCGACCGGGGCCGCATCGTCGCCGACGGCAGTGGTGAGCAGCTCAGGCGGTCGGCGGGCGGCAACCTGGTCGCCTTCGACCTGGCGGGCCGTTCCACGGAGGGCCTGACCCTGCTGCCCGGCGTGGTGTCGGTGGAGATACGCGGCGACCGGGCGCGGCTTCGTACGGAGGACTCGGACGCGACGGTGATCGCGCTCGCCGGGATGGGTGCCATACGGGGCCTGGAGGTGGCGCCCGCGTCGCTGGACGACGCGTTCATGGCGCTCACGTCGGGTTCGTCGGGTTCGTCGAGTACCTCGAGTGTCCTGGAGAGGGTGTGACGGAGGTGGCTGGTGTGGTGTGGGAGTACCTGCGGCTCGAAGTGCGGCGGACGCTGCGCGATCCCGGCTTTGTGGTCGGCACCGTCGTGATGCCGGTGACGATGTACTTGCTGTTCACCAACCTCGGCGACGGCGACGCCAGCGGCTGGAAGACGGCCTCGATGGTCGGCATGGCCGCATACGGCGCGATGGGTTCGGCCTTGAACACCGGCGCCGGGGTCGCCGAGGACAAATCGACCGGCTGGCTGCGGCAGTTGCGGATCACGCCGATGACTCCGCGTCAGGTCGTGATCGGCCGGGCGCTGACCGGAGCGGTGACGGTGCTGCCGGCGATCGTCGTGGTGCTGGTGGCGGGCGGTCTCGTCAACGGCGTACGGCTGGATGTGTGGAAGTGGGCGGTGATCGCGCTGCTGCTGTGGCTGGGCTCGATCCCGTTCACGCTGCTCGGTCTGGGCAACGGCTACCGGCTGACCGCGCAGACGACCGGGGTCGCGAACCTGGCCTGCAACCTGGTGCTGGCCGTCGTCGGCGGACTGTGGTTCCCGCTCGCTCTCTTCCCGGAGTGGCTGCGCTCGGTGTCCGCGTACATGCCGACGAACCGGGTCGCGCAGCTCGGCACGGCGGTCGCCGACGGGCATGCGCCGACCCTGGGCGCGGTACTGGTGCTGAGCCTCTGGCTGCTGGCTTTCGGCTCGTACGCTGTGACTGCGTACCGCAGGACCGCGCGGACCGTCTGAATCTGTCTGGAACCGTCTGGAACCGTTTGAGCGGGGGCAGGGCATGTCCTGGATGACCAGGGTCAATTACTGGCTGGCCTTGCGGCACGCCGAGGGCTGTGAGCGGGCCCGGGGCCAGAAAAAGGCCGACCGGAAGAAGACCGGCCGGCCGCCGGAGGAACTCGGCCCGCCGCCCAACGGCTTCGTCCTCCTCCCCTGGCTGCTGATGGGCATGGGCGCCTTCTCCAACCTCTTCCAGGGCAAGACTCCGAACCCCTGGATCGGCCTCATCGGCCTGGTGGCCTTCAACTCCCTGTACATCGCCTTGGTGTTCCGCGCCTTCTCGAAGGAGGCGCGCGAGGCCCGCTCCACCCGCCTGATGCTGATCGCGCTGGGCGTGGTGACCTGCACGCTGGCCATCGTCTACGGCGGCAGCTGGCTGCTCTTCTTCCCGCTGCTCGGCCTGGCGACGGGCGCGATCGTACGAGGCCCGTGGCTCGGCAGGGTCGGCGTCGGCCTGACCCTGCTCGCGGGGACCACGGCCGCGGTCCGGGACGGCTGGGGTGCGGTGAACGTCGCGTACGGCACCTTCCTCTCCACCATGGTGACCGCGGCGATCCTCTCCCTCTCCGAGGCCGTACGTGAACTCCGCGCCGCCCGCGAGGAGTTGGCCCGCCGAGCGGTCGAGGAGGAACGGCTCCGCTTCTCCCGCGACCTGCACGATCTGCTCGGCCACACCCTCTCCGTGATCGTGGTGAAGTCGGAGGCGGTCCGCCGGCTGATCCACCGCGACCTGGACGCGGCGCTGGTCCAGGTCGGGGACATCGAGTCGGTGGGCCGCCAGGCGCTCACGGAGATCCGCGAGGCGGTGACCGGCTACCGCGAGGGCAGCCTGGCCACCGAACTCGACCGGGCCCGCTCGGCGTTGCGGGCGGCCGGCATCGAACCGGTCGTACGCCAGTCGGGCCCGCCCCTCGCCGCCCAGACGGAAGCGCTGCTGGGCTGGGTGATCCGCGAGGCCGTCACCAACGCCGTACGCCACAGCGGTGCGACCCGCTGCGAGATCGCGGTCGAGGTCGCCGCGGAACGCGTCCGCGTCCGCATCTCGGACGACGGCCGCGGACAGTCCGCCGTGCCCGCAGTGCCCGCCGAGCCGCCTCCACTCGTCCCCGGCATCGGCGGCATAGGCGGCACGGGGCTCAAGGGCCTCACGGAACGCCTCGCGGTGGCGGGCGGCTCGTTGGAGGCGGGGCCCGGCCCGCGGGGCGGCTTCGTGGTGACGGCGGAACTGCCGGTGGAAACGGCGGAGTTGGGTGAGGAGGGGGCCCCGGCGGATGTATCGGAGGGGGCGCGCGTGCTGAAGCTGCCGGGGACGGCGGCCTGAAGGGCCCTGATCGGAGTGCGTCCGCCCGGCCTACGCTTGGGCCGTGAACGAGATGCCCCGGGACCACCGGCCCGCCAAGTCGATCCGCGTGCTGCTCGCCGAGGACCAGGGGATGATGCGGGGCGCCCTCGCCTTACTGCTCGGCCTTGAGGACGACATCGAGGTGGTCGCGCAGGTGGCGGCGGGGGACGTGATCGTGGACGCGGCTCTGGAGTCGCGGCCCGATGTCGCGTTGCTGGACATCGAGTTGCCGGGGATCAGCGGGCTCGACGCCGCCGCGCGGTTGCGGGGCGAGGTGCCCGACTGCCGGGTGCTGATCCTCACCACCTTCGGCCGCCGGGCTATCTGCGGCGGGCCATGGAGGCGGGCGCCGCGGGCTTTCTGGTGAAGGACGGTCCCGTGGAGGAACTGGCCGCCTCGATCCGACGGGTGCTGACCGGCGAGACGGTGATAGATCCGGCGCTGGCCGCGGCCGCGTTGAGCGCCGGCCCGAGCCCGCTCACGACCCGAGAGTGCGACGTACTGAAGGCCTCCGCAGACGGCTCGACGGTCGCCGACATAGCCACCAGACTCCACCTCTCCGAGTCCACCGTCCGCAACTACCTGTCCTCAGCGATCGGCAAAACGGGCACCCGCAACCGCATGGAGGCGATGCGGGAGGCCCGGCAGCAGGGCTGGCTCTGAGTTCGTACGCCTTCCGGCTCGTACGTACGGGTCGTACGTCCGGGCTCAGGAACCCGCGGCCTGCGCCGGCACCCGCCGCGGCAGCCACAGCAGCATCAGCACCGCGCCGCCCAGCAGCACCCCCATCCCCGTCCGGAAGACCAGTGCGTACCCCTCCGTCAGGGCGGCGGCCGACGAACCGCCCCCCGTCCGCGCCGCCGCGATCGTAGACATCACCGAGAGGCCGAGCGAACCCCCCATCGTGCGCGAGGTGTTGACGAGACCCGAGACCAGCCCGGCGTCCCCCGGCGCCGCCCCCGACGTGGCCAGCGAGGCGAGTGGCGTCGCGGCCAGTCCGGCGCCGAGCATCATCAGGATCCCGGGGATCATGATCGCCGTGAGGTACGTACCGTCCGCACTCATCGTCGACTGCCAGCCGAACCCCACCACGGCCACCAGCGTCCCGAACACCGCGACATGGCGCGCCCCGGCCACGCGCATGAGGCGCGGCGCGGCCTTCGAACCGAGGATCACCGCGAGCGAGCTCGGCATGAGCGCGAGGCCGGCCTCCAGGGGCGTATAGCCGAGCACGTTCTGGGCGTACAGCGTCATGAAGAACCACATGCAGAACATGGCGGCGCCGCACAGGAACATCGCCACGTTCGCCGACGACACGGACCGTATGCGGAACAGCTTCAGGGGCATCAGCGGCGTCTTCGTCCGGGCCTCGACCAGCAGGAAGAGCCCGATCAGCGCGGCCCCGGCGAGCAGCGGGGCGAGGGCCGCGGACGAGGTCCAGCCCTCGGCCTCCGTCTGCACGATTCCGTACGCGAGGGTCGCGAGGCCCGCCGTCACCAGCAGCGCGCCCGGCAGATCGAGCCGCCGTCGGTCACCGGCCCGGCTCTCGGGGAGCCACCGCAGGGCGCCGGCCAGGACGACGGCGCCGACGGGCACGTTGATCAGCAGCACCCATCGCCAGGACAGCCCTTCGACCAGCAGTCCGCCGACGAGGCCGCCCGCCGCGCCGCCACCCCCGCCGACGGCGGTCCAGGTCGCGATGGCCCGCGCGCGGGCGGCCCCTTCCGGCACGGCCGACGCCAGAATCGTCAGCGTCGAAGGTGCGAGCACGGCCGCGCCCAGCCCCTGCACGGCCCGCGCGAGCAGCAGTTGCCACTCGGCCTGGGCGAGTCCGCCGCCGAGGGAGGCGAGAGTGAAGAGGGCGAGGCCGATGAGGAACATCCGCTTGCGCCCGTACAGGTCCCCGGCCCGTCCGCCGAGCAGCATGAAGCCGGCGAAGGCGATCGTGTACGCGTTGACGACCCACTGGAGGCCCGTCGCGCTCAGCGCCAGGTCGGTCCGCATCGAGGGCAGGGCCACATTGACGACGGATACGTCGAGCACCACGAGGAACTGGCCCGCGCAGGCAAGCGCGACGACCACCCAGGTGGGCGGCGCGGAAGGGCGGGACACGGGTCTCTCTGCGGCGGCTCTGAGCATGGCAGTCATGCTCTCAACCGGCCCGCGCCCCGTACATGGGATTTTCGTCCGAGGAGCCCTAGGCCGTGGGACCTACCACCGCACCAGTACGGCAGAAACGAGTACGGCAGAACCCAGTACGGCCGCAAAACGTGACGCCTCCGGCCGCCGGACCGGAGGCGTCACATCACGAGCGGTGCTCGTGGCTCAGTCGGTCACGTCCGTGACCCTCCAGCGCTGGTTGGAGCCGGAGTTGGGGGTCCACAGCGTTACGGCCGCGCCCTCGTTGGTGGCCTGTCCGCCGACCTCCAGGAGGCGGCCGGTGGCGGCGTTGACGAGGGTGAAGGTGCCGTCACCGGTCGACGACATGAACCACTGGGTGGCCTTGTCACGTCCGCCCTTGTCGGGCTCCACGATCGGGGCGCCGTCACGGACGGCGAGGCGCTTGTCCTCCACCGGGTTGGTGAACACGTACCGCTGCCGGTTGTCCGTGCTACCGCTGATCTTCCGCAGCTTCCACTCCTGGCCGGCAGCGGCGGTACCCGTGGCGGCCGACCTGATGACCAGGTTGGTGCCGTTGTCGGCGACGGTCAGTGCCTTGCCGCTCTGGACGCCGGTCAGCTCGTAGGTGTGGCCCTTCTGGAGCAGCGCGGCGTCCTTGGCGACACCGGACACGCCCTTGACGACGAAGGACGTCACCGACTGGGCGGGCACGGTGAAGGTGGCCTTGCGGTCGCTGACCCTGATGGCCTTGTGCCGCTCGAGCTTGTTGTCGGCGCTGGTCACCACGGGCGTGACGGTGGCCTTGCTGCTGACCTTGCCGAACTTCGACAGGTCGACGGTGACCGAACGGGCTCCGGTGGTGCTGTTGACGTGGACGACGCTCGCCCCGTCGCCCTTCTTGGAGACGGCGGCGGCGCTGGAGGTGTCGTTCACCTGGATCAGCCGGTCACCGGGCTTGATGTAGTGCGTGAAGTTCCGGGCGGTGTCGAACTTCGTGTTGGTGTAGATCGGGCACGACTCGAGGGTGTCCTCGGAGGTGCAGCTGAACGGGAGCTGGATGGAGCCCCAGTTGCCGCCCTTCGCGGACTCGCCGCCGGGCTTCATGTTGTCGTAGTCCTCGACCGGCTGCCAGAACACCCAGGCGCTGGGCTCCAGTTCACGCAGGTCGTCGACCATGCGCTGGGCGAGGCCCAGGCCCGGACGCATGTCCGTGAAGCTCTGGCCGTCGCCCCAGTCGCCCTCGACTTCGCTCATCCACAGCGGCTTGTCCTCGGCCTTGGCGAGGTCGCGTGCGCTGGTGCGGCCGGCGGTGCCGTAGGTGTGGACGTTCATCTGCTCGACGAGGTCACGCACCTCCTGCGGGTAGCTGAGCCAGTTCTGCGTGAAGATGTTCGGGTTCGTCTCGTCCATCGCCGAAATCTCGGCGTCGGTACGGGACTTCTTCAGGACCGGGGCCAGCGCGCGGAGCACCTTCTGCTGGAGCTCGGGGCCCATGTGGGCGCCTTCCTGACGACCGCCGGTGGGCTCGCCGTCGGGTCCCAGCTTGGTGCCCCAGTAGTCGGTGTTCGGCTCGTTGAACGGGTCGAGGGTGTCGACGTCGATCTTGTGGGCCTTCTCAAGGCGCTCGGTGGCGCCCACCAGGTACTTCGCGAAGTCCTCGACGGACTCGGGCTTCAGCTGGTCGGTCTTGGAGTCGAAGCCGCCGGAGACGTAGCCGCTCTCGGTCATGAACCAGGGCGGTGAGTTGCTGAACGTCTCCCAGTGGGTGATGTCCTTCTTGATCCGGTCCACCCACCAGCGCTGGGTGGCGTCGGCCTTCGGGTTCCAGTCGTTCTTGTCCTCGGCGCTCCACCAGTCGGTGTCCTCGCGGGTGGTGCCCGCGGGGGCCTTCCACCAGCCCTCGACGGCTCCTCCGGCACGCAGGTAGTCCTTGACGTCCGGGGCGTTGCCGCCGCCTATGTTGTAGCGCGCGATGTTCAGGGCGAGACCGCTGTCGTCGAAGAGGAGCTTCGCCAGCTTCTCCCGTACCGCCGGCGGGTAGTCGCCGGTGGCGTTCGCGAACCAGACCAGGCTGGTGCCCCAGCCCTCGAACTTGTCGTGCTTGTACGACGGGTCGGGCCGGACGGTGACGGACGGGGTGTCCGCCGCCGCGACCTGCGCCGTGGACGACGGGGCGGAGACCAGGGCGGCCCCGGTGGCCAGGGCAGTGAGGCCGGCGGCTCCGAGGAGCCGTCTGCTGCGGGTACGGCGTGCCATCAAGTGCTCCCAACTGCGGTGGTGGTAGCTGTGCTCGTCCTCCCGCCCGTCGGGCAGGAGGGATGGCCCTCGGACGGGTGCGGTGCGGTCCGAGGAGGTCGGGGGTGGGGATCAGGTGGCGGGCTGCCGCAGCACTGCGACGTCCCTGGGTGCCAGTACGAGAGAGCCGTCGGCGTCGGTGCTGCCGACCAGGACCTCTCCGGCGAGGCCGGCCAGCGGCACCGCGGAGTCGGTCCGGTTGACCAGGAACACGAAGCGGCCGTCGGTCGAGCGGCGTACGGTCTGCTCGATCAACCCCCGTGCGGCGGCGGGCAGTTCGCTCTCGACGCCGGCCGGGGCGAGCAGCCGGGGCAGCAAGGCGGTGAGCCCTTCGACGCCGAGCCGGGTGGAGACGTACGCGGCCGAACCCGGGCCGGTGGCACGGCGGGTGACGGCGGGGCGATCGGCGTACGCGCCGGTGCGGTAGCGGGCCAGGACCTCGGCCTCCGGGTCGGTGACGGTGATCCGGTCGGTCCACAGCGAGCCCGTACCGGCGTCGTCAAGGCCGCCCAGGTCGTCCAGTTCGACGGTCTCGCCGTCGAGCAGCGGGCCGAACTCCTCGATGCGGATGCCGAGCAGCTCGCGCAGGGCGCCCGGGTAGCCGCCGAGCCAGATGTGGTCGTTCTCGTCGACGATGCCGGAGAAGTACGTGGTGACCAGGTGGCCGCCGCTCTCGACGTACCGCGTGAGCTCCTTGGCGAGTTCGGCGGGGACGACGTGGAGGACGGGCGTGATGAGGACCTGGTAGCGGTCGAGGTCGGTGCGGGTGGTGACGAGGTCGGCGCGGATGCCGAGGGCGAGGAGCGCGGAGTACCAGTCGAGCGCTTCCTGGCGGTAGTCGAGCAGGGAGGTGGGGTGGGAGTCCTGCTCGCTGGCCCACCAGGATTCCCAGTCGAAGACGATGCCCACGGGGGCGGGTTCGCGCTCGCTGCCGGCGACCGGGGCCAGGGTCTTGAGGGTGTCGCCGAGGGCCACGACCGCGCGGAAGAGGTCACTGTCCTCGCCGGCGTGCGGGACCATCGCCGAGTGGTACTTCTCGGCGCCGGCCGCCGATTGCCGCCACTGGAAGTAGCACACGGCGTCGGCGCCGTGCGCGACGTGCAGGAGCGAGTCGCGGGCCAGGTCACCGGGCCGCTTGGCGACGTTGACGGGCTGCCAGTTGACGGCGCTGGTGGAGTGCTCCATCAGGAACCAGGGCTGCCCACCCGCGATGCCGCCGGTCAGGTTGGCGGAGAAGGACAGCTCGTCGCGGTCCTGGGGGCCGGGGTGGACGTAGTGGTCGTTGGAGACGAAGTCGATCTCGGGGGCCCAGTCGGCGTAGTTCATGCCCTTCGTGCCGTTCATCACCATGAAGTTGGTGGTGATGGGCACGTCGGGGGTGATCTCGCGCAGTACGTCCCGTTCCGCGCGCAGGTACTCCTTCAGCGCGTCGGAGGAGAACCGCTTGAAGTCCAGCTGCTGGGGTGCGGCCGGGGCAGCGGGCTGGGCCGGAGCGGCGGGCGCCGCGGCCGGAGCGGGCTGTGCCG
>NZ_JAAKZX010000024.1 GCF_011045025.1 Streptomyces ureilyticus
CGCCGGGGGCGGGGGATCGCCGCCGCGGACGGGGTGACAGCGGTGTTCTTCGTACGCGGCCTGCGGTCCCGTTCCGCGGTGAGGTTGCGGAAGTTCACCAGCATGCGGTGGCCGTAGTCGGTGAGGACGGACTCGGGGTGGAACTGCACCCCCCACAGGGGCCGGGTGCGATGCCGCAGCCCCATCAGGACACCGTCCTCGGCCCAGGCGGTGGCCTCCAGGGTCTCGGGCAGCGGCTCGCGCACGGACAGCGAGTGGTAGCGGACCACGGTGAAGTGCTGCGGCAGCCCCTGGAACAGGTCCCGGTCGTCGTGCCGGACCGTGGAGAGGTGGCCGTGGCGGGGCTCGGGGGCGGCCTCGACCAGTCCCCGCTCCCCCAGCGCGATGCCCTGATGTCCCAGGCAGACGCCCAGCACGGGGATCTCGGCCTCGGCGATCACCCTGGCCGCGATGCCGAAGTCACGTGATTCGGCGGGGTGTCCCGGTCCCGGCGATACCACCACATTGTCGAATTCCCGGAGATCCGGGATTTCGCCGGCCGGGGTGTCATTGAGGATCACCACCGGCTCCTCGCCGTTGACCTCGGCGATCAGCTGGAACAGATTGTACGTGTACGAGTCGTAATTGTCGATGAGCAGGGTCTTCACCCGCCCACCTCCTTTATCGTTCCCGGGCCTATGCGGCCCGACGTTTGTGCCGTCCGCGGAGCATCGTCTGAATCGGCGGGTACAGCCATTTCTTGAAGAAGCGCTGCAGCCGCGGCATGAGAATCCAGGTGACGATGGCCGTCACGCACAGACACAGCAGCAGCGTGCGGAGCAATGGGTTGAGGTCGCCGATATAGGGCAGCACGAGGAGATTGAATAAGAGCACCGGCGGAAAGACCGCGCTCATATTGATCAGCCACAGCTTCCATTTCGGTGGCGGTCGCGGAGTGGCCGGCGTGGCGGCCTGGGCTTCGAACCATGCTCTGGAGCCCTGCACGCTGCGGCGCCCGGTCTCCTGCGCGAGTCCCTCCGCCTGGGCCGCCCATTCGACCCGGGTGAGCGAGTTCTCCCAGGTCCGGGCCGAATCCTCGCTGTCAAAGCGGTAGACCACATGCCAATCAGCCTCTCCGTCGACGAGCACGCCACCCCCGAGAAAGCCCGGCTCACGCGCACACGCGCGCAGCGCTGCCCACCCCCAGCGATGGAAGGCGGACTCACAGCCCGGCACCACGCGATACGCCACGGTGACGGTAACGGGATTCCTGGTCACTCCTCCGGGTACGGAAAGAAACCCGAGCACGCTCAAATCTTCAACGAGATTTTTCAAGCTGTCCGATACGCACGCTTAAGTCACTCTTTCGCGCACCTTGGCATCATTTGCCGACGGGTACCCCGGGGTAACTATTACGGAATTCTGACGGTTTCCTTGAGAGCGCTTGCAGAGCGGGCCGAAAAATGGGCACGATCGCTATTCTGCTTACCGCTGCTTACCAAAAACAACGACCACGCAAACCCTTTACCGATGGAAGACCGGCAGGGCCCATTCCGGCGGTTCAGGGGGCGGCCCCGGATTCTCCGTCGCTCCGACACCGGCCACCCGGAGATCCACCTGAGTCGGCGCGTGGCCCGTCGGTGTGGCGCCGGTCGCCGCCGCCCGCAGCGCGGCCACGAAAGCGCGGCAGGATTCGTAACGGCCCTCCGGGCTTTTCGCGAGTGCCTTGGCCAGTACGCCGTCGACGGGGGCGGCGATATCGGGGCGCGACTCGGTCAGGCGGGACGGCTCGTCGAACTGGTGCGCCCATAGCAGGGCCATGTCGTCGTCGCGTTGGAAGGGCGGTTTGCCGGACAGGGTTTCGTGGGTGACGCAGGCGAGGCTGTAGACATCGCAGCGGCCGTCGACGGGGCGGCCGGAGATCTGCTCGGGCGCCACATAGTCGAGCGTACCGACGAACTGACCGACCGTCGTGAATCCGGTCAGCGACAGCGACTTCTTCGTGAGGCCGAAGTCGGTGAGGTAGACGTGCTCCGGGTGGTCACTGTCGGTGCCCTGGGCGACCAGGATGTTGCCCGGCTTGACGTCCCGGTGGACCAGACCGTGGTCGTGCGCGGCGTCCAGCGCGGACGCCACCTGACCGAGGATTCGCGCGGCGACCTCGACGGGCAACGGGCCGTCGCGGTCCAGCAGATGACGCAGATCGCGACCGGAGACGTACCGCATCGCGATGTACAGCACGCCGTCGGTCTCGCCCGCCTCGAAGATCGGCACGATGTGGGGGTGGTCGATGGCGGCGGCCACCCGGGACTCGTGGGTGAAGCGCCGGCGGAAGGTGTCGTTGCGGGCGAGCTCCGGGCCGAGCAGTTTGAGGGCGACGGTCCGCTCGAGCCGCAGATCCTTGGCGCGGTACACCACGGCCATCCCACCGCGACCGATCTCGCACTCGATCCGGTACCCCGCGATCTGCCGGCCGATCAGCTCGGAGGGCCGCCCCGAGTAGGGGTTCGCGTCGGGCGGCATCAAGGTTCACCGTCGCTCGTCACGATGCGGGTGGGGGCGTGGCCGGGGTCTCCGACGACTTGAGTCGCCTCCGGGTCTTCCCTTTGTCGGGGCGCTTCCGGGTCTTCCACGACTCGGGGCGCCTCCCGGTCGCCCACGACTCGTGGTTCCTCCCCGTCCCGCACGACCTGCGTCGGCTCGGGGGCTTCCACTTCACGGGGCGCCTCCCGGTCGCCCACGACTTGGGTCTCCTCCCGATCCCGCACGACCTGCGTCCGCTCGGGGGCTTCCGCGACCCGCGTGGGTTCCGGTCCCGCAGCAGCGTCGGTGGCGTCCACGACCTGCGTGGGCTTCGCCTCGGCATCGGCGCCGGTGTCCTCCACGACTCGTGTCCGCTCCGGCTCGGACGCTGCACCGGTACCTCTCATAACTCGAGCCGGCTCGCGATTGTCCGCGACCGGCGTCGGCTCGCGTTCTCTCGCGACCCGCGTCGGCTCCGCGCCGACGGCGGCGCCGGCATCCTTAGCGAGTTGCGTGGGCTCCGGCTCGGACCTCGCACCGGCGTCCCCCACAACCCGCGGCTGCTCCACCCCAGACACGCCGCGGGCGTCCACCACCCGCGTCGACTCAGAGGCGTCCACGACCCGCGTGGGTTCCGGCCCGGCGGCACCATCGGTGGTGTCCACAACTTGCGTCGGCTCCGCCGGAGCAGCGCCGACATCTGCGACGACCCGCGTCGGATCCGGCTCAGACCCCACACGGGCCTCCCCCACGCCATGGGTCTGCTCCACCCCGGACGCGCCGCGCGCGCCCACCACCCGCGTCGGCTCCGCCGCCCCCGGGGCGGGCCGCTCCGGCCCGGATGGGGCCGGCGACTCCGCCCCGGCCGGGGGATGCGGCTGCCCGGCCGAGGCGGGCGGCTCCCCCCGTTCCGTCGCCGGAGGCGCCGGTGTCGCGTACGTCGTCAAGTGCGTGCCGTCGCAGTAGAGCCAGCGCTCGTGTTCGGCCTCGTACAGCCATACGGACTCGCCGTCGGCCACGATTCCGACCCGCAAGCCCTGCGTACGCGCGCGGAAGGACTCTCCGTCGAGGCGGCCCTCTGTCAGGTCCTCGACCGCCTCGCGGTAGCGGCCGACGGCCTGTTCGACGCGCGTGAGCAGTGGGCGCGGGTCCGCCGTGCGGGCGAGTGGGTGCGCGGCGGCGGGCGGTTCCTGGGGGACGGCGACCAGCAGGCGGCCGTCGACCCACGCCGACCAGCCGTTGGCGCAGACGATGTGGCCCCAGTCGCCGCGGCGGTCGACGAGCCGGACCGGCAGCAGCGCGTCGAGCGGCACGGTGGGCCGGCCGGGGTCCGGGGCCTCCCAGGCCGGCATGCCGTCGCGGGGGACGACGTGCGTGGGGTGGAAGCCGGGAGTCGTCATCGCGCCTACTTCCGCATGACCTCGGGTTCGTGCCGCCTGAGCAGCCGGGCGACCAGGTACCCGAAGACCAGCGACAGAACGACGAGCATGCCCATGTCGAGCAGCCATACGTCCGTCTCGTGCCGGAACAAGGGGTCGGAGGTCAGGTCGCCCGGGGAGAGCCGGGCCAGTTCGACCGTGCCCGCCATGGCGCCGAGCGCCCACCGCGACGGCACCAGCCACGCCAACTGCTCGATCCCGGGCACCCCGTCCAGTTTCAGCAGCGCACCGCAGAACACGACCTGCACAATGGCGAGGAGCACGAGCAGGGGCATCGTCACCTCCTCCTTGCGCACCAGCGCGGAGACGAGGAGGCCGAGCGTCATCGCCGTGAACGCGAGCAGAGCGACGGCGACCGTGATCTCGGCGAGGGGCGGCATGAGCACCCCCTCACCGCCCGGCGCGTTCAGATCGACGCCCAACAGCGCCACCAAGGTCAGTACGACCGCCTGCAGCACGGTGATCGTGCCGAGGACGACGACCTTGGACATCAGATACGCCGATCTGGACAGGCCGACGGCGCGCTCGCGCTGGTAGATCACCCGTTCCTTCACCAACTCCCGTACGGCGTTGGCCGCGCCGGTAAGGACTCCTCCCACGCACAGGATGAGCAGCGTGTTCAGCACGGACTCCCGGTCGAGCCGACTTCCGGCGAGCGCCCGGGCCATCGCGCCCATCACGAACGGCAGCGCGATCATGATGGCGAGGAAGGTCCGGTCGGCGGACAGCGCGGCCGCGTACCGGCGCACCAGCGTGCGCACCTGCGCGCCCCAGCTCTGCGCTTTCGGCGGCGGCGCGACGGCCTGACCGCGGGCGCGCACCGGACGATGCGGCTGCGCGCTGGAGTGGGTGATGTACCGCCGCTGGAACGGCGACGCCCGGTAGTCCCCTGCCCAGTCCCGGTCACGGTCCCGCTCGAAGGCCTCGAACGCCTCGGGCCACTGCTCGAAGCCGAAGAAGGCGAGGGCGTCCTCGGGCGGCCCGTAGTAGGCGATCCGGCCGCCGGGCGCGAGCACGAGCAGCCGGTCGCAGACGTCGAGGCTGAGCACGCTGTGCGTGACGACGATGACGGTGCGCCCGTCGTCCGCGAGACCGCGCAGCATGTGCATCACGGAGCGGTCCATGCCGGGGTCGAGGCCGGACGTCGGTTCGTCGAGGAAGAGCAGCGACGGCTTCGTCAGCAGTTCCAGGGCGACACTGACACGCTTGCGCTGGCCGCCCGAGAGGCTGTGGATGGGCTGCCCCGTCCGCTCCTCCAGGCCCAGCTCGCGGATCACCTCGTCGACACGTTCGCGGCGCTCGGCCTTCGCTGTGTCCTGCGGGAACCGCAGCTCGGCGGCGTATCCGAGGGCCCGGTGCACGGTCAGCTGGGCATGCAGGATGTCGTCCTGCGGTACGAGGCCGATGCGCTGGCGCAGCTCGGCGTAGTCGCGGTACAGGTCGCGGCCGTCGTACAGCACCGTGCCCTTGTCGGCGGGGCGCTGCCCGGTCAGCGCGTTCAGCAGCGTGGACTTGCCCGCGCCGCTGGGACCCACGACGGCCAGCAGGCACTTCTCGCCGACCGGGAAGGACACCTGGTCCAGAAGCGTTTTACGGCCACGGTCGACGGCGACCGTCAGATCCTGCACGTCGAGCGAGACCTCACCGGTGTCGACGTACTCCTGCAGCTGGTCGCCGACCAGGCAGAACGCCGAGTGGCCGATCCCCACGATGTCACCCTCGGAGATCAGGGCCCGGGTCACCGGCTGCCCGTTGAGGAACGTTCCGTTGTGGCTGCCGAGGTCGACGATCTCGTACGTACCGTCCGCGTGGGCGCGCAGTTCCGCGTGCCGCCGGGAGACCACCAGGTCGTCGACGACCAGGTCGTTGTCGCCACCGCGGCCCAGGCGGACGGTACGGGCGGGCAGCGGGCGTACGGTCGTGGGCTGCCGGAAGGTGCCGGTCGCGGCGGGCACGGAGACGGCGGACGGGCGCTCGGCGGGCTCGGCGGCGGGCGGGGCCCCACTGGTGAGTACGGCGCGCGGGCCGTCGGCGGGGTGGCCGAAGCGCAGGACACTGCCGGCACCGACGTCCCCCGCGCGGACGCGATGGCCGTCGGCATACGTGCCGTTTGTGCTGTTCTCGTCCTCGAGCTTCCAGTGACCGTCTTCGGGCCGCAGCACCGCGTGGTGCCAGGACACCCGGGCATCATCGATGACGATGTCGCTCAGTGGGTCACGCCCGACGTGATAGGCCCGGCTCGGGCTCATCACCAGGGAACCCGTCTCGGTCTCGAGGACGAGCTCGGGCGCAGTGAACCGCTCTCGCATGCCCGAATTCTATCGATTCGCTCATATATGCGCCTGGCCGGAGACAGCCGTCCAAGCCGCGGACCGTGCTCGGACGACCAGACAGGCCGAGGTCAGGCGGCGGGAACGGTCAGCAGGGGAATCGTCCGCTGCATCCGCAGCGCGTCCACCGACTCGGCCAGCAACTCGTACTCGGTGGTGTCGTCACTCGTGGCGATGCGGACCAGCTGCCCGGCGGCCAACAACTCGGCGGTCAGCTCCTGTCGGGCCATGTCGCCGCACCAGGAACGCAACATGCCGGGCACGTCGGGCGTGGTGTCGGCGACCGGTGCGACCGAGTTCGGCGGGAAGTAGGGGGCCTCGGGATCCGGGTCGAGCCGTTCGGCGATCCAGGAGGCCCGGTCCCGTAACCACCACATGGCTAACGCCAGGGTGGGCGCCCGATAGGTTCCCAGGGGTACGCCCACCCGGCGCCCGCCGCATATTCCGTACGCCGTGACATGGCAAAGGAACTCGTCGTGCACGATATCTCCCCCGTTGCCCGGCCTGCCGCCGGTCCGGCCTCTCTTTCCTTGCGTTGTGCTGGTCGTGCACGATGGAGCTGATCGACCTGTGGCCGAAGGAGTTCAGGGTGCGAGTGCTCGGGATGCGAGTGCTCGCGAGATGCGGGTACTCAGAGTCCGAGTACTCCGAGTACTCAGAGTTTCAGTATCGTCACTCCTGACCCTCTGTCACTACGCCATTTCAGCCAGCCTCTTGGCATATTCAAGGCGCACATTGGCTTGAACATTGCGAAATCGCCTCACGGGTTGACAATCGCATCGATTCTGACCAACTCGTCCTCGGCGAAGTCGAGATGACGAGTCGCCGTCACGCTGTCCTCGATCTGCTGAGGGCTGCTCGCGCCGACGAGCGCGGACGTGACGCGGCCGCCACGCAACACCCAGGCCAGCGCCATCTGGGCCAGCGTCTGACCGCGCGACTTGGCGATGTCGTCGAGGGCGCGCAACTGGTGGACGAGGTCCTCGGTGACCGTGTCGGCGCTCAGGAACGGGCTGTCGCTCGCGGCCCGCGAGTCCTCCGGGATCCCGTGGAGATAGCGGCCGGTGAGCAGGCCCTGCTCCAGCGGCGAGAAGACGATGGAGCCCACCTCGAGCTCGTCGAGCGCGTCCAGCAGTCCGTCCTCGGGACGCCGGTCGAGCATCGAGTAGCGCGGCTGGTGGATCAGCAGCGGGGTCCCCAACTCGCCCAGGATGCGGGCGGCTTCACGCGTCTGCTCCGGCGAGTAGTTGGAGACGCCGACGTACAGCGCCTTGCCCTGGACGACCGCCGAGTGCAGCGCCCCCATCGTCTCCTCCAGGGGCGTGTCCGGGTCGGGGCGGTGCGAGTAGAAGATGTCCACGTAGTCGAGGCCCATCCGGGCCAGGCTCTGGTCGAGCGAGGACAGCAGGTACTTGCGCGAGCCCCACTCGCCGTACGGGCCGGGCCACATCAGATAGCCGGCCTTGGTGGAGATGACCAGCTCGTCGCGGTACGGCGCGAAGTCCGCCGTCAGCGCCTCACCGAGGGCCGACTCCGCGGCGCCGGGCGGCGGACCGTAGTTGTTGGCCAGGTCGAAGTGGGTGACCCCCAGGTCGAAGGCGCGGCGCAGGATCTGCCGCTGGGTGTCCACCGGCCGGTCCGGGCCGAAGTTGTGCCACAGGCCGAGCGACAGCGCGGGCAGTTTCAGACCACTGCGGCCGGTGCGCCGGTAGGGCATGTCCGTGTAGCGGTCGGGGTGTGCGGTGTACACGCGTACTCCATTGGGCCGGGGAGCAAGGAAAAGGGCAAAGACGGCTCTACTCTCGCGCGGGCACCGAGCAGTGGTCCAACAGGAGAATCGGATGGGATTCAGCGGATACGCTTCTCAATCATGGAACTGCGCCACCTACAGCATTTCGTCGCCGTCGCCGAGGACCAGCATTTCACCCGTGCCGCGGAGCGGCTGATGGTGTCGCAGTCAGGCCTGTCCGCCTCGATCCGCGCCCTGGAGCGTGAGCTGCGGGCCCCGTTGTTCGTCCGCACCACCCGCCGCGTCACGCTCACGGAGGCCGGCCGCGCCCTGCTGACCGAGGCGGAGCGGATCCTCGCCCAGGTCAGGGCGGCCCGGGACGCCGTTGCCGCGGTGCAGGGCGTGCTGCGCGGCACGCTTTCCGTGGGCACCGAGCAGTGCATCGCCGGAGTGTGCGCGGCCCCGCTCCTCGCCGCGTTCCGGCGGCGCCACCCCGATGTTGAGATACGGCTGCGGCAGGCGGGTTCGGGCGCACTGGCGGAGGAGGTCGCGGCCGGCCGTCTCGACCTGGCCTTCGCGGTGACGACGCAGGCCGACACCGACCAGCTGCGCTGTCTGCCCCTGGCCAGTGAGCCGATGACGGTGCTGTGTCATCCGGCGCACCGCCTGGCTCGAGGCGGAGCGGTCACGCCGGAGGACCTGGGCGGCGAGGACTTCGTGGACTTCCACCCCGACTGGGGTCCCCGGCGCACCACGGACTCGGCCTTCGCAGCTGCGGGCGTGCACCGCACGGTCGCCCTCGAGGTCAACGACGTACACAGCCTCCTCGATC
Source organism: Streptomyces ureilyticus (assembly GCF_011045025.1). Classification (GTDB taxonomy): domain Bacteria; phylum Actinomycetota; class Actinomycetes; order Streptomycetales; family Streptomycetaceae; genus Streptomyces; species Streptomyces ureilyticus. The sequence continues at coordinate 8,833 of NZ_JAAKZX010000024.1, forward strand.
TGGTCCAGGAGGGCCTCGGCATCGCCGTCGTACCACGCCACTTCGGCCACAAGCGCGAGGCGTCGGCACTCACCGCACTCCCCCTGAAGGACGCCGCCGAGACCTCGTACGAGACGGTCGCCATGCTTCCTCCGCCGGACGCGACCAGCCCGGCGGCGCGGGCGCTGATGGATCTGCTCGAAGCAGAGGCCACGGCTGAGGGGACGTGAGCCCGTCCGGGCAGGGGCCCGCCCGCTGTCACTTCGCACGCCTCCTGCATGCTGGAGGCAAGATCGAGTGACAGGAGTGACGCATCATGTCCGAGACGCCTGAATCGACCGGGGCCCCTGCCCATCAGAACGTGACCTTCCCGAGTGCCGGCACCACCGCGCACGGCTATCTGGCACTGCCCCCGTCGGGCCAGGGCCCCGGCGTGATCGTCATCCAGGAGTGGTGGGGCCTGACCGACCACATAGCGGATGTCGCCGACCGGCTGGCTGCGGAGGGTTTCGTGGCGCTCGCTCCCGACCTGTACGGCGGCAATGTCGCCCATGACAGCGGCGAGGCCCTGCGCATGATGCAGGACCTGCCGGTCTCCCGCGGCGTCGAGCTGCTCTCCGGCGCGGTCGACCATCTGCTGTCGCTCGACGCGGTCACCTCGGACTCCGTCGGCTCGGTCGGCTTCTGCATGGGCGGCGGCTTCGTCCTCTACCAGGCCGCCGTCGACCCGCGCGTGAGCGCGGCGGTTCCCTTCTACGGCGTCATTCTCGGCGAGTTGCCCGACTTCTCGGGCCTCAAGGCCGAGGTCCTCGGTCACTACGGCGAACGCGACGCCGCCATCCCGGCCGAGAGCCTCGACACCCTCCGCGAGACGATCAAGCGGCAGTCCGGCATCACCCCGGACCTCCGCCTCTACCCAGCAGACCACGCCTTCTTCAACGACGGCCGCCCCGAGGCCCACGACCCCGAGTCCTCGGCCCTGGCCTGGGGCAGCACCGTCGAGTTCCTGCACGCCCGGCTGGGCTGAAGTCCCTTAGTACGTATACGAGTTCAAGGTGGCCACCGCCGACGAAGGCGAACCGAGGTCATAGCGGTCCACCGCGAGGAAGTTGGGCTTCTTGCGGGCGGCCGGCTGGCAGAAGCGCTGGGCGCGGTCGGTGAGTTTGGTGTTGTCGGTGGTGGCCGTGCCCGCGATCGGGACGTCGCGGAAGTGGTTCATGACGAAGAGCGGGCGGAAGGGCGGCTCGGTGCGGGTCAGCGGGATGTTGGTGTTGGCGTCGTACCAGCGGCTGTGGCAGGACCAGTCGGAACTGCCGACGCCGGAACCCATGGACCAGTAGTTCTCGACGGTCCACTCACGCTGGTACATCACACCGAAGCTGTCCCGGGTGAGCCCCGCGGCCTGGTCGGCGGAGCGGCTGCGGTCGCTGAAGATGAGCAGCCGGTCGTTGTCGGCGATCAGGTCCGCCATCCGAGGCCAGCCGTTGGTGCGTACGCCGGTGTGGTCCGGGCGGTAGAGCACATCGGACAGGCCGTTCACGCGGGCCAGTTCACCGCGCAGGACACCCGGATCGACGTAGTCCTCGAGGAACACGGTGATGAACTGGCTCGGGTTCTGCTTCAGGAAGTCCACCATGCGCTGGAGGTCGACCCACAGTGCGACGGGGCTGCTGACGAGCGTGCAGCTGTTGTGGCACAGGATCGCGCCGTCCGGCGTCTGGTGGATGTCCAGCATGAACCCGCGTACGCCGTCGGTGAGTTGCTGGTTGATGCCGCGGGTCTGGTTCGGCACGAGGTTCACGAAGGGCGGGGCGAAGCCGCCGTCGACGCCGTTCGCGTACGCGTTGTGCGAGGTGAGGAACGTGACCTGGTCCAGGGTGCGTTGGTCGGGCGACGGCATGGGTGCGGTCGGTGACGTCACCGGGGTGAGGTACCAGTTGGCCAGGCCGCCCGCCGCGCCCACGGCCAGCTGGGCGGGGTAGTTGGCGCCTGAGGGCTTGGCGCCGACCGTCAAGTAGCGCTCGGCGCCGGGGACTTTGAGCGTGTACTGGTCGGCTCCGTTCGGTCTCACCTCCCAGGCGGCGTCGGCGCTCGCGCAGCCGACGGTTCTGGCCTGGTCGCCCGAGCGCCCCAGACAACTGCCCGCCGTGTCGGTGCTCTCCAGCACGTACGAAGCGCCGCTTGCCCGGAGCGTCCACTGCTGACGGTCCTCGTTGCCCTTGGGGTTGCGCTGGACGACCGCTCCCCCGCTGTCGGCCGCGTTCAGCCCCGTGGTCGCGCTCTGTACGTAGTACGCACCGACCCCCGGGACCTCCGCGGCGGGGGCAGACGAGGGCGCGACGAGGACGGCGGCCAGCGCCGCGCCCGCGATGGTGGCGGCGAGCAGGGGGCGACGGTTCCGGAGCATGGGGGTCCCTTTCCGCTGCACGAGGGGGCGGCCGCATACCGGTCAATTCCGGTACGCGGCCGCACAGTTGGCGATCGGCGACGCCAACGCTGGTGATCCTCGCGGTACGGGCCGACATAGTGCCGTATCCGGTCGGCGGGTGCTAGAGGCTCAACGCGCCCTGACAGTGAGGCGCAGCGTGGATCCGGCCGCACCGGTCCGCACCGAGACACGGCCCGCGGGTACGTCGGAGTCGATCTGCGGATAGTCGTCGCTGGAGACGCGCAGCGTCAGCCGGTGACCGGCGGACAGCCTGTAGTGGACCGGCCAGATATGCACGCCAAGTGCGTACGTGGCGCCCGGCTTCACCGGGGACAGCCGGGTGTGCGTGTCGCGGTGGCTCGCCTTGAGCCAGCCCTCCGTGATCCGGGTGCTGGTGCCGTCGGGCGCCTGGTCGTACAGCACGGCCGCGATGTTGCCGTCGGCGGCGGTGAACGCGGCATGGACGTCGGCCAGCGCATCTCCGGCGAGCACCAGGTCGTGGCGCAACGGCGGTGTGCTGAACCGCAGTTGCTGATGCTCCGCCGGGGGTGCGGTGCCGGTGTTGACGTCGAACGCCGCCACTCCGGGGGCTGCTGGTGAAGGGCGCAGCGTTCCGTTCCGTCCGAGCCGGAGGGTGAGCGTCCGGGCGTCGCGCGGTGGCCACTGCTCGAACTGCTGCCAGCCCCTGCCCGCTCCGGGGCCGGGCACTTCGTAGGAGGTGACGTGGGTGGCCGGGAGCGGCGCGCGTCGGTCGCGGGCCAGCCAGCGGTCCCACCAGGCGAGGTAGGCGCCGTTGCCGATCCCCGCGTGCTGCTCTTCGGGCGAGCCGTGCTCCCAGGGACCGGACACGAGCCAGACGTTGTGCGGGCGGGCACGGTAGTTCTTCACCATGCCGTCGCGGTAGCGGTCGTACCAGCCGTTGATCCCGAGCGTCGCGACGGTGAGGTTCTCCCAGCGGGACATCACGCTGCGGCCCCGCCAGTAGTCGTCGTAGAGGGGGTGCTCGGCGTAGGTGCGGAGCGTGTCGGGTGCCACCGCCTGCTGCCATTCGCGGATGCGCGGCGAGTAGATGCCGCCTCGGTAGATGGTGTTCTCGTACCAGTCATGGATGCCGTTCACCGGGATGACGGCCTTCAAGTGGGGCGGTCGGTTCACCGCGGCCAGGAGTGCGGTGTGACCGCCGTAGCTCACGCCCATCTGGCCGATGCGTCCGGTGGAGGCGGGGTGGCGGGCGAGCCACTCGATGACGTCGTGGTTGTCGCGTTGCTCCTGGGGGCTGAACGGGTCGACGGTGCCCGGTGATTCGCCCGATCCCCGGACCTGGCAGACGAGGGCGTTGTAGCCACGGCGCACGAAGTAGGCGGCTCCTTCGCCGAAGGCCTCGGCGCTGTCCGCGTACGCCGTGTACTCGTACACGATGCCGGGGAAGGTGCCGACGGCGGGCCGTCCGGCGGCGGTTCCCGGCCGGTACAACTGGCCCACCAGGTGGCTGCCGTCGCGGAGCGGCACCTTGACGTCCTCGCGTACGACCTCGTACCGGGCGGGGCGGTCGTAGGCGAAGAAGGGGTCGGGCGGGAGTCCGGGCCCGCTGACGGCGCCGGCCGGTGACGCCAGAACGGCGGCCAGGGGCGCCGCAAGCCCCAGGGAGCACAAGGTTCGTCGGGACAGCCGCCGATTGTCTCGCTGTGAGTTCATGCGCACGCGCTCCTTGGCACCGCGTCAGCGGGAGAGGAATCAAGGGAGAGGAATCAGAGGGAGAAGGCGCCCGTGACGAGCGCGCCGACGGTCATGACAAGGGTGGTGGCGAAGGCCCAGCGGAAGATGAAGCGCTGGTGCTCGCCGAGTTGTACGCCGCTCATGCCGACGAGGATGAAGGTGGAGGCGGTGAGCGGGCTGAGCGGGAACCCTGTCGTCATCTGGCCGAGGATGGCGGCCCTGGCGACCTCGGCGGGCGGGACACCGAAGCCGTCGGCGGTGTGGCCGAGGACGGGGAGTACGCCGAAGTAGTAGGCGTCCGGGGTGAAGACCAGGCTGAGCGGCATGGACGTGACGGCGACCAGGACGGGCAGATGCCCGCCGAGCGAGTCCGGGATGACGTCGACGAGCGACCCGGCCATCGAGTCGATCATCTTGGTGCCGGTGAGTACACCGGTCAGCACACCGGCCGCGAAGATCATCGTCGTGACGAGGACCACGCTCTTGGCGTGCTTGTCCAGCAGATCCTGCTGTTGCTCCCACGTGGGGTGGTTGACCAGCATGGCGATGGCGAACCCGAGCACGAACAGCACGGGGAGCGGCATCACTTCGAGGATCAGGCCCACGACGAGAGCGATGGTCAGCACCAGGTTGAAGACGGTCAGCCAGGGCCGGGCAGGCGCCTGCACGCGGACGGTTCCCGGCCCGTCTCCCGCGCCCGCCGTAGGACGCGTGTCCGCTTCGGTCCGGCCTTCGGCGCCGCCCTCCGTGGGGCCGGGGTTCTTCGCGTCGAGCTGGCCGAGACGGCGACGCTCCCGACGGCCGATCAGGTACGAGGCCACCAGCACCCACGCGATACCGAACCCCATCGCGGGCAGGACCGGCGTGAAGACCTCCGAACTCTCCAGCTTCAGCGCCGCCATGGCCCGCACGGTCGGACCGCCCCAGGGAACCATGTTCATGACTCCCGCACCCAGGCAGACGACTCCCGACAGCACCAGCGGGCTCATGCCGAGCCGCTTGTAGACGGGCAGCAGGGCGGAGACGGTGATGAGGAACGTCGAGGCCCCGTCACCGTCCAGTGCCACGCACATCGTGAGGACGGCCGTGCCGACCGTGATGCGCAGCGGGTCTCCTTGCGCCATGCGCAGGATGCCGCGGATCAGCGGATCGAAGAGGCCCGCGTCCACCATCAGGCTGAAGTACAGGACGGCGAAGGCGATCATGATGCCCGTCGGGGCCACCGTGGTCAGCCCCTCCAGGATCAGGTCGCCCAACTCGCCCCCGAAGCCGCCGGCCAGTGCCGCGAGGACCGGGAGCAGGACCAGGGCGACCAGGACCGAGACGCGCTTGGTCATGGTCAGCAACAAGAAGAGGCCGATCGTGGTGAAGCCCAGGGCTGCCAGCATGCAGTCGGCTCGCTTTCTCGGGGGACGGCTCCTGACGGCGGAAAAGCGAGGGCCTGGAGCATCGGTCTGTCGCGGGAGAGTTTCCGAGCAGCAACAGATCGGTGTCCAGCATCGAACCGGGATCAACTCATGCGATCTCCGCATCAATTGCGGAAGCGTGTGCCTATCCTCCGGCCATGGATGCCACCTTGCGTCAACTCGCGGCCTACGCGGCCGTCGCCCGGGCGGCCAGCTTCACCGCCGCGGCCGCACAGATGCACGTATCGCAGTCGTCGCTCAGCCGTGCCGTGGCGGATCTGGAGCGGCTGCTCGGCGCCCAGTTGCTCGAACGCGACACGCGCAACGTGCAGTTGACCGCCGCGGGCGTCGAGGCCCTGCGGATAGCCGAGCAGATCGTGAACGCGCATCAAGCCGGCATGAAGGAACTGCGCCGCTTCCTGCTGGGCGAGTCGGGAACCGTAGCGGTGGCCACCCTGCCGTCCGTGGCCGCCGTCCTGCTGCCACGGGTGATCTCCCAATTCCGTACGCAGCGCCCGCAGGTGGCCGTGCGCATCCTCGACGGCCTGGAGCGATCGGTACTGGACCGCGTCCTGACCGGCGACGCGGACTTCGCGATCACCACGGTAGGCAGGCCATCAGACCAACTGGAGCAACGCCCGCTGGTACACGACCGGTTCGTGGCGGTGCTCCCACCGCACCATCCGCTCACCGAGCACGCCGAGGTCTCCTGGGAGGACCTGGCCCGCGAACCCTTCCTGGCCGTGGGCCGCGACTCGAGCGTACGCAGACTCACCGACGCCGCCTTCGCCCAGGTAGACGCCCACGCGGAGCCGGCGGCCGAGGCAGGCAGCATCGCCACGGTGGGCGGCCTGGTGGCAGCAGGCCTGGGAGTCTCCGCCCTACCCGCCCTGGTACTCCCCCTCACTGGCACAGCCCAGGTCACCTGCCGCCCCCTCGTCGGCCCAGTGATCGACCGCCGCCTGGACATAGCCCTACGAGCCCGCCGAACCGTGCCACGAGCGGCCCACCACCTCCTGGAAACACTGGACGCTCTGCGAGTCCAGGGACACGAGTTGCCGGACGGGGTCGCATGGTCCGAGTAGAGCGCCCCCCTTTTTTTGGGGCCGCGGGGACCGCACCCCGTAAGGGGCGCGGGGCTGTGGCATTTGCGCCTCCACCGCGATTGGGCGTCCCCCCGCTCGAGCGCAGCCGAGAGTGGGGGAGCGACCAGCCACAACAAACAGCACAGGCGACGCCGCCCGCGCAATGGGCCCCCGACGAGGCCTGGCCGCGACGGCACGGCTGGTGCTGAAGCGGCATGGTTCGGGCGGGACGGCCACACGCTGACGCTGTTCAGTGTGCAGGGCACTGAGTTAGCGTGAACCGCTCCAGACCAACGCCCGCAAGCGTGCCGGAGGGACGACCGGATGCCCCCTGAACTGAGAAGCGCACAGTGGTACGCGGGGACGGACCGCAACGCCTACATCCACCGAGCGTGGATGCGGCGCGGCCTGCCCCGGGACGCCTTCTCCGGCAGGCCGCACATCGCCATCGCCAACACCGCGTCGGATCTGACCCCCTGCAACGCCCATCTCGGTGAGGTCGCGAAGTCCGTACGGGACGGTGTGCACGAATCCGGCGGCATTCCGCTGGAGTTGCCCGTGGTCTCGCTCGGCGAGACCCAGATGCGGCCCACCGCCATGCTCTGGAGGAACATGGCCGCGATGGCGGCGGAGGAGATGTTCCGCGCCAACCCGATCGACGGTGTCGTACTCCTCGGAGGGTGCGACAAGACGATCCCCGCCCTGCTCATGGCGGCCTCCTCCGTGGGCCTGCCCGCGGTCGTCGTACCCGGCGGCCCGATGCTCACCGGCACGTTCCGCGGCAAGCCGCTCGGCTGTGGGACGGATGTGTGGCGGCTGAGTGAGGAGGTCCGCGCGGGGACGCTGTCGCAGGAGGACTTCACCCGTTCCGAGTCGTCCATGATCCGCAGCCGGGGGCACTGCAACACGATGGGAACGGCTTCGACGATGGCCGTCGTCGCGGAGGCGCTCGGTATGACGCGGCCCGGACTGGCCGGAACGCCCGCACCCGACAGCCGCCTGCTCGAAGCCGCCCATGAGACAGGGCAGTTGGCCGTCGAGCTGGTGGCCGAGCAGCGTACGCCGGCCGACGTCATGACCGCCGCCTCCTTCCACAACGCGATCGTCGCGCTCGCTGCCACCGGCGGGTCCACCAACGCCGTCGTGCACCTGCTGGCCATCGCGGGCCGGCTCGGCGTACCCCTGAGCCTGGACGACTTCGACCGGATCGGATCCCATGTCCCGCTCCTGGTCGACCTGTTGCCGGCGGGCACCCACCTCATGGACGACTTCCACCGCGCGGGCGGACTCCTCGCGGTGCTCCGCGAAGTCCGCGACCTGCTCGACCCCACGGCGATCACCGTCACCGGGCGGCCCCTCGTCGACTTCCTTGACGACGCGGAGAGTTGGGACCGGGAAGTGATCCGCCCGCGCGAGACGCCGCTGCAACCGGACGCGGGCATCGCCGTACTGCGCGGCAACCTCGCCCCGAGCGGAGCCATCATCAAGCCCGCCGCCGCCTCGCCCGCACTGCTCCAACACCGGGGCCGGGCGGTCGTGTTCGACCACATCGAGGACTTCCACGCCCGCGTCGACGACCCGGATCTGCCGGTCGACGCGGACTCCGTACTCGTACTGCGCGGCTGCGGCCCCAAGGGCTACCCCGGCATGCCCGAGGTGTCGAACATGCCCCTGCCGCGCAAGCTGCTGGAGCAGGGCGTACGGGACATGGTGCGGATCTGTGACGGCCGGATGAGCGGCACGGCGTACGGAACGGTCGTCCTCCACGTCGCCCCGGAAGCCGCCGCCGACGGCCCACTGGCGCTCGTACGCGACGGCGACTGGATCACTCTCGACGTCCCCGCGCGCACCGTCACCCTCGAGGTCGACGCCACCGAACTGGCCCTGCGCACGCCCACCAAGACGACCCTGGACGGCTTCGCGAACCCCGGACGCGGCTGGGAGCGCCTGTACGTGGACCATGTCACCCAGGCGGACACCGGCGCCGACCTCGACTTCCTGACCGGTTCCTCGGGGTCGGCGGTGAGCCGGGAATCGCACTGATCCAGGCGATGTATCCCAAGCTGGCATCATCCAAGGTGCGGATCATGACGACCATCGAGAACCGGCTCGGCGGTGGTACCTCCGATGTGGCGGAACCACTTCGGACTGGCCGCAGCGCGTCTCCTACGGCAGGGAACGGGTGAGCCACACCAGTTCGCCACTGTCTTCGGTCGAGACGTGGTCGCGCTGGAATCCAAGCTTTTCGAGGACGCGAAACGATGGCGCGTTCCAGGGACGCACCGTCGACCAGAGCCGTTTCCGCCCAGTCGCGATCGCCGCGTCGAGCACCGCGGACGCCGCCTCGGTGGCATAGCCCTGTCCGTGCACGCGCCGGTACAGCTCGTAGGCGATCTCCGGCTCGTCAACGGAAGCCCGACCGACAGTGAGCCCGCAATACCCGATGAAGTCACCCACATCGCGGCGGATGACGGGCAGCAGAGCAATCCCTGTCAGTGCCGACGCAGCGCGCTGATCCTCGATCATCCGCCGGTTGTCCTCGATCGACGGCATGCCACCACCCCGTTCGGCGACCAGCACGCGATGGGCGTCGACGTCGGACTCAGACCACGGACGCAACGTCAGCCGAGCGGTGTTGAGTTGGAGCGGCATCGGCGTATACGGCATGGCGACACTCTATCGACGCCACTCCCCAAGCCAGGGGCAACGGAGATCACCGGCAACACGCGCACGGCTCACGCAGACCCCCAACCCCCGCAAACGAAAGAACGCCAGAGTAGCCCGCCCCCAGCGGGCCTACGACGAGGCCCTGGGATGGGCACCGCGTCTGCGCCAAACACCTGGAAGCAGCAGGCGTGGCAGGCGAGTTCGCGCAGGCCGAACACTTCGCACGGCTCGCCTCCGACACGGGAGACCGGCAAGTGCCTACCGCTGACTCGTGGTGAGGGCGCCGGAGTTGGCGTCGCGGTGGACGGCCTCGTTCCGTGCCGTACGAAAGCGTGCCCTGATCACGATCAGTGCCTGTTTCTGATCCCGAGAGAGGGTGACGTCGACCTATCGTGACGCTGTGAAGAGAGTCCATTGGTTCGCGATCGGCGCGTGGATGGCGTGGTGGGCGGTTGTCACCGTCGGCTTTTGGCTGCTCAGCAAGGTTACGGATCAGTCCCTAAGCCTCGTAGGGTGTGCAGCGGCTTCTGCAATCATGATCGTCTTGGGTGAGCTTAGTGACCGACTTCGGCGACGCCGGAATGCAAAGCGCGCTGGTCTGCGGGCTCAGGTCGACGAATAGTCAGGTGTCGGCTTGCGCGAGCTGCTGTCGTGAAGTTGCCCGGTGGCTCGGCCCGTTCGCGCGGTGCGATCCGCCGACGGCGGCGCCGCAGCCCGGGCCATGCCCGCGGGTGAATGATCACGGGCTGACCGGAGCGGCCGGTGAACCGGCAGACCGGGGTTTCTTCGCCCAGCTGTTGGTGCGGGGGCCTTGCGGGTGAGGCGCCAGGTCATGAGCGTAAGACTTGGCGTTGCCCCTTAAATGAGTAGGCGGAGACAGCAGTTGACAGCGACCACGTTTCGCATCGGCGGGGATCTGGACGTACGACGGCTCGGGTTCGGGGCCATGCACTTACCGACCGAGCCCGCCCCGGATCGTGAAGCGTCCATCGCGGTCGCCCGGCGGTCCGTGGAGCTGGGCGTCACACTGATCGACACGGCGCATCTGTACGGCGGAGGTGCCAACGAAGAGCTCCTCGCCGAGGCCCTGCACCCGTACCCGGAGGGCCTGCTCATCACCACCAAGGTCGGCGTCGCGCGTTCGGCCGAGACGGGTGAGTGGGGGCTCGACGGGAGGCCCTCCGTACTGCGCGCTCAGGTCGACGAGGCCCTGCGCCGGCTGCGCGTCGAGCGGCTCGAACTGCTCCAGCTGCACCGAATCGACCCGGAGACACCTCTGGCCGACCAGCTCGGCACGCTGCGGGAACTCCAGGCCGAGGGCAAGATCGGCCGCATCGGACTGTCCGAGATCACCGTCGCCGAACTCGAACAGGCGCGGGAGATCATCGAGGTCGCGAGCGTGCAGAACCGCTACAACGTGCTCGACCGCGAGCACGAGCCGGTGCTCGCGGCCTGCGAGGCGGCGGGGATCGCGTTCCTGCCGTGGCGGCCCGTCGCGTGGGGTTCGTCGGGCGAGAGGGCCGAGATCGCCGCCGTTGCGACCGAGCTCGACGCCAGCCCCACGCAAGTGACGCTCGCGTGGCTGCTCGGCCACTCTCCGGTCATGCTGCCGATCCCCGGCACAGCCAAGATCGACCACCTCGAGGAGAACCTCGCGGCGGAACAACTCCAGCTGACCTCGTCCCAACGCGACCGCCTCGACCAGCTGGCCGAGCGGGCAACGGCGTAGGCCCAAGGCAGCCAAGCCGCGACTAGGGCCGTGGCTGGGAAGGGGCTCCTCCGAAGCCGATCTCGTTGCCGTCGGGGTCGCGGTACAGCGCCTTTCGCACGCCGTTGGAGTAGGTCTCCCGCTTCACGGGCTCGATCCCGCGCTCGGCGATCTGCGCGACACGGTCGTCGAAGTCATCGACGAAGATCGTCTGAATGCCGTGACCAGCGCGCTCGGCATTCTGCTCGATGGCCACAAACCGGTTGTCGGCCAGCTCCCACACGGCTTCCGTCTCGGATGCGATGTAGGTCGGCTCCCCCAGAAGCCGCGAGTACCAGTCCTTCGCAGCCTCGTAATCGCGGACGTACATTCCGGCGAAAAGGTCGAGTGACATCCGGTCATGCTAGGCGGCTACAGAGCCCTGCGCCTCTGAAGGGGCACAGGCGAGGAGGTAGCCCGACTGCGACAGAGTGCCCGAAAAAATCTTGATTTGGGGGGTTACGTATGCTATGGGCCGCGCTAAACTAAAAGTGCCTACGGGACGAGCGAGGGAGTTCGACCGGAGTAGCCGACTTCGGCGGAAAGCTTCGGCTTCCGCTCGGGCCGACTGCGACTGTCGGGCTGAGAGGCTGAAAAGTCGAGCAGGTGGACTGGACGGCGACCCCTAGAACCTGATCCGGACAATGCCGGCGCAGGGAGCCCGTCTCGTAGGTCTTTTCTGTGCCCTGCGCCGGCAGCACCTCACACCGCCACACCCTCCACCTGAAGCGTCTGCACCGCGCCCGCCCCGAACGGCACCCGCAGCAGCTTGCCGCTGAGGTACGTGTCCGCGCGCTCTGTGTAGAGGTCGCCGCCCCCTGCGGTGACCGTGTTCCAGCGGCGGACCAGGCCGCCCGTGCCGCCGGTCACCGTGCCGAAGCGGGAGAGGTCGAACGTGAGTGTCTGGGCCGCGCCGGTGTTGACGGCCACGATGACCAGGCGTCGGGCCGCCGTGTCGAGGGCGGCCACCGCGTAGCCGACGCCTGTGTCGAGGATCGTCATGCCGGGGCGGATGTGGCGGCTGAACTGGGCCATCACGTAGTACTTGGTCTGGACGGCGCCGGCCTGGAGCGTGCTCTCGTTGTAATGGATCATCGCCCAGCCGACGGTCGGATCCATGACTTGCCAGTAGCACCAGGCCGTGGGGTGCAGCCAGCGGAAGTCCAGGCACAGGTTGCTCGCCATGGTGAGGCCGGTACCGTCACTGTCGCCGTACTCGGAGTTCCACAGCTGCTTGCGTGCCGTAGTGACAACGTCGGTGTAGAGGAGGTCGCGTCGGCCGCCGGAGCCCTGGTAGCCGTGCACGTTGACGCGGCCCACCAGCGCCTTGGTCGACGCGCTGAACGAGTTCCATGTCGTACGCGCCAGGTCGTAGCTGGTCTCGTCAGAGGCGGAGATCCGCGTACCGGTCAGTCCGCGCTTGTCGAGTTCGCTGCGCAGGTGCGGGAGGACGGCCGACTGGACCGTGGCGTCCATGTGACAGCCCTCCTGCCGTCCGGTGGCCGTCCACCAGTCGGACGAGGGCTCGTTGAACGGGTCGACGCTCGCGAAGTTCACGCCCCAGTTGTTCTTCGCGTACAGGGCGGTGGCGGCCAGGTGGGAGGCGTGCTGGCGGTAGTTCCAGGACTGGAGGTTGTTGCCGCCGCCAGCGGCGCCCGAAGGGTTGTGGTTGAGGCACATCCACCACATCGGGGAGTTGGCGAAGAGTTCGCTGACCGCGCCGCGGCTGGTCGCCTTGACGAGCGCGGCGCGCTGGGCGGCGTCCGCGGACCACTTCCAGGCGGAGGACGCCGGGTCCTCGTTGTTCCAGTCCTGCCAGAAGCCCTCGATCTGCTTGAAGCGGGGGATGTTGGGCGAGGCCACCATGCTGTCGCCCTCCACGCTGTTCCAGCTGCACGCGCCGAGGTTGTAGCGGGCGATGTTCAGGCCCAGACCCGGCAGCGTACGGCCGTTGTAGGCAACGGACTTGGTGGTGAAGAAGGCGTCGGCGAAGTCGTCGCGCGCCCCGAACACGTTCGCCCACCAGGCCAGGGAGGTGCCCCAGCCGTCCCAACGCCCGTAGGTCGTACCGGGGTTGACCGCGATGGTCGCGTCGGCCCGTGCGGTGCCCGTCGCCAGGGCACCACCGAGGAACGTACCGCCCGCCGCAGCCAGCAGTGACCTGCGTCTGATCATGGAGAGCCCCTCTCCTGTCGCGTTCATGCCACGCGTCTGCTGAAGGATGAGGTGCGGCCATAGGGCTTGTCGAGAGTTATGACAGCGCTTTCCATCCGCAGACCGAGGCGGCCGCGAAGGGGGCTGTCGACGGCGGTGACTCCCGGGGCTCCTTCGTCGATACGACGGGTTGGCTGGGCTCGGGCGACCTCACGGACTCGGTCCATCCCCATGACCAGGTCACCGCGCGATCGCCGACAGGCGCTCACCGGTCATCGCGGCCAGGCTCGGCGCCTGACGAACAGGACAATGAGGTCAAGGAGCCCCAGGTCACAGCAATGCGCCACCCGTTCCGAAGGATGAGCGGGCGTTGCCAGAACGCCCTCCTGATGAGAATGATTCTCACGAGTAATTCTCCGGAGGAACGAACCGTGAATGTCACTCTCAATGTCTGGTTGCTGACCGTCGCAGCCCTGTGTGCGCTGATCGCCGTGGACTTCTTCATCGGGCGCAAGCCGCACGAGGTGTCGATCAAGGAGGCCGGCATCTGGTCGGCGGTGTGGATAGCCCTCGCCGTGGCCTTCGGGCTCGCTGTGGCGGTGTTCGGCGGTGGTCAGCCGGCCGGTGAGTTCTTCGCGGGATTCATCACGGAGAAGTCGCTGAGCGTCGACAACCTCTTCGTCTTCGTGCTGATCATGGCGAAGTTCTCGGTACCGGCCAAGTACCAGCAGCGGGTGCTGATGGTCGGTGTACTGGTGGCGCTGGTGCTGCGTACGATCTTCATCGCGGCCGGCGCGGCGATCATCTCGACGTTCTCCTGGGTCTTCTACATCTTCGGCGCCTTCCTGATCTGGACCGCCTGGAAGCTCGTCCAGGACGCCCGCCACGACCAGCACGAGGAGGAGTACGAGGAGAACAAGCTGCTCAAGGCCGTCGAGAAGCGCTTCGGCGTCGCCGACCGCTACCACGGCACCAAGCTGTTCATCGTGGAGAACGGCAAGCGCGTGATGACTCCGATGATGGTCGTCATGCTGGCGATCGGCTCCACGGACGTACTGTTCGCGCTGGACTCGATCCCCGCGATCTACGGTCTGACCGAGGATCCGTACATCGTCTTCACCGCCAACGCCTTCGCGCTGATGGGCCTGCGTCAGCTGTACTTCCTCATCGGCGGCCTGCTCAAGAGGCTGGTGCACCTCAGCTACGGCCTGTCGATCATCCTCGGCTTCATCGGCGTCAAGCTGGTGCTGCACGCCCTGCACGAGTCCGGCGTGCACGTGCCCGAGATCTCCATCCCGTTCTCGCTCGGTTTCATCGTCCTGGTCCTCGCCGTGACGACGGTGACCAGCCTGCGCGCCTCGAAGAAGCAGGCACTCGAGGAGGAAGCCGCGAAAGTGGCGGGGCGGAAGGCGGACGGCTCCGAGACCTCGGGTCAGCCGGACCACACGGCCTGATCCGGTACGCCCCCGGCCGCGCGCCGGAAGTCGCTTCCTTTGAGCCTTGCGACACCGAGGAGTGGTGAGTTGACGCTCAGCCACTCGCCGTCGTGCTTCTCGTACTCGAAGGCGTAGCGGGCCTGAAGGATGCGACGACTCGGTCAGCAACGCGGTGCCGGTGTCATGGGAATTCCTTGGGCGAACCGTGAATTCGTGGAACGAATTCCGCCTCCGGGCATTTTTTGTTCCCCCTGAGAGCCGGAAGATACAAACGGGACCGTCGAGTGAAACACCTCGGAAACGAGTCGACTTGAAGCTGTGGACCGCACTTCACGAGCTTGTCCTTCATGGGACGAGGAGGTCCATTTGTCCAGCGGTTCCAGTATTTTCCGACGTCGGATGGTGGCGGGCGCCGCCGCACTCGCGGCTGCCGTCGCGCTGTCCGCGTGCGGCGCCAAGACCGACGCGGGCGGCTCGTCCGACAAGGCGGCCAAGGCGGACACCAGCGGTGACACCGTCAAGGTCGGCCTGCTCAACTCGCTGTCCGGCACGATGGCGATCAGCGAGGTGACCGTACGCGATTCGCTGAAGCTGGCGATCGACGAGATCAACGCCAAGGGTGGTGTACTCGGCAAGAAGATCCAGCCGATCAGCGAGGACGGCGCCTCCGACTGGCCCACCTTCGCGGAAAAGGCGAGCAAGCTCATCCGCGAGGACCGGGTCGTGGCCACCTTCGGCTGCTGGACCTCCGCGAGCCGCAAAGCCGTGAAGCCCGTATTCGAGAAGAACAAGTCCCTGCTGTTCTATCCCGTTCAGTACGAGGGACTTGAGGAGTCCCCGTACATCTTCTATACGGGGGCCACCACCAACCAGCAGATCGTGCCGGCGCTGGACTACCTCAAGAACCAGGGTAAGAAGTCGATTTACCTCGTCGGTAGCGACTATGTCTTCCCGCGCACCGCCAACAAGATCATCAAGGCTTATGCGAAGGCCAACGGCATGAAGGTGCTCGGCGAGGACTACGCGCCGCTGGGCTCCACGGAGTTCAGCACGATCGCCAACAAGGTGAAGGCGTCGAAGGCCGACGCGGTCTTCAACACCCTCAACGGCGATTCAAATGTGGCCTTCTTCAAGGAGTACAAGTCGGCGGGCCTGACCGCCACCAGTATGCCGGTGGTCTCGGTGTCGATCGCCGAGGAAGAGGTCAAGTCGATCGGATCGCAGTATCTGGCGGGCCAGTTGACGGCCTGGAACTACTACCAGACGACCGCGGGCGCGGCGAACACCGAGTTCGTGAAGGCGTACAAGGCCAAGTACGGCCAGGGCAAGCCGACCAGCGACCCGATGGAGGCGGCGTACACCTCGGTCTATCTGTGGAAGGCGATGGTGGAGAAGGCCGGTTCCTTCGACCCGGAGAAGGTCAAGGCGGCCTCGGACGGCATCACCTTCGACGCCCCTGAGGGCAAGGTCACCGTCGACGGGGCGTCCCAGCACATCTACAAGACCGCCCGGATCGGCAAGATCGGCACGGACGGGCTGATCGAGCAGGTGTGGGACTCCGGCAAGGCGATCAAGCCGGATCCGTATCTGAAGGGCTACGACTGGGCCTCCGGCCTCTCCTGACGATCCCTGTCTGTCCGCCACGCGGGGCCCCGCTTCGAGGAGTTGAAGACTTCGAAGCGGGTGCCCCGTGCCCCGCCGCCGTCTCCCGGAGCCGCCGTATGACCGTGATCCTCGGTCAGACCTTCACCGGCATCAGCATCGGTGCCGTCCTGCTGCTCATCGCGCTCGGTCTCTCGCTCACCTTCGGCCAGATGAACGTCATCAACATGGCCCACGGCGAGTTCATCATGGCCGGCGCCTACACCACGTACGTCCTCCAGAAGTCCATCACCAGCGCCGGTCTGTCGCTGCTCATCGCGCTGCCCGTCGCCTTCCTGGTCGCGGGAGCGCTCGGCGCGCTGCTGGAGTGGCTGCTGATCCGCCGCCTGTATCTGCGTCCGCTCGACACGCTGCTCGTCACCTGGGGCGTCTCGCTGATGCTCCAGCAGCTCGCCCGGGACATCTTCGGCGCGCCGAACGTGCAGACCCGTGCGCCCGACCTGCTCACCGGGAACATCACGCTCATCGGCGGCGACGATCCGCTCACGGTCGCCAACAGCCGTCTGTTCATTCTGGGGTTGGCGATCGCGGCGGTCGTCGCGCTGTCGCTGACGCTGCGGATGACCTCGCTGGGCCGCCGGATCCGCGGTGTTGTACAGAACCGCGACCTGGCCGAGGTGTCCGGGATCTCCACCGAACGCGTGGACCGGACGGCCTTCTTCATCGGTTCCGGACTGGCCGGAGTCGCGGGCGTCGCGCTGACGCTGGTCGGTCCGATCGGTCCCACGATGGGCACCAACATCATCATCGACGCGTTCCTGGTGATCGTGGTCGGCGGCATCGGGCAGCTCAAGGGCACCGTGATCGTCGCCTTTGTGCTGGGCGTCCTGCAGTCCGTCCTCGAGTACTCCACCACCGTCAGCGTCGCGAAGGTGCTCGTCCTCGTGGGCATCGTCGCCTTCCTCCAGTGGCGGCCCCAAGGGCTGTACACCCTGCGTACGAGGAGCCTCGTATGACCGACTCTCGTATGCCTCTTCTCACTCGTATCCCCCTGGTCAAGGGACACTCCGCGCGGGCGCGCGCAGGTTTCGCCGCGGCCGCCGTGGCCCTCTTCGGGTTGGCGCCACTGGCCCTCTCCGACTTCCGGCTCGGGCTGCTCGCCAAGTACCTGTGCACCGCGATGGTCGCGGTCGGCATCTGCCTGGCATGGGGGCGCGGCGGGCTGCTCACGCTCGGACAGGGTGTCTTCTTCGGGCTCGGCGGCTACGCCATGGCGATGCACCTGAAGATCGCCGACGCCGGGCCCGGCAACCTCCCCGACTTCATGCAGTTGTACGGCACGGCCACCGAACTCCCTTGGTGGTGGCAGCCGTTCGCCAACCCGCTCTTCGCGCTCGCCGCGACCGTACTGCTGCCGATGCTGGTCGCCGCGCTGCTCGGTTCGTTCATCTTCCGCCGCCGGGTCAAGGGCGCGTACTTCGCGATCCTCAGCCAGGCGCTCACCGCGGCCTTCGCGATCTGGCTCATCGGCCAGCAGGCCACCACCGGCGGCACCAACGGACTCACCGACATCCAGGGCTTCTTCGGCTACGACCTCAACGACCCCGTCAACCAGCGGATGGTCTACTTCGTCATCGCCGCCGCCCTGCTGCTCCTGATGGCGCTCGCCCGGCAGCTGATCCACAGCCGGTACGGCGAACTCCTCGTCGCCGTACGGGACTCGGAGGAACGGGTGCGCTTCCTCGGGTACGACCCGGCGAACGTGAAGCTCGTCGCATACGTCGTGGCAGCGGGCATGGCGGGACTGGCGGGCGCACTGTTCGTCCCGGCCGTCGGCATCATCTCGCCCGCGATGATCGGGATCGTGCCGTCCATCGAGTTCGTCATCGGCGCGGCGGTCGGCGGCCGGGCGAGTCTGGTCGGCGCGGTCCTGGGCGCGATCGGGGTCGCCTGGGCCAAGACGGCGCTGTCGGAGGAGTTCCCGGCGGCCTGGACGTACTTCCAGGGGCTGCTGTTCATCGTGGCCCTGGCGTTCCTGCCGGGCGGTCTGGCCTCGCTGGTGGGGATGGTACGGCGGCGCAGGGCGGCACGTGCGAGTGAGGAACCGTCACCCGCCCTTCCTGTGGGAGAAGCAGCATGAGTGAGCTCTCGGGTCTTCGGATACGGCAACTGCGGGTGTCATTCGACGGGTTCAAGGCCGTCGACGGCGTGGACCTGGACGTACAGCCGGGCGATCTGCGCTTCCTCATCGGGCCGAACGGGGCGGGCAAGACGACGCTCGTCGACGCGGTCACCGGTCTGGTGAAGGCGGAGGGTTCGGTGCTCTTCGGGGACGAGGAGTTGCTCGGGCGCAGCGTCCACAAGATCGCCCGGTCGGGCATCGGCCGTACGTTCCAGACGGCCACGGTCTTCGAGGAGTTGACCGTCCTTCAGAACCTGGACATCGCGGCGGGCGCAGGACGCGGGATGCTGACGATGCTGCGGCGCCGCAAGGACGTTCCGGAGTCCGTCGCGCGGGCCTTGGAGACGGTGGGGCTCGCGGAGCTGGCCGACAGTCCGGCCGGGACCCTCGCGCACGGGCAGAAACAGTGGCTGGAGATCGGCATGCTGCTCGTGCAGGACGTACGGCTGCTGCTGCTCGACGAGCCGGTCGCGGGGATGAGCCATGACGAACGGCAGGCCACCGGCGAGCTGTTGGAGCGGATCAGCGAGGAGCGGACCGTGGTCGTCATCGAGCACGACATGGACTTCATGCGGTCCTTCGCGCGCAGCGTCAGCGTGCTGCACGCGGGCAAGGTGCTGAGCGAGGGAACGGTGGCCGAGGTGCAGGCGGATCGCAGGGTGCAGGAGGTGTACCTCGGGCACGCCGCCGCCGGGGACGTACTCGACACCGCGGCGGCCCCTGCTGCCGTACAGGAGGCGTGATGCTGGAGATCGACGACGTCCGTGTCGGCTACCACCGCAGCACCGTCCTGCACGGGGTGTCCGTCGAGGTCCCGAAGGACGGCGTGGCCGCCGTGCTCGGGCACAACGGCGCCGGCAAGAGCACCCTGCTGCGGGCGGCCGTCGGGCTGCTCACCCCGTCGAGCGGCACTGTTCGCTTCGACGGCGAGGACGTCACGCGCCGCAAACCGCATGAGCGTGTGGCGCGCGGCATGGCGTACGTACCGCAGGGTCAGCAGGCTTTCCCGCATCTCACGACCGCCGAGAACCTTCAGCTGGTGGCGGACGGGCGCAAGCGCGGAAAGGCGGCGATCGCGGAGGCGCTGGACCTGTTCCCGGCGCTGCGGGCGCTGTCGAACCGGCGGGCCGGGTTGCTCTCGGGCGGTCAGCGGCAGCAGCTCGCCATTGCCCGCGCGCTGGTGACCGAGCCACGGTTGCTGCTCCTGGACGAGCCGACCGAGGGCATCCAGCCGTCGGTCGTGGCCGAGATCGAGGAGACGATCCTCGCGCTGGCCGCCCGCGGCGGGCTCTCGGTGCTCCTGGTCGAGCAGCACGTGGGCTTCGCGATGCGGGCGGCGCAGCGGTACTTCGTCCTGGAGGCCGGGCGGGTCACCTCGTCCGGTGCGGGCGGGAAGGAGTCGGTGGCGGCGGTGCGGGAGGCGCTCAGCGTGTGAGTTCCCTCCGGCGACGGTCGAGGAACGCACGTTCCGCCGCGCTCTCGGTGAGCGCGATGGCCGCCTCGTACTCCCGTACGGCCTCCGTGTCGCGGCCCAGGCGGCGCAGCAGGTCGGCGCGGACGGCGTGGAGGACGCGGTAGTCGTCGAGGTCGAGGGCATCCACGAGGCCGAGCGCCTGCCGCGGGCCCTCGGTCTCGGCCACGGCGACGGCCCGGTTCAGGGCCACGACCGGGCTCGGGGCCAGAGCCAGGAGCTGGTCGTAGAGGCGCCGGATCTGATTCCAGTCCGTGGCGTCTCCGGTCGGAGCCTCACTGTGGACGGCCTGGATGGCGGCCTGGATCTGGTATGGGCCCGGTTGGTTCCGGCGCAGGCAGCGGCGGACGAGTTCCTGCCCCTCGGCGATCAGGTCACGGTCCCAGCGGGCACGGTCCTGATCCAGCAGGGGCACCAGCACGCCGTCGTCGTCCCGCCGGACGTCCCGGCGCGACTCGATCAGGAGCATCAGCGCGAGCAGGCCGGTGGCCTCGGGCTCGTCCGGCATGAGCTCGGCGAGGAGGCGGCCGAGACGCAGAGCCTCGGCGCACAACTCCTCCGCACCCTCGTACCCCTGGTTGAAGATCAGGTAGACGACGGCCAGCACTCCGGTGAGCCGGTCCGGTAGGTCGGCGTCGCGCGGCACCCGGTACGGGATTCCGGCGTTGCGGATCTTCGCCTTGGCCCGGACGAGTCTCTGTGCCATCGTCGGCTCGGGCACAAGGAAGGCGCGCGCGATCTGGGCCGTGGTCAGCCCGCCGAGCAGCCGCAGAGTCAGGGCGACCCGGGCCTGGAGAGCGAGGGCGGGGTGGCAGCAGGTGAAGACGAGGCGGAGCCGGTCGTCGCGCACGGGGCCCTCCTCGGGCGGTGCGTCCGGGGCGTGCAGCAGGGTGGCCTCGGCATGCCTGGCCTCCCGGGAGGACTCACGGCGCAGCCGGTCGATCGCCCGGTTGCGGGCGGTCGTGATGATCCATCCGGCCGGGCTGGGCGGCACACCGGTCTCCGGCCAGCGCAGCACGGCCGTGGTGAAGGCGTCCTGGACCGCTTCCTCGGCGAGGTCGATGTCGCCGAGGAAGCGGACGAGGACGGCGACGGCGCGGCCGTACTCCGCGCGGAACACGGCCTCGATGTCCGTGGTCATCCGTCGGCTTCGCCCATGAAGGGCCGCACCTCGATCGGCAGGGTCGTCGCCAGGGCCGCCTTGCGTCCCCACTCCAGGGCCGCGTCCAGGTCGGGCGCCTTGATGAGGCAGATCCCGCCGAGCATCTCCTTGCCCTCGGCATACGGGCCGTCGGTGATCAGGACGTCACCATCGCGAGGCCGCAGCACAGTGGAGGACTCCGAGCCGTGCAGTCCCCCGGCGAACACCCAGGCATCTGCCTCCCGCAGCTCCTGGTGGAAGACGTCGAGGTTCTTGCCGATCTCCTCGAGGACCTCGGGGGCGGGCGTGCCCCCGACCGGTTGCATCACGCTGAGCAGGTAGTACTTCATCACGGCCTCCTTGGCGTCGTGGTGTCCTTCCACCTCCTACACGAACGACACACCCCCGATTCGACACCCCGCGCCGCCCGGCCGCGAGAATTTCTCGTTGGCGTTCAGCGCATCCGCTTGAAGCCGAGCAGGGTCCGGTCCGCGGGTATCCGCGCCAGAATGTCAGCCACTGTTGCTTCCTCCCCTCCGGCCCCGCCGACCACTACACATAAAGAACAAATAAGCGCAGAATGAACGTAGGCGGCTCTTACCGCATACCGCACCAGAGCGGTCGGGCCTGCAGAGAGCAAAGGAGACGAGTCATGGCCGACGTCTCACGCACCCGAGGTGACATCACCACTCACCCAGACGTAGGCGAAATGCGGGATCGATATGCCCGCATGCTTGGTGGTCGCGATGTGGCGCTCGTGGACGGACCGGTGTTCCTGCTCGGTCTGTACTGTGCCGCATCCCCGTGGATTCTCCACTTCACTACAAGCCAGCCCGCACTCGTGACGCACAACCTCATCATGGGCATCGCGATAGGCCTGCTGGCACTCGGATTCACCAGAGCTCCGGAGCGGATGTACGGCCTGAGCTGGGCGATGTCCGCCATAGGTGTGTGGCTGATCATCTCGCCATGGATCGTGGGCGAGAGCCCCGACGCGGGCGTCATAGTCAGCAACATCATCATCGGCGGTCTCGCCGTCGTGCTGGGGTTCGTGTGCGCGGCCGCATCGGCGAAGAGCACACCGAAGGCGTAGGAGCAGGCGCTGGAGGGCGTCTGCACGGAGGAGGGAAATCGGCCGGCCCGCACGTACACGTCGCGGGCCGGTCTCCGTGTGAAGCCTCCGTACAGGCCCGCGTCTCAGGCGACGCCGGGTCACCGACTTTCGCCCTTGGCCGCCCACGCGGCGTGCGGCATGATCCACGCATGGACATCCGACCGTCGCTTGCCCTGCCGCCACAACTTCGCCTCGAAGGGGAAGGGATCCGGCTTCGCGAGTGGTCGGAGGACGATGTGCTCGCTCTGGTCGAGCTGTACGACGACCCGGAGATGGCCCGCTGGACGCCCGTGGCCTCGCCGTTCGACATCGCGGCGGCTCATACGTATCTCGCCGAGGCGTTCGCGGCGCGTGCTCAGGGGCGCAAGGTGCAGCTCGCGATCACCACGGACGGTGTCGTTCCGCGCGGTGAGGTCCTGCTGTTCCGCAACCAGAAAGACGAACGGGACGTCGAACTCGCCTACGGCGTCGGCGCCGCCCACCGCGGTCGGGGCCTGGCCTCCAAAGCCGTACGCCTCGTATCGGACTACGCCCTGCGCCACACCGGCGCCCGGCGCCTGGTCCTGTGCATCGAGGAGGGCAACACGGCAAGCAGGGCGGTCGCGCAGGCCACCGGCTTCGCCCTCGTCGACACCGACCCGGTGCTGCGCATGTCGAGGGGACGAGAGGTCCCTCTGCAGACCTGGGCGCGCACGAACCATACGGGTGGCTCGTAGACGGAGCCGGGAGTGCACTCACCGTCACGGGGCACTCATGGCAGTAGGGAGTATGACGAAAAGGGGCTGAGATGGAGATCTCGGGCATCATCAGTGCCATCGTGATCGGCATCATCATTGGTGTGCTGGGCCGGCTCGTCGTTCCGGGCCGTCAGCGCATCGGCGTTCTGTGGACCATTCTGGTCGGTATCGCGGCCGCGCTCGTCGGATCGGGCATCGCCTCGGCGTTCGACGTGGCGGAGACCGAAGGGGTGGACTGGGTCGAGTGGCTGATCCAGATCGGCCTCGCGGCGGTGGGCGTCGCGGCCCTGGACCGGTCCAAGGCACGCCGCTGACACCAACGGTCTGCCGCACAGAACCAGCGCAAAACCTGTTGCACGCCGGTCCCCGTCACGGTTGGCTCCTGCGGGATTGATGGACTTCACCACCCGTAGCCCACCGTGACGGAGACCACGTGCCGCCTCGCATCACCGCGCTCACCGACCCCGAACCCACCCCGTCCAGCCGGCGGCGGGCCTGGCTCGCGGCCGACGACGAGGGGATGCCGGTCGGGTCCGCCTTTCTGCGGCTCTTCGTGAAGGAGGGGCAGCGGCATCTCGCGGAGCTCGAAGTCGCCGTACACCGGGCCGAACGGCGCCGGGGCGTGGGGACCGCGCTGCTGGACGCTGCCGTCGCGACGGCACGGCAAGAGGGGCGCCGGTCGGTCCTCGCGCAGGCCGAGGAGGGCTCGGCGGGCGATCTGTTCCTGGCGGCGCGCGGCTTCCGCCGGGTGCTGACGCTGACGTACGCCCGGCTGCCGCTGGCCGACGCCGACCTCACCCGGATCGACGCGATCACCGAACAGGCGCATGACGGCTACCGGTTGACCGAGTGGGAGGGAACCGTGCCGCCCGAACTGGCGCGCACGTACGCCGAGTCGCGGCGGGCCATGGACGACATGCCGATGGAGGGAACCGACTACGGCACGGTGGTGTGGGACGTGGAACGCGTGGTGTCGGCGGCCGAGGCGATCGCCAAGCGCGGCGATCTGCTGCACACCGTCGCCGTGGTGGACACGAGGGACGGTGCGGTGGTCGGTTTCACCGAGCTGGTCGTGCCCGGCGACGGACGGGGCGACGCTCAGCACTACGGAACCGCCGTACTCCCCGAGCACCGGGTACACGGCCTCGCCCGGTGGATGAAGGCCCACTCGATCCGCCTGGCCCGCCGACGCCACCCGGAGCTCGGCGCCCTGCTCACCGACACGGTGGACAGCAACACGCCCATGCGCCGCGTCAACGACTCCCTCGGCTATGTGCCGACGCGCAAGGCCGTGGAGTGCCAACTCGATCTGTGAGACGGCGACGTGTCACGGCTCTCACCGCCTCACGGCCCTCACCGGCCTCGCGGCACCCACCCGCGAAGGGTGTCAGCGCGGGTCGTACACGTACGGCGTCGTCGTGGTCAGCGGTACGAAGCCGAGTCGACCGAGGATGGGGCGGCTCTGGTCGGAGGCGTCGACCTGGAGGTAGCGGTAGCCGCGGTCGGCGGCGATGCGGGCCCGGTGGGCGACGAGGACGCGGTAGATGCCGCGGCCACGCCAGGCGGGGACGGTGCCGCCGCCCCACAGACCCGCGAACCGGGCGCCCGGTGTGAGCTCCATGCGGGCCGAGCTCACCGGCACGTCACCGGCGATGGCCACGACGGCGACGACCGTGTCCGGGTCCGCGTCGAGCTGGGCCAGCAGCTGGTGGCGAAGCGGGGAGCTGTCCGTGCCGAAGGCCTGCTCGTGTACGTCCACCATGAGGTCGACGCCCGCGCGGTCGGTGACGGGGCGGAGTTCGATGCCCTCCGGCGGCTCGGCATCGAGGCGGAGCTCGCCGCACTCGGCGATCATCAGCGTCTCCTCCGGCTCGGGGGTGAACCCCGCCGCGCGAAGCCGCCCGCCCAGGTCCGCCGGCCGGTCGTGCCCGTACAGCTTCCACTCGAACCCGCGGCCGAGGCCTGTGAAGTACCGCACCTGCTCGGTGATCACCGCGTCCACGTCGGTCCCTTCGAGCTGAGACCAGAGGACGCCGCTCCAGCCCTGCTCGGCTCCGACCTGCCGCACGACCGAACCGGCACGATCCACCACGGCCCCCGGGCCGTCGGGCCGCGCGCCATCGCGCATGTCCCGGTCGAACAGGGCCAGTACCTCCGCATGATCCATACCGGCACGACACCACGGTCGGCCCGGCCGGGCAACGGAATTACCTGACCTCCGGAGGCGGTCTTCGACCGGGCGGAGCCAGGGGACACGGTTTCAGCCAGCTGTGTCTGCCGAGCCAGAAGTGAACGTCTCACACGACCGCGCCGTATGTGACAGTGGCGGGCGGGAGGAATCAGTTTCACGTAGTCGAGGCTTGGAGACATGGTGGCGCAGGACTTGTCGGCCCCCGCACCCGTGGCGGTGTCGGAGCCGCCGCCCAGATCGCCGGCCAAGCCTCCGCAGGCCCGTCGGGACCCGTACTTCGACAACGCGAAGTACCTCACCATCGTGCTGGTGTGCTGTGGTCACGCCTGGGAGCCGCTGACGCACAGCGGCAGGTTCGCGACAGCGGCGTATCTGGTCGTCTACGCGTTCCACATGCCCGCGTTCGCGCTGATCTCCGGCTATTTCTCGCGGAGTTTCGACATGGCGCCGGGCCGGGTGCGCAGGCTGCTGACGGGGGTCGTCGTGCCGTATCTCGTCTTCGAGTGCGCGTACACGATCTTCTACCGCTGGGCGCAGGACGACTGGACGTATCCGTTCAGCCTGCTGGATCCCTGGTATGTGATGTGGTTCCTGGTCGCGCTGTTCATCTGGCGGCTGACCACTCCCGTGTGGCTGGCTCTGCGTCGTCCGGTGCCGATCGCGGTGGGGCTCGCGGTGTTCGCCTCGGTCTCGCCGGATCTCGGCGGGGACATCTCGATCCAGCGGACCCTGCAATTCCTGCCGTTCTTCGTGCTCGGCCTCACGCTCCGCGCCGAGCACTTCGAGCGGCTGCGTACGCGGCGCGTGCGGCTGATCGCGCTGCCGGTGGGCGTGGCCGCGTGCGGGGTGGCGTACGCGGTGGCGCCCTGGTTCGACGCCAAGTGGTTCTACCACCGCAGCAGCGTCGCCAGCCAGGGTGTACCGCACTGGGCGGGCCTGATCACCACGCCGGCGCTGCTCGCCGTGGCACTGGTGCTGACCGTCTGCTTCCTGGCCTGGGTGCCGAGGCGGCATATGTGGTTCACGGCGCTGGGTGCGGGCACGATGTACGGCTACCTGCTGCACGGCTTCATCATCAAGTCGTCCCGCTTCTTCGACTGGTACGACCGCCCGTGGTTGCATTCCCCGCTTGGTGAGCTGGCGGTCACGGTGGCCGCCGTCGGTCTCATCACGTTCCTGTGTTCCTGGCCGGTCCGCTCCGTCTTCCGCTTCGTCGTCGAGCCGCGCATGGCGTGGGCCTTCGGCGAGCCGAGAGACGCCTCGGGGAAGGCCACAGCGCCCACAGAGGCCACAGCACCGACGCGCTGAGCGCGACGCGCGCAGGATAAACGCCCTGCGCGCGTCGCGCTCGCCCAGAGGCGTGGTCGGAGGTGGGCCCTTATCGTGAGCCAGGGGGAATCCCCGGTCCTGGACCGGGGCGTCCCTGGAGGGTTCCCATGCTGTTCACGCACCACCGCTGCGCTTTCGCCGGCGCTGTGACGCTGGTCCTGCTGGGAGTCGCGTTGCCGCCACAGGCTCTGCTGGGAGCCGGGGTGCGGACGGTGACCGCGGCCGACCGGCCCGATCAACCCGGGCTGTCCCGCTTCTACGACCAGAAGATCGACTGGACCAAGTGCGAGGACGCCGGGATGGGAGTGCCCGAGGATCTGCAGTGCGGCAAGGTGACCGTTCCGCTCGACTACGCGAAACCTGGTGGCGAAACGCTCGACATAGCCATGGCCCGCTTCAGGGCGACGGGCGAGTCCAGGGGTTCCGTACTGCTGAACTTCGGCGGCCCCGGCGCCTCGGGGGTCAGTGAACTCACCGCCGGCGGCGACGACTTCATGGGCCTGACGAACGGCTACGACGTCGTGACCTTCGACCCGCGCGGCGTCGGCAGAAGCTCGCCGGTCAGCTGCGGCGAAGGAATCGGGCCAACCTCCGATCCGACGGACGCCCCCACCGAGGACACCCAACCGGACAGCGACAATCCGCAGGCCGCGCTGAAGCTGCTCAGGAAGTCCGCCGACGCCTGCGCCAAGCATTCCGGGCCCGTGCTGCCGCACATAGGCACGGTCAACGTCTCCCGGGACCTGGACATCATGCGCGATGCCCTCGGCGACAAGAAGCTCAACTACCTCGGTTTCTCGTACGGAACACGGCTGGGTGCGGTCTACGCGGCCCAGTTCCCGGACCGGACCGGCCGGTTGGTGCTCGACGGCGTGGACACCCTCACCGAGCCGCTCAGTGAGCAGGCCCTCGCCAACACCGAGGGACTGCAGACCGCGCTGGAGGACTTCCTCACCTGGTGCACCGACGACATCAGCTGCGCGTTCGGCCAGGATCCGCGCACGGCAAGGGAGGAGATGGTCGACCTGGTCCGCTCGCTGGACGAGAATCCCCTGCCGACGGAGTTCGGCGCCCCCTTCTCCGGCCAGGACCTCGCGGGCGCCCTCGGACAGGCCCTCTACAGCAAGGAGTTGTGGCCGGCCCTCTCGCAGGCGCTCAGATCGCTGATCGAGGACGGTGACCCCCGAGGGCTCCTGCGGTTCAGCGGCGGCGGCATCACGGCGCCCCGCAACGGCGGGCTCGTCGACGAGGCGGACATCCCCATGGACAACCTCCAGTCCGCGCTCACAGCCATCAACTGCGCGGACGACCCCGACCGCCCCACCGCCGCCCGGATCACCAGAAATCTCGACCGGCTGCGCGCCGAGTACGAGGAGGCCTCACCGGTCTTCGGCCGCTCCCGGCTCACCCAGGTGCTCATGTGCTACGGCCGCCCCAAGGGCACCGACTTCATCCGCGAGGACGTACGCGACGTGGACACCCCGAAGATGCTCCTCGTCGGCACCCGCGGCGACCCCGCGACCCCGTACCGCTGGACGGTGGAGACCGCGAAGCGGCTCGGCCGGTCGGCCGTGGTGCTCGACAACAAGGGCGAGGGCCACACGGGGTACGGTTCGTCGAAGTGCGTGCACGAGAAGGTCGACGACTTCCTGCTGTACGGCTCGCTCGCGGACGCCGGGAGCTCCTGCGGGGCCGAGGAGCCACCGCCTTCCTGACCACGGACCACTGCCGGCCACGGCACGGCCCCGTACATATGCCCCACATCTCTCGTCCGGGGCACGGCATCGACACCCGCTCAAACACTCGTCGAACACGCGCTTGAAGGAGTCCGGGCCTACTGTCATAACTCCACCAACTCGCCTACTCCATCTACGACTTGGTGGATCTCCCACGTAATCGATTCGTCCGAGTCGAGCCCTCCGAGTGGACGTAGGCATATGCCACAGGCACCAGTGCATCGCGTCTTGCCAAATCCCTTACAGCGCGTCGCGGGCTGTGCAAGAGTCGTAACGGTCCTTCCCTCAGCCTTGGTCGTACCGGGCCTGTATCGGAGTACGTCATGCCGTCCCATCTCTCGGCGGACCACCCAGCCGCCCAGCCGCCCCCACGCGGCTCGGTCGACGCGCTGATCTCGCAGACGCGTCGGCTGCGCGGCGACGTGGACGCCGTGCGGCGTGACGCACAGCAAGACGACACAGACCCCGAAGGGCGCTGGCAGCGCGCGCTGTACAACCTCGCCCTGCACCAACTGAACGATCTGGACGAGCACTTGGCGCAGTTGCGGGACGGCCCGCCGCCGGTGCCCGCGACACCGGACGCGGCGGCTCCCGTCGTACGGACCGTGCCCCCGGCCCCCCGGCCCAGCTCGCTGCTCAGCCGGGTCGGCAGCGCCGAGTGGAACCTGCTGACCGACGAGGCGAGCTGGTCCGGCGAGCTCTACCAGATCCTCGGCCGCGACCCCGCCGCTCCCGCGCTGACCCTCGACGAACTGCCGTCCGTGGTGCTCGACGAGGACCGGCCGAGGCTGACGGTGATGGTGACGGACTGCCTCATCGACGCCAAGCCGATCGACGGGGAGTTCCGTATCGTGCACCCGGACGGCGGCGTACGGACCGTGCACATGATGGGCGAGCCCGTGCTCGCAGCCGACGGCAGCACCGCCTCGATGTGGGCCGTGCTGCGGGACGTCAGCGAACTGCGCCGCAGCCAGCGGACGGTGCGCGAGACCCGTGACTCGCTGCAACGCCAACGGCACATCGCGCAGACCGAGCACCGGCTCGCGGTCGAGCTGCAGGAGGCTGTGCTGCCGCCGTGGCGCGGCTCCCTGCGGCTCCCGCAACAAGGGGCGCCGGCCCTGGATGTGGCCGCCCGTTATCTGCCTGCCTCGACGAGCGCGCTGATCGGCGGCGACTGGTACGACGCCCTCGAACTGCCGGGCGGCGAAACGATGTTGAGCGTCGGTGAACTCACCGGGCACGGCACCACCGTCACCTCGGGCATGGCGATGCTCCTCGGCGCGGTGCGCGGAATGGCCATGGCGGGCAGCGAACCCCGCCAACTCATGGCCTGGCTCAACCAGTTACTGGACGCCTCGGTCCAGCCGGCCCTCGGCAGCGCCATGTGCTGCCGCTACCGGCCCGACACCCGCACGCTCCTCTGGGCGCAGGCGGGACACCCCGCCCCCCTGCTGTTCCGCAACGGGACGGGGCGCGCGCTCGCGCCGCCCGACGGTGTCCTGCTCGGCGCCACCTCGGGCGCCGCCTACGGGCAGGCCGAAGAGCCGCTCGAACCGGGCGACCTGCTGCTCCTGCACACCGATGGACTGGTCCCCGGGCGCAGTCGCGCCGCGACAGTGGACCGCCTCCTCGACCTGGCCCCCCGCTTCGGCGAGGCCCGCTCCGCACAGGACTGCGTACGGACGGTCGTAGAGGAGTTCGGCGAGCGGGAACGCGAGGACGACGCCTGCGTACTCATCGCCAGAGTCACCAACTGACCACGCGTACACATGCGTTCAGTTCACCGCGCACGGCTCCCTATGCCCGTGCGCTGTTGCCACCCCGGGTGTTCGGGCCCTTGGGCAGCGACAGTTTGATCTCCTCACGCAGTTCCTGGATCTTCGGATAGCTGGAGTACTGACCCGTCAGCCGGTACATCTCACGCAGCCGGTCCCATGTGCGATGGGATGAGTTCGAGCCCATCGAGGTCAGGGCCAGGCGTGCGTACCGGTCGGCCTGTTCGGGGTCGTCGGCGATGAAGCAGGCGGACGCGAGCGAGATGTGGTCGAAGATCTGCGACCGGTCCCTGCCCTTCTCGCGCAGCTTGAGCGCCTCCTTCGCGTGGCGCTGCGCGACGGCGGCAGCCGCCGGTTCGTGCTCCGCGAGCGTCCGGTAGGCCAGGGCCTGCATTCCGTGCAGGTCCGCCTCGTCGAAGAGCTGCATCCAGCTGGGCGCCGGTACGTCGTCCTTGTCCGAGACGAAGAGTTCCTCCGCCTCGCCGAGGGTGCGCCGCATGGCCTGGCCCCTGCCCAGCGAGGCCTGAGCCCAGGCTTCGATGGTGTAGAGCATGGCCCTGGTGCGCGGCAGCACCTCGTCACCGGAGCCCGACTTGGCGAGCTTCATGAGGTCGAGTGCGTCGTCGGGCCGCCCCAGGTGCACCATCTGGCGTGCGGCGCGGGAGAGCGCCTCGCCGGCACGGGGCCGGTCACCGCCCTCACGGGCGGCGTGGGCGGCGATGACGAAGTACTTCTGGGCCGTGGGCTCCAGGCCGACGTCGTGCGACATCCAGCCCGCGAGGACGGCGAGGTTGGCGGCGACGCCCCACAGGCGCCGCTGGAGATGGTCGGGGTGTCGGTAGGCGAGCATGCCGCCCACTTCGTTGAGCTGTCCCACGACAGCCTTGCGTTGCAGCCCGCCGCCGCGGGCCGCGTCCCAGGCCCGGAACACCTCGACCGAGCGCTCCAGTTCCTCGATCTCCTGTGACCCGATGGGGGCGGCCTCATAGCGGTCGTACCCGGCGGGGTCGGCGTGCAGGGGGTCGTGGATTACGGGAGCGTCGGCCGAAAGAGCCGGGTCGGAGTGCAGCCAGTCGTGCATGGCGCTGCTGAGTGCGGATCCTGCGGCGAGCGCGGCGCCCGCGCCCACCAAGCCGCGTCGGTTGAGCATGAGGTCCATTCCCGTGAATTCGGTGAGGACCGCGGCAGTCTGCTCGGGCGTCCACGGCACTCCGTCGGGATGTTCCGCACTCCCGCCGCCCGGCCGTTTCCCCGTACGCCCGTGCCGGACCAGACCGAGGTCCTCGATGGTCACGACACGGCCGAGACGCTCGGTGAACAGCGCTGCCAGCACCCGCGGCACGGGATCGCGCGGGATCTCTCCCATGTCGATCCAGCGCCGCACCCGCGAGGTGTCGGTCGCCAGCTGGGGGTGGCCCATGGCCGCCGCCTGCCGGTTGACCATCCGCGCGAGCTCGCCCTTGGACCAGCCGGCCAGGCCGAACAGATCCGCCAGACGGGTGTTGGGTTGTCCGCTCACGTCAAGCCCCCAGGTTCTCGGCTGAGTTGACAGTAACCCCGTGTCAGTTGCTGCGGGACTATTCGCCAGGGTTCGCCAGGGTGCGCCAGATGGTGTGCCAGTGCGCATCGGGTGTCGGGTAGGAACGCGCCACCCCGACCCGGTCGCCGTAGGGACATTCCCCAGGGTGCACCGAGGCGGCCGGGGCGGGTAGCGCAGTAACTCGCAGGCACACGAAGGGATCCGTATCACCCATGTACGCAGCATCGTCCTCCGTGTCCGCCCCGCCCCGGTCGCTGCGCCCGCGTCCACAGGCTCCTCGAGCTGGGGAGTCGCCGAGGGCGGGCGGCGGCCCTTATCTGGACCCCGCGCGTCAGGGGTCACCCGTGCTCGGCGCCGGCCGCACGCAGCGCGTACCAGGGGTCGGCACCCAACCCCTCAGCGGGAGACTGGACTTGTCCGGCCCTCAGGGCGCGCAGCTGCGCACGGCGATCGCCTCGGTGCACCGGATCTGTCCGGAGTTCGCTCCGGTGCAGGTGCTGCGCCGCAGCGGCCGAGCGGTGCTCCTCGTCGGAACGACAGGACGCAGCACCGCAGTCGCCAAGTGCTTACTGGACCATTCTCCAGTCTGGGCCGAGCGGATCCGCCATGAAATAGCGGCATACCGCTCGTTCGTGCGGCACCGGCCTCCGGTACGGGTGCCACGGCTGATCGCGGCGGATCCGGACAACTGCACGCTGGTGATCGAGCGGATGCCCGGACGGGTGGCGGCACTGCAGCGGCATCCGGCGGAGGCCCCGCCGCGCGCGGACATCAGGGCGGCGTTGGGCGCGGTCTGCCGGCTCAACTCGTGGCGCCCGCCGGCCGGGGCGTTCGACACCCCGCTGGACTACGCGGCGCGGATCTCCCGGTATCACGAGCTGGGGCTGCTCACCGACCGGGACATGGGCGATCTGCAGAAGCTCGTGCACGGCATCGCGCACTCGGCGGGGCGCCAAGGGATGGGCCAGTTCTGCCACGGTGACGCCTTGCTGTCGAACATCCTGATCTCACCGGCCGGTCCAGTGCTGGTGGACTGGGAGCACGCGGGCTGGTATCTGCCGGGCTACGACCTGGCGACGCTCTGGTCCGTCCTCGGCGACGCCCCGGTGGCCCGCCGGCAGATCAGCCAGCTCGCACAGCAGGCGGGGCCCGCAGCACGGGACGCGTTCCTGGTGAACCTGATGCTCGTACTGACCCGTGAGATCCGTACGTACGAGACGGCCGTGCAGCGTTCGATGCACGAGGCGACCCCGGTGCCACCGGGACCCGCCCACCCGGGTGCCGCACCGTCCGGCGAGGAACAGCGGCTGCTGCTCAGGCGGCTGCACGACGATTGCCAGCTGGCGCGCAGGGCGGTTCGGGCGGCGGTGGGCACGCGCTGAACGGGGGACGCAGTCCGCGGTGGCCTGGGCTCAGGCCACCGCGGACTGCGTCATGGGTGCGGCCGCTTGTCCAGCAATCGCTGAGCGCACTTGCTGAAGTCAGGTGCAGGGCAGCGCCCCGTCAGGGGCGCGGGGCTGTGACATTTGCGGCTCCGCCGCGATGGGGTCACCCCGCTCGAGCGAAGCCGAGAGTCGGGGAGCAACCAGCCCCAACAGACCCGCAGTCGACCGAACTCCCAGCGAGCGCTCAGCCTTCCTCGCCCCAGACATACCGCCGCCCAGCAACCGCTTTGAACGTCGTCTCGCCGCCCGGCAACAGGTCACTGCGGACAGTGAGCCGCCGCGTCCGCGACGCGACCAGCGCGACGCGAGTCGCGCGCCCATCGACCCAGTCGATATCGACCGTGGCGCCGCCGCGGGCCCGCAGGCCGCGGACCGAGCCCTCCGGCCAGATGGCGGGCACTGCAGGCAGTACCTCAATCGCGTCGTACTGGCTCTGCAGCAGCATCTCGACCATCCCGGAGGTGGCCCCGAAGTTGCCGTCGATCTGGAACGGCGGATGGGTGTCCCAGAGGTTCGGCAGGGTCGAGAACTTGAGCTGTTCGCCGAGCATCTTGTGGGCGTGATCGCCGTCGCGCAGCCGCGCCCAAAAATTGATCTTCCAGGCCTTGGACCAGCCGGTGCCGCCGTCGCCGCGTGCCGTGAGCGACACCTTCGCGGCGTCGGCCCACTTGGTGCCGGGCTCGATCTGCCGCCCGGGGTGCAGGGCGTAGAGATGCGAGACATGCCGATGGTCGTCGTCCGGGTCGTCCAAGTCGGCCTTCCACTCCTGGAGTTGGCCCCAGGAGCCGATGCGCAGACCGGGGTCCAGCTCGGCCAGTGTCTTCTCGAGTGACCGGCGGAAGGCGGGCGAGTCGCCCAGGATCCCGGCCGCTTCAAGGGTGTTGCTCAGCAGGTCGTACACGATCTGCTGCGACATGGCGGCGCCGGCCGTGAAGTCGCCGTGCTCGGGCGAGTAGCTGGGCGTGACGACGAGCGTGCCGTCGCGCGGATCGGTGCGCAGATTGTCGAGCCAGAACTCGGCGGCCTCCTTCATCACCGGGTACGCGGTCCTGCGGAGGTAGTCCGTGGAGCCGCCGAACCGGTAGTGCTCGTACATCTGCCCTGTGAGCCACGCCGCCGCCTCGGGGAACCAGAAGGCGGTTGCCCAGTCGTGCACGCCGGTGAAGCCGTAGGGGTTGGTCTCGTTGTGCACGACCCAGCCGCGCGAGCCGAACATCTCCTTGGCGGTTCGGCGCCCGGGTGCGCGCAGGGATTCGACGAAGCGGTCGTACGGGGCCGTCGTCTCGGCGAGGTTCGCGGCCTCGGCGAGCCAGTAGTTCATCTGGATGTTGATGTTGGTGTGGTAGTCCGCCGACCACGGGGGCGAGGTGCTGTGGTTCCAGACGCCCTGGAGGTTGGCAGGCAGCGAGCCGGGGCGCGAGGAGGCGATGAGGAGGTAGCGGCCGTACTGGAAGTAGAGAGCTTCCAGGGCGCGGTCCGCGGTGCTCGCTCCGCCGGTGTAGTTCGCCAGAAGCCGGTTCGTGGGCACATCGGCGGGGACGCTCTGGCCGATGTCCAGGGTGACCCGGTCGTACAGGGCGCGATGGGCGCGGAGATGGCGGGCGAGCAATGACTGGTAGCGCTCGCCGGCGGCCTTGTCAGTGGTCCGGGTGACGGCGGCGTGCGGGTCCTTGCCGCGGTACTCGGGGTACGTGTCGGCGTAGTCCGTGCCCGCGGCCAGCACGAACCAGGCGCTGTCGGCCCCCGTCACGGTGATCGTGCCGTCGGCGTTCGAGGTGACGGTGCCGCCTTCGCTGCGTACCTGGACCTGGGTCTCGAAGCGCAGCCCGTTGTCCTTGAGCGCGCCGCGCACCGTGAGCCGCCCGTCCGCCGCGGTGGCCGTGAAGTCGCTGCGGGGAGAGGTGTAGCGGAGAGTGAAGGTGACCTTGCCGGGGCGGTCCGCGGTCAGCCGTCCCACGATCACGCCATCGGGGTAGGAGGCGAAGAACTCCCTTTGGTAGCCGACCTGTTGGTGCGTGTAGCCGACCTTCGCGACGGCACTGGAGATGTCGAGTTCCCGGCGGTACGAGTCCGGCGGGGACGCGGGCGCGTCCGGGATGTCGAGGTACACGTCGCCGAAGGTCTGATAGGCGCCGTATCCGACGCGCGACTGCCCCAGCTCGTCGGCAACGCGCTCCGGGTCGAGTCTGGTTTTCGCGTCGAGCTCGTCCTGTACGGCGGTGATCGCGCCCGGCCGTGCCTCGCGCCAGTTGCCGTGGTCGTAGCCCTGGGCCGATCCCGGGCCGCCGGTCCACAGGGTCTTCTCGTTGAACTGAAGCCGCTCGGAGGTGAGCGTGCCGAATACCGTGGCACCCAGGGCGCCGTTGCCGATGGGCAGGGCCTCGCGTTCCCAGTCGGCGGCCGGTGAGGCGTACCACAGCACCATCGACTCCTCGCGCGATACATCGGAGGAATCGGCGGCGGCCACTCCACCGGTGACGAGGCCCCCGCCCAGAGCGAGACCGGCCGCTCCGCCAATTGTCGTCTTCAGCGTGGTTCTTCGGGATACATCATGTGACTCATGCGGCTCGTGCGGCCCGTGCAGCTCATGCGACATGACTCAGGACGCTAAAGGTCCGATCACCGGGTGACAAGAGTCATGACGCAGCGTGCGGAATCCCGAACGAGTCCCGTAGAACAAGTCCCGTATAAGCCCGTACAGGAGGGACAAGCGGGCCGTCGATTCAGCCCTGCTGGAACAGCTCCGCGGGCAGCGGCTTCAGCAGCGCGTACAGATCGTCGGTGATGGGGCGGTCCCAGGCGGCGATGGTCACCAGGACGCCGTCACTGCGGTCGAACTGCACACAGGAGATACGCGCCTCGGAGAGCTTGAGGCGGCGCACGATCAGGAGGTTGTCGCCCTGCATCACCGGCGTGTCCTCGGCGCCGACGACGGTGACCTCCTCGTCGTTCTCCAGCGCCAGCAGTAGCTGAGCCACCTCGAACGGGATCTCGTCCTCGGCGACGTCCCGGGCCGGAGAGCCCTCCGGCAGGTTGCCGATGATCATCGCGGGCCCGCGGCCGCCGAAGAGGTCGTAGCGCAGGAACACACCCTGGCAGCTGCCGTCGGGGGCGGGCAGCAGGCCCGCGCCGAGATTGCCCGGCCAGTCCCCCGGGTCCATGGCCAGAACATCGAAGTCGGGCCCGGCGGGTGTGGCGCTGCGGCGGCGGAGGAAGGACATGTCGCCATGGTACGTGCAAGTCGGGGCGCGACGACGCTCCGCTTGGGGGGCGGGGAGAGGCCAGAGGGCTCCGCCCTCGGCCCCTGAAACCGGTCGTTTCTCGGCTGCGGGCCGGATGTGGCCGGTCGCTCCCCCACTCTCGGCTGCTCCCTCAGTGCCTTAAGGGCCTGGGGGCCCCAGAGCGGGCGGACCCCCATCGCGGCGGAGCCGCACATGTCACAGCCTCGCGCCCCTGACGGGGCGTACCGCCGGCCAGCGGCAGCGAGACTGAGTACAGTTGCCGTGGCCATGATCAGACAGGGTGTATTCGACTACTGGCGCGGTGGGCTCGATCGCGTGCCCGACGAGGTGTGGGAGCATCCCGCGCCGGAGGTCCTGCTGCTGGCGGACAACGCGCTCACCGAGGTGCCCGCCCGCATCGGCACCCTCAGCACGCTGCACACGCTGGATCTCGGGCACAACCGCCTCACCGAGGTCCCCGAGGAGCTGGGTGACCTGACGGGCCTCACGCGCTTCCTCTACCTGCACGACAATCAACTCACCTCGCTCCCCGAGTCGTTGGGCCGTCTCACCCGGCTCGCCTACCTCAACGTCGGCGAGAACCGGCTCACAGCGCTGCCCGAGTCACTGGGATCGATGACGGGCCTGGCGGAGCTGCGCGCCCAGCACAACCTGCTCACCGAACTGCCCGCCTCAGTCGGCGAGTTGGCCTCGCTGCGCGAGCTGTGGCTGCGCGGCAATCAGTTCACGGCGCTTCCCGACTCCGTACGCGATCTGCGGGAACTGCGTGAACTCGAGCTGCGCGAGAACGAGTTCGCGGCAGTGCCCGAGGTGCTGCGCGCGCTGCCCTTGCTGCGGCGGCTCGACCTGCGGGCCAACCGGCTCGGCGAACTGCCGTCCTGGGTCGCACAGTTGCCGTCGCTGGAGAAGCTGGATCTGCGGTGGAACGACGTCGAGGTCCCGGCCGGAGTGCGGCGGGACCTCGAAGCACGCGGGTGCGTGGTGCTGCGGTGAGGCGGCTCAGCTCTCCTCGCCGGTCGGCTCGCCGCCCGGCGGCACCACCGCCACCGGGCTCGCCGCGTGCAGCAGGACCGCCTGTGTGACCGAGCCGATCATGCGGATGGGTGCCAGCAGGCGTCGGCGGTGGCGGCCCACCACCACGAGGTCGGCGTCCTGGGAGGCCGCGACCAGGTGTCCGGCGGCGTCGCCCGGGGGCACCTGTACCTCGACGCGGACGTCGGGGTGGCGCTCGCGATGCGGGCCCACGAAGCCGTCGGCCAGTGTTCGAGTGCTGGTCTCGATGGCCTCCTGGTCGACGGTCGACGTCGTGATGAAGTCGCCGGGGACGGCCCACATCTGGAGCGGCCACGCGTAGGCCGCGACCACCTGCACGCGGGCCGCGCGGCGGGCGGCCTCGGCGAACGCGAAGGCGAGGCTCGCCTCGTCGGGGCCGTCGACGTGCAGACCGACCACCACGCGCGGGCCCGGTTCGGCGGGACCGTTCGCGTCCACCTGGCGTCCGGGCCGGGGCACCACGACGACGGGGCACTCCGCGTCACGCGCGGCGGCCATGCTGTTCGAGCCGAGGAGCAGACTGGCGAAGCCGCCGCGGCCACGCGAGCCGAGCACCAACAGCTGGGCGGCGGAGCCCAGTTCGGGGAGTACCGCCGCGGGGGCGCCCTCCAGTACGGCGTACTCCGTCGCCGGCCGCTCGGCCCGGCTCTCCAGGCGGGTGCGTACCTGTTGCAGGACCGGGTCCTCGTCCGGCTCCGGCGGAGAGGCGGGCAGGACCTCGGGCGTGGCCCAGGGCGCGTACTGCCGCACATGGACGACGCACAACGGCGCCCCGCGCATCCGGGCGGCGTCGAACGCCCACTCCAGAGCGCGCAGACTGTCGTCCGAACCGTCGACCGCCGCGATGACGGGCAGGGTGCTCATGGGATCCTCGCCTCCGGAACAACGCCTTCTGTTCTCCGGAGCCAGCCTCGCTCAGGCGTGGCCCCGGAACAGGAGAGAAGACCGCGTGTCCGGGAAAGAGGAGGAAAACCCCCCTCTGCCGTGCGTCAGGTGAGGTCGAACTCCCCCTCCCGTGCCCCCGACACGAACGCGCCCCACTCCGCGGGCGTGAAGATCAGGGAAGGGCTTTCGGGGCGGCCACTGTTGCGCATTGCGATGAAGCCCTCGACAAAGGCGATCTGGACATCCCCCAGCCCACGGCTGCTGGAGCGCCAGTCGGCATTGCTGAGGTCAAGCTCGGGCTTGTCCCAGCCTGCAAGCGGATGATGCTGGATGGTGCTCTCGGCCACGTCCGTGCTCCTCCCGGTTCGTCGTCCGCGGCCAGCCTAGCGATCGGGTCCCGCCAGGCACAGGCCACGTGAGGGCCACAGTTCAGGAGGCGGGCGGTTCGGCCCCCACCAGCCACATCGAGAAGAACTGGGAACCGCCGCCGTAGGCGTGCCCCAGCGCCCTGCGCGCCCCGTCGACCTGGTGTTCTCCCGCCTGGCCGCGCACCTGGAGGGCCG
Source organism: Streptomyces ureilyticus (assembly GCF_011045025.1). Taxonomy (GTDB): domain Bacteria; phylum Actinomycetota; class Actinomycetes; order Streptomycetales; family Streptomycetaceae; genus Streptomyces; species Streptomyces ureilyticus. The sequence continues at coordinate 47,457 of NZ_JAAKZX010000024.1, forward strand.
CTTCCGCGAACCGGATCATGCCGGACGCGCCGATCGGATTGGTGGAAAGAACGCCGCCGGACATGTTGACGGGCAGGTCCCCGTCGAGTTCCGTCGCCCCGGATTCGGTGAGTTTCCAGCCCTCGCCCTCGGCGGCGAAGCCGAGGTTCTCCAGCCACATGGGCTCGTACCAGGAGAACGGCACGTACATCTCGACGGCGTCGATCTCCCGGCGCGGGTCCGTGATCCCGGCCTGCTGGTACACGTCGGCCGCGCAGTCCTTGCCGGCCTGCGGCGAGACGCTGTCCTTGCCCGCGAACATGGTCGGCTCGGAGCGCATCGCGCCGCCGTGCAGCCAGGCAGGCGGCCGGGGTGAACGGGCCGCCCCCGCACGGTCGGTGAGCACCATCGCACAGGCGCCGTCCGAGGACGGGCAGGTCTCGGAATAGCGGATCGGGTCCCACAGCATGGGCGAGGCCTGAACCTTCTCCAGCGTGATGTCGTGCTCGTGCAGATGCGCGTACGGGTTCTTGAGCGCGTTGCGGCGGTCCTTGTACGCGACGAGGGAGCCGACCGTGTCGGGGGCGCCGGTGCGCCGCATGTACGCGCGTACATGCGGGGCGAAGAAGCCGCCCGCGCCGGCCAGCAGCGGTTGCTGGAAGGGGATCGGCAGGGACAGGCCCCACATGGCGTTCGACTCGGACTGTTTTTCGTAAGCCAGGGTCAGGACGGTGCCGTGGACGCGGCCCGCGATCAGGTTCGTGGCGACGAGCGCGGTGGAGCCGCCGACGGAGCCCGCGGTGTGCACGCGCAGCATGGGTTTGCCGACGGCACCGAGGGCGTCGGCGAGGTACAGCTCGGGCATCATGACGCCCTCGAAGAAGTCGGGCGCCTTGCCGATGACGACGGCGTCGATGTCCGCCCACGTCAACTCCGCGTCATCGAGGGCCCGTTGGGCGGCCTCGCGGACGAGTCCCGCGATGGACACATCCCGGCGGGCAGCGACGTGCTTGGTCTGGCCGACCCCGACGACGGCCACGGGCTCCTTGCTCATCGGGCCTCCCCTTCGAGTACGGCTACCAGGTTCTGCTGCAGACAGGGTCCTGAGGTGGCGTGTGCGAGCGCGCGCTCGGACTCGCCGCGGTGGATACGGGCGGCGGCCTCGCCGATGCGGATGAGGCCGGCGGCCATGATCGGGTTGGTGGCGAGCGCTCCCCCGGAGGGGTTGACCGCCACGTCCCCGCCCAGCCGTAGCGCCTTGCGCAGGACCACCTCCTGGGAGGTGAAGGGCGCGTGCAACTCGGCGGTGTCGACCGGCCGTTCGAAGGCACCCGCCTTCTCGGCAGCGAGCCGCGTGGACGGCGAGTCGGTCAGATCGCGCACGCCGAGACCGTGCGCCTCGATGCGGTGATCGATCCCCCGGATCCAGGCGGGCCGCTCGCACAGCTCACGGGCCCGCTCCCCCGCCGCGAGAATCACGGCCGCCGCCCCGTCGCCGATGGGCGGGCAGTCGCCGGTACGGAGCGGACGTACGACGTACTCCCCCTGCGGCACCGAACCCCTCAGCTGGGCATGGGAGTTGACGCGCGCGTCTTCGCGGCTGCGGGCGGCGACCCCGGCGAGCGCGGGCTCGTCCGCCTCTCCCGCGTCGATGAGCGCCTGCGCCTGAAGGGCGGCCAGCGCTACGGAGTCCGGCCACAGGGGCGCCACGTAGTACGGATCGAGCTGCCGGGTCAGCACATCCCGGACGGAGCCGGGCGAGGACTTTCCGTACGAGTACACGAGCGCCGTGTCGGCGTCCCCGGTAAGCAGCTTCGTCCAGGCCTCGTACAGCGCCCACGCCCCGTCCATCTCCACATGCGACTCGGAGATCGGCGGCCAGGCGCCGACCCCGTCCAGCGCCATGGTGAAGGAGAAGGCGCGGCCCGCGAGATAGTCCGTGGAGCCGGAGCAGGTGAAGCCGATGTCGCTGGTCTTCATGCCGGTCCGGTCGAGAACGTCGTGCAGGACCGGCATGAGCATCTCCACCTCGGAGAACTCGTCGCTGGTGCGCCGGTGATCGGTCTGCCCGAAGGCGACCACGGCTATCTCACGCATCACACCAGCTCCTTGTACGTCTCGTAGTCCGCGTCGGGCTCGCCGGTCGGCCGGTAGTGGTCGGGGTAACGGCCGCCGTCCGTCCACACCGGCTCGACGCGCAGCCCCATGCGCACCTGGTCGTAGGGGATGCCGCCGATCCGGCCGTGCAGGGCGAGGTCGGCGCCGTCAAGCGCGATGTGCCCGTAGACATACGGGACTTCGATATCCAGGTTCTTCGCCTTGATGTTGACGATGCAGTACGTGGTGACGGTGCCGCCCGGCCCCACCTCGACCTCTTCCACCGTGGCCACGCCACAGGTCGGGCACGCACCCCTCGGCGGGACGTACACCTTGCGGCAGGACGGGCAGCGTTCGCCGACGATCCGCCGGTCGGAGAGCGCGTTGATGTAGCCGGACTGGGCGCGGCCGGGCGAATAGGTGTAGTCGAGGCGGGCGGGGGCGACGATGCCGGTCACCATGTCCTCGAACTGCCCGTCATGGCCTGCGAGTTCAGGCGTCTCGAGGTTGTCGTACGGCTCGAAGCAGGCGATGTCCGTGATGGCGCCGGAGCGTTCCTCTGCCCACCGGATACGGACGCGCATACCGGTGTAGACGGCGTCGGGGCCGGAGGCATCCAGGGCGTGCAGGAAGGAGGTGTCGGCGCCGTCGAGTTTCACCATGACCCATGCGAAGGGGGTGTCCAGGGGCTGGCCGCGGCGGGGGGCGTGGTTCCAGGCCCAGGTGGTGACGGTGCCGGTAGGGGCCACCTCGACGAGGTTCCGGATCTCCTCGGAGGTGACGGGGTCGTACTCGACGGGCGGGACGAGGGTCCGGCCGTCGCCGGTCTTCACTCCGAGGACGACGCGTTCGCGCAGGCCGGTGAGGAAGGCGCTCTGGACGGGGCCGAGGGAACGGGTGAAGGGGAACTCGACGACGAGGGGGGCTTTGAGCACTTCGGGCACGGGGTCTCCTCGGGGGAACGGGGGGTGCTGTGAAACGTGGGGTGCGACCAGTGCCCCTTTAGGGGCGGGGCTGTATCGATATGCGGCTCCGCCGCGTGGGCACGACCAGCCACAACGGACCCGCAGCGTCGAACCGGCCTTCCAGCGCAGCTGGTCGCGGGAGCAGCTCCGAGAGGAGCTACTCCCGTCGATAAACCGGCTGCCGTTTCTCGGCAAAAGCGCGCGAGCCCTCCTTCGCATCAGCCGTATCGAAGATCGGCCACCCCCGCTTCAGCTCGGCAGCCAGCCCATCGACCTCGGTCATCTCGGCGGTCTCGTACACGGACGCCTTGACGGCCTCGACGGCCAACGGCCCACACGCGTTGATCTGCTCGGCGATGGCAAGGGCCTTATCCAGGGCCGTCCCGTCGGGGACGACATGCCCGATCAGGCCGATGTCGGCGGCCTCCCGTGCGGAGTACGGCCGCCCGGTGAGCAGCATTTCCAGCGCATGCGTCCGCGGAATCTGCCGCTGGAGCCGCACCGTCGAGCCACCGATCGGAAACAGCCCACGCTTCACCTCGAAGAGACCGAACGTGGCGGACTCCCCCGCGACCCGGATGTCCGTCCCCTGAAGCATCTCCGTACCGCCGGCCACACAGTGGCCCTCAACCGCGGCGATCACCGGCTTACGCGGCCGGTGATGGCGAAGCATCGCCTTCCAGTGCAGATCGGGGTCGGCCTTGAGCCGGTCGCGGTACTGCTGCCCGTCCATGCCCTTGCCGGCCAGGGCCTTGAGATCCATGCCCGCGCAGAACGCGCCGCCCGCGCCGGTGAACACGATCGAGCGGATCGCGTCGTCCTCGTCGGCCTCGACCCAACCGTCGTACAGACCGACCAGCATCGGCAACGAGAGGGCGTTCTTGGCCTCGGGCCTGTTGAGCGTGAGTACCAGTGTGGCGCCTTCGCGCTGCACAGTGAGGTGTTCCGTCCCACCCATGGCGGTCCTCCTGTCTCGGGACGAGAACAGGTTGCAGTAGGTGCCGGGGCAGTTCAAGGGTTTTCTGACACGCAGTCAGATTTCTTCTGCGCGGGCCCTTCACAGTTGGGGCGGGCTTTGCTCTGATGACCGTCGAACCGAAGGACGCGCGCATCTCTTAGTCGTCCAGTCGCTGAGTCGTCTTATCGATCGTTTGCCGGGGTCAGGAGGAGCGGTGGAGTACAACCTTGCCGACCTGTTCGAGTCGATCGTCGACGTGGTGCCCGACCGCGAGGCGCTCGTGTACATCGACCACCCCGGCACGGGAGCGGAGCGCCGCCTCACGTACGCCGAACTGGACGCGGCGGCCAACCGCATCGCGCACCACCTGATCGACAACGGTGTACGCCCCGGTGAGCATCTCGGGCTGCACCTCTACAACAGCGTCGAATATCTGCAGACCGTGCTCGGCTGCCTGAAGGCACGGATCGTGCCGGTCAACGTCAACTACCGCTACGTGGAAGAGGAGTTGGTCTACCTCTACCGTGACGCGGATCTGGTGGCCCTGGTCTTCGACGCGGAGTTCACCGAGCGGGTGGCGGGGGCGCTGCCGCGGGCGGAGAAGCTGCGGCATCTGGTACGGGTGGGGCCCCCCGCGCCGGACGCTCCGCCGCTGTCCGCGGTGGACTTCACCAAGGCCGAGGCCTCCGCGTCCGCCGAGCGGGGCTTCGCGCCACGTTCGGCCGACGACCAGTTCATCATCTACACCGGCGGCACGACCGGCATGCCCAAGGGCGTGATGTGGCGTCAGGAGGACCTCTTCTTCTCGGGCCTGGGCGGCGGCGCCCCGACCGGAGAGCCGGTCAAGAAGGCCGAGGAACTGGCCGAGCGGGTCGCGGCCGGCGGAGACGGAATCACCTTCCTCCCCGCCGCCCCGCTGATGCACGGCACGTCGACCCTCACCGCCTTCATCGGCTTCAACTTCGGCCAACGCGTGGTGATCCACCGCAAGTTCGTACCCGAGGAAGTGCTGCGCACCATCGAGAAGGAGAAGGTCACCAGCATGTCGCTGGTCGGCGACGCGATGCTGCGACCGCTGATCGACGCCCTCAACGGCCCCATGAAGGGGACCGACTGCTCGTCCATGTTCAGCGTCTCGTCCTCCGGCGCGATCATGTCGGACACGGTGCGCGAACAGTTCCAGGCGCTCATGCCGAACGTGATGCTGCTCAACAACTTCGGTTCCTCGGAGTCCGGCTTCAACGGCACGGCGACCGAGGACTCCGGCCCGGACAAGGGCTTCAGGGTGCGCGTCAACTCCTGTACGCAGGTGGTGGACCCGGCGACGTACGAGCCGGTCGCGGTCGGCGAACCGGGCCGCGTCGCACAGCGCGGACACGTCCCGCTCGGCTACTACAACGACCCCAAGAAAACCGCCGAGACCTTCTTCCAGAAGGACGGCGAGCGCTGGGTCCTCCTCGGCGACATGGCGACCGTCGACGAAGAGGGCATCGTCACCGTCCTCGGCCGCGGCTCCCAGTGCATCAACACCGGCGGCGAGAAGGTCTATCCGGAGGAGGTCGAGCAGGCCCTCAAAGCCCATCCGGACGTGTACGACGCTCTGGTGGCCGGAGTCCCCGACGAGAAGTGGGGCAACCACGTGGCGGCGGTCGTGCAACTGCGCGACGGCGCGAAGCCCGTGTCCCTGGACGACATCCAGACCCACTGCCGCGCCCGCCTCGCCGGCTACAAGATCCCCCGCCAACTGGTGGTCACCGCCTCCATCCAACGCTCCCCGAGCGGCAAGGCGGACTACCGGTGGGCACGGAACGTGGCGGTGGAGGCGAACCGCTGAGCCTCCGGTCGCTGCTTGGAGGGCCTATTTGGAGGGATTGGGCTGTGAGCCGTACGCGGTCAGGAAGCGGTCGCGGAAGGAGTCCATCCGCCAGACCGGGGCATCCGTGTCGGGCTTGAGGCCGTCCGTCCAGTTCCAGTCGTCGATCTTGCTCAGTACGGACTTGTCCTGGGCCACGATCGAGATCGGCACGTCCCGGCTGGCCTTGCTGCCGCTGACCTTGGCCATCGGCTGGTGGTCGCCGAGGAAGACGAGCACGGTGTCCTTGCTGCCGTACTTCGTCACGTAGTCGATCAGGCTGGTCACGGAGTACTGGATGGACTTGCCGTACTCCTCCTTCGCCTTCTCGGAGTCGTAGAAGACGTCCCCGGGCTTCTTGCCGGCCTTCTGGATGTCCTTGTAGACGGAGCCGTCGCCGACCTGGTCCCAGGGAACCGTCTCGGGCAGGGGCGCCCAGGGCTGGTGGCTGGACGTCAGGATGATCTGCGACATCAGCGGCTTGTCCTGCTTCTTGCCGTGCTCCAGCTGCTCGAAGGCCTTCAGGGCGTACTGGTCGGGCATCGTCGACCAGCTGAACTTGGGGCCCTTGTAGCCGAGTTCCCGGGAGTCGTAGACCTGGTCGAGGCCGTAGAACTTGCCCTCCGGCCAGTTCTTCTGGACGCCCGGCATGACGCCCACCGTCCGCCAGTCGCCGGTGCGCTGGAAGGCACCGGTGAGGGTCAGGTGCTCGCCGGCGGTGACGACGCGGTAGCGGTTCTGGTTGTTGATCCACAGGCCTGACAGGAACGTGGAGTGGCCGAGCCAGCTGTTGCCGCCGTAGGTCGACGACTTGAGCCAGCCGCTCTTGGCGGCGAACCCGGCCTTGGTCAGTTCCTCGTTCTTGGCGGTGAGGGTCGCGTTGACTCCGGGGGCTATGTCATCGTCCTCGATCGCGCTGCGGCCGTAGCTCTCGATGAAGGTGAAGATGACGTCCTTGCCGCGCAGATCGGTGAGCAACTGGTCGCCCGGCGTGTTGCCGAACTTGTCCTTCTTGGCCTCCTTGGCGAACGCCGCCTCGTCCTTGATGGTGGCGCGCACCCGCTTCGCACGGTCCTCGACCAGGGCGAACGTGCTTCTGGCGGCGAGCGGCGTGCCGGCGAGCTGGAGGCCGAGAGCCGCGCAGGTGACCCAGGCGGTTCCGATCAGCACGGTGGTACGGGTGGCCTTGTCGCGGTCGCGGGCCAGGACATTGCTCACCCGGAGCACCGCCAGGGTCATCACGGCGAGCAGGACGATGATGAGTACGACGACCCCGATGACGGCGGCGATCGTGCCGGCGCTGCCCATCGAATCCTCGAGATAGGCCTTCGTGTCGTCGAACAGGACCCAGTCGAGGACCACGTTGAATCCTCGGCCGAGGAACATGTTGAAGCCGATGTCGAGGAGGTTCAGCACGGTCAGCACGCCGAGGCCCAGACCGGCGAGGGTGGCCGCGACCATCCGTGGTTTGCGCGGCAGGAAGATCAGGACGCCGGCGCCGAGGATCGCCTCCACGGGGATGCGTACGAAAATTCCTGGCCGGAAGGCTTCCATCGAGGTCGGCATGAGGAGCGCGAAGCACACGAGGCCGAGGGAGAGGGCCGTGATCGTCCAGCCGACGTAGCGTGCGGCGATCGGGTTTCTGTCGCGCCAGCGGCGGGGGGTGGCGGGTTCTTCCGGGGCGTCGGACGGGGCATCGGGAGTCGCGTCGGCCGGAGCTTCCTCAGGGGCTTCGGCGTCGCTCGCGGGGGCCTTCTCGTCGGTGGCGGCTTCAGCTGGTTCGGCGCATTCAGCGGGGGCTTTCTCTTCGGTGTCGGCCTCGATGGGTTCAGCCGGTTCGGCTGCGACCTCAGCGGTGATCTTCGAGGCGGCCGGGCTTTCGTCGGCCGCACTGTCCTCGCCAGAGGCCTCGGCAACGACGTCATCAGGCGTTTCCGCCGAAGGAGGAACCTCCGGCGTCTCGTCCTTGTCCGGGGTTGTCCGGTCCGTGTCCGACAGCTGAGGTGAGTTCGTGGTGCTCGACAACCCGGAGGTCCTTCCTTGCGTTTCCCGCTGGTGGCACGGCGAACCGGGCCCGGGTGGTCGGGTCCGCCGAAATGTGTACGGCTCGTCGGTCTCGACCGTTCAATCACCTGGGGCGATGGTTCGGGCGGTCTCGTCACGGAACCGGTCTCGCAGCTCGCGCTTGAGGATCTTGCCGCTCGCGTTGCGCGGCAACTCGTCCACGAACAGGACTCGCTTCGGCGCCTTGAAACCGGCGAGCTTCTCACGGGCGTAGGCGAGAAGCTCCTCCTCCGTCACCTCGCCCCGGCGGACGACCACCGCGGTCACGGCCTCGATCCAGCGCTCGTCCGGCAGCCCGATCACCGCGACCTCGGCCACCGCGTCATGCGTGTAGAGCACGTCCTCGACCTGCCGTGAAGCGACCAGAACGCCACCGGAGTTGATCACGTCCTTCACCCGGTCGACCACGGTGAAGTACCCGTGGGCGTCGCGCACGGCGAGGTCCCCGGAGTGGAACCAGCCGTCACGGAAGGCCGCGGCCGTCTCCTCGGGCTTGTCCCAGTAGCCCTCGCACAGTTGCGGTGAGCGATAGACGATCTCGCCCCGCTCCCCGTCGGGCACGTCCTTGCCGGACTCGTCCACGAGCCGCGCCTCCACGAACAGGACCGGACGCCCGCAGGAATCCATCCGTCCCTTGTGCTCGTGCGGCCCGAGCACCATGGCCAGCGGCCCGATCTCGCTCTGCCCGAAGCAGTTGAAGAAGGCCAGCTTCGGCAACCGCTCCTTCAGGCGTTCCAGTACGGGCACGGGCATGATCGACGCGCCGTAGTAGGCCTTGCGCAGCCCGCTCAGGTCGCGGGTGGCGAAGTCGGGGCGGTTCGACAGCCCGATCCACACGGTGGGCGGGGCGAACAGGCTGTCCGCGCGTCCGGTCTCAATCAGGTCGAAGATCTGCTCGGCGTCGGGCGCGTCGAGGATGGTGTTCCGGGCGCCGACCGCGAGATACGGCAGCAGGAACACATGCATCTGCGCCGAGTGGTAGAGCGGCAGCGAGTGCACGGGCAGGTCGCCGGCGCTCAGGTCGAGGGCGGCGATCGCGCTCAGGTACTCGTGCACCAGGGAGCGGTGCGTCATCATCGCGCCCTTCGGCGCGGCCGTGGTGCCCGAGGTGTAGAGCAACTGCACCAGGTCCTCGGTACGCGGCTCATCACCGTCGTACGGCGGCGTCGAGGCCAGCCGCGCGAGCAGCGAGTCGTCGGCATCCCGCAGCGGCAACACCCGTACGCCGTCGGGCAGTTGACCGGCGAGGTCCGGGTCGGCCATGACCAGCGTGCTGCCGGACTGGCCGACGATGTACGCGAGGTCGTCACCGGTCAGGTTCTGGTTGACCGGTACGTGCACCAGACCGGCCCGCGCGCAGGCCAGGAATCCGATCAGGTACGCGTCCGAGTTGTGACCGTAGGCGCCGACCCGGTCGCCGGCGGCGAGCCCCGTATCACGCAGCACCTGGGCGGCACGGGAGACGGCATCGTCCAGCTCCTCGTAGGTCCAGGTCCGTTCGCCGTAGTGGACCGCGACGCGGGCCGGGGTGCGGCCGGCACTGCGCCGCAGCACCCCGTCGACCGTCACGTTGGGTCCCGCCGCCTCCGCCATGCCCGCTCCTTCGTCCCACTGCCCCGGCACACCTTCACCCGACGACGCACTCGATAAGTTGACAGCGCCCCTGCGAGTGCCGGGCTCCGTCCCTGCATCTGGTCGAACCCGGTCAGTCAACCGACTTGGCATCCTGCCTCGAGTCGGCCACCGGCACCAGCATCCGCGTGAACGTCTCGGCAATCGCGGCGATGTCGACCGTGGAGTCGTGCATCCACCGTTGAACAGCCGTCCCTGCCGCTGACTTCGTGATGGGCCGTGATGCCAGGGCAAGACCCCGACAGCCCGCGGGCGTCGCGCCAGGGCTCCCACTCGTCGGCAGTCACAGGGCAGCGGCGGAGTACGGCAGTGTCTTCGCCCTCGCAGGGCCCAGCCATCCTCAACTCGACGGACTGGAGATCATGGGCCGCCCGGCCTCCATCATCTCGGCGACCCGGGCCATCGTCTCCCGCAGCCACATGTGCGCCGCGTCGTGCATGTGGACCGGATGCCACCACAAGGCCTGCTGGATCGGCACGGCGTCATAGGGCGGTTCCATGATGCGGACGTGTACGAGTCCGTCCAACTCGTCGGCGAGACGCCTCTGAAGGAGAGCTACCCGGCGGGTGCCCGCGACCAGGAGTGGCATCAGCTGGAAACTGTCGACGGAGACCGCCACGCGCGGCTCGATGCCGAGCGTGGCAATCTGGCGGGCGGCGGGGGCGTCGTAGGCTCGTTGGTACGTCACCCATGGCAGTCGGGCCAGGTCGTCGAGGGTGAGGTGTTCGCCGACCTCGGGGTTGTCGTCGGCGACGAGGAAGACCCAGGTGTCCTGGTAGAGCTCGACCGTGGGGAAGCCGCGAATGATGCCGTGGGGCAGCAGTAGCCCGTCCACGGTGCTGAGCAGCGACCCGGTGCTGTCGATGATTTCGTTCGGTACCTGTTTGAACCTGAGCCGGATTCCTGGTGCCTCGGCTTGGATGGTGCGGGCGAGTTCGGTGCCGAATACGGCAACCGCGTAGTCCGAAGCGATCAGCGTGAACTCGTGTTCCTCGCGGGAGGGGTTGAATTCGGCCTGACTGGCGAAGACGCGCTCCAGCAGGTCGCATGCGGTGGTGGTTCGGTCGAGGAGGGCCTGCCCGAGGGCGGTCAGTTCGTATCCTCCGCCCACCCGGGCGAGCAGGTCGTCGTCGAAGTGGCGGCGCAGCCGGGCCAGTGCCGCGCTCATCGCGGGTTGACTGAGCCCGATGCGCTGGCCGGCCCTGGTGACGTTGCGCTCTTGCAGGAGGGCGCGCAGGGCAACGACGAGGTTGAGGTCCAGGCTGGCCAAGTTCACGAAGCGTCCCAATTCCGGAGCCGGCACCATCGGTATTCACCGGCTGGATTCTTATATCCAGGAAATCGATTTCCCTGATTGCAATCTACGGGCCAGATTAGTGGCACCGCAATCGGGAGGACATCTCCGTGACATCCGCAGCCGCGTCGGCTCCCTTCACCCCCTTTTCCGGACCGTTCGCCATCGGCACCCTGTCGGCACCGGGCGAGGCCAGGTTCCCGAGCCTCGTGACGCCGGACGGCCGAGCGCTCGATCTGCGCACGGCACTGGACGAACCCGCGTTGACCACTCTCGCGCTCCTGGAGCGCTGGGACGAGGAGCTGCCACGCCTGCACACCCTCGCCGGGGACCCGACGCTCGACTGGCGGCTGCTGGCGGAGATGACGGCGCACGCGCCCGTCGCGCCCCGGCAGATCTTCCAGTCCGGCGCCAACTACCGGCAGCACGTGATCGACCTGGCGGTCGCACACCGCGCCCCGGACGCCCCGGGCACCGTCGAGGAGGCCCGCGCCGAGGTCGCGGCGGTCATGGACAAGCGGGCCGCCGAGGACCTCCCGTACGTCTTCATCGGCCTGCCGACCACGATCAGCGGTCCCTACGACGACGTGGTGCTGCCCGCCTGGGCCCAGAAGCCCGACTGGGAGCTGGAGGTGGCCGCGGTGATCTCCCGCCCCGCCTACCGGGTCACCGTGGATGAGGCGCTGGAGTACGTCGCGGGCTACACCATCGCCAACGACCTCACCGACCGCGCGAGCGTCTTCCGCCAAGACATGCCCCCGATCGGCACCGACTGGCTGCGCAGCAAGAACGCCCCCGGCTTCACCCCGCTCGGCCCGTGGATCGTCCCGGCCGGCTCCATCGCCGACCCCTCCGACCTGCAGGTCACCCTGAAACTCAACGGCGAGACCATGCAGGACGAGTCCACCAACGACATGGTCTTCGGCGTCGCACGGTTGATCTCATACATCTCCCAGACCGCCCGACTGCTCCCCGGCGACCTGGTTCTGACCGGCAGCCCGGCCGGCAACGGCATCCACTGGGGCCGGCTGCTGCGCGACGGCGACGTGATGGACGGCTCAGTCACCGGGCTCGGCGCCCAGCGCACCCGCTGTGTCGCGGAGGAGGCCCGATGAGCGCCGGCCGTATCGACCGTACGGATCCCGAGGCGGCGATCGCCGAGGCCGCGAAGGCCTGCTCGAACTGGGGCCGCTGGGGCGAGGACGACGTGCTCGGCACGCTCAACTTCCTCGACGAGGCCAAGCGCCGCGAGGGCGCGGCCCTGATCCGTGACGGCGTCAGCTTCTCCTTGTCACAGAGCTTCGACATGGACGGCCCGCAGAAAGGCTGGCGGCGGCGTACGAACCCGGTGCACACGATGCTCGCCACCGGCACCGACGCCGCTCTGGGCGGCCAGGGCTTTCCGCACGGTTTCGGTGGCGCCGACGACGTGATCGCCATGCCCCTGCAGTGCTCCACCCAATGGGACGGGCTCGGGCACATCTTCGATCACGCCAAGGCGTGGAACGGCCGCCCGGCGGAGAAGGTCGTCACCTCCGAAGGCGACCTGGTCACCGGCATCGAGCACATGGCACCGCACGTCGCCGGGCGGGGCGTCCTCCTCGACGTGGGCCTGGTCATCGGCCAGGACGGCGAACTGCCCGACGGCTTCGCCATCACCGAGGAGCACCTGACCGCGACCGCCGCCTCGCATGGCGTGACCGTCGGTCGTGGCGACCTGGTCCTCGTGCGCACCGGGCGGCTGGCCCGCGCCCGCCACGAAGACTGGGGCGACTACGCGGGCGGGCCGGCGCCGGGGCTGAGCTTCAGCACGGCCGGCTGGCTGCACCGGAGCGAGATCGCCGGGATCGCCACCGACACCTGGGGCTTCGAGGTCCGGCCCAACGAGTTCGACCACGCCTTCCAGCCGCTGCACCAGGTCGCCATCCCCCACATCGGCCTGCTCATCGGTGAGATGTGGGACCTCGACGCCCTCGCCACACATTGCGCCGCCGACGGCCGGTACGAGTTCTGGCTCACCGCCGCGCCACTGCCCATCACCGGCTCCGTCGGCTCACCGGTGAATCCCATCGCCGTCAAGTAACGCCCTGGACGGCCGGGCGAGCCGCGCCCGGACGGCTACGCCACCCTCGCCCGCCCGGCCCGCAACACCCCCTCTGCCGCTCGAAGTCGCGCGGCACCATCTCAGGGAGAACCCATGAACGACCCCCGTCCCCGCACCGTCCTCGTCATAGGCGGCGGCGCGTCCGGCAACGCCGTGACCGTGCTGCTGCGGCGGGCGGGCATCCCCGTGGAACTGATCGAGGCCAAGCGCGACTGGAACGTGCTCGGCTCCGGCATCACCCTCCAGGGCAACGCGCTGCGCGTGCTACGCGAAGTAGGCGTATGGGACAAGGTCCGGGAGAGCGGCTACGCCGTTGACGCCGTCGGCCTGGCCGCGCCCGACGGGAGCGTGTTCCATGTCCAGCAGGACATCCGCACCGGTGGGGACGACCTGCCGCCGATCTTCGGCATGCAGCGGCCCCAGCTCCAGGAGATTCTGTGTGAGGCCGTTCTCGAGAGCGGCGCGACGGTACGCCTGGGCACCACCGCCGAGGAACTGGTCCAGGACGCGTCCGGCGTCACCGCCCGGTTCAGCGACGGCACCGAGGGCCGCTACGACCTTGTCATCGCCGCCGACGGCGTCGGCTCCCACACGCGCGCGATGATCGGCATCAGCGACAAACCCGAACCGACCGGCATGGCCATCTGGCGCGTCCCCGTGCCCCGCCCCGAGAGCGTGGAGCGCATGAACCTGGCCTACGGCGGAACCTGCTACATCGCCGGCTACTGCCCCACCAGCAAGAACACCATCTACGCCTACCTCGTCGAGGCCAACCGCGACCGCGCCTCCATCGACCCGGCCTCGTACGCGGACGAGATGCGGCGGCTGGCCGCGCCCTACGGGGGTGCGTGGCCGGAGATCGCCGCGAGCATCACCGACCCGGCCGAGGTCAACTACACCTGGTTCGAGCGGCTGCTCGTCGAGGGCTCCTGGCACCGCGGCCGGGTCGTCCTGATCGGTGACGCGGCCCACGTCTGTCCCCCCACGCTCGCCCAGGGCGCGGCCATGTCGCTGGAGGACGCCTCCGTACTGGCCGAGATGCTCAGCGAGGAGCAGGACTGGAGTTCCCTCGACGCCCTGCTGACCGGCTTCTACGAACGCCGGATCGACCGTGTCCGCATGGTGGTCGAAGCATCCGTGCAACTCGGTCAGTGGCAGCTGGACGGCGTCCGTGACGCCGACGCACCCGGTCTGATGGGCCGCACGATGTCCGCCCTGAAGGAGACCCCATGAACTCCGTGAACCCCGTGAGTTCCCAGAACAGCGCACCCACGATCGACGTCCACGCGCACGTCCTGCTCCCTCAGGTCGAGGACGCCGTCGCCGGACACCCCGGGCTGGCCGCGGCCCGCGATCTCGACGCCCGCCGCAGCGGCCCCGAGGCCATCGCCGTCAGCAGCCCGATGTTCCGGGACCGCTTCCCGAGGCTGACCGACGTCAAGGCGCGGCTCGCCGCGATGGACGCCTCCGGGGTCGACGTCCAGCTGGTCTCGCCCTCTCCGTCGCACTACCACTACTGGGCCGAAGAGGACCTGGCCCGTACGGTGTGGGAACTGGCCAACGAGGGCACCGCCGCGCACGTCGCCCAGGCCCCGCAGCGGCTGCACGGCCTCGGCCTCGTCCCGCTCCAGCACCCGGGCCTCGCCGTCGAAGCCCTCGAACACGCCCTCGGCCTGGGCCTGCGCGGTGTCGAGATCTCGAGCCACGCGCCGGGACGCGAACTGTCGGACCCCGCATACGCACCGTTCTGGACACGGGCCGAGGAAACCGGCGCGATCCTCTTCCTGCACCCCTTCGGATGCACGCTCGACGAGCGCCTCAACCGGTGGTACCTGTCCAACACCGTCGGCCAGCCGACCGAGAACGCCGTCGCCCTGTCCCATCTGATCTTCTCCGGAGTCCTGGACAGGCACCCGGGGTTGCGCATCGTCGCCGCCCACGGCGGCGGCTATCTGCCCACGCACATCGGCCGCTCCGACCACGCCTGGCGCGCCCGCACCGACACGCGCGGCTGCGCCCGCCCGCCCAGCAGCTACCTCAAGCAGCTGTACTTCGACTCCCTTGTCCACGACCCGGACGTCCTGCGCGAGCTGATCCGGGTGGCCGGCCCCGACCGGGTGCTGCTCGGCTCCGACTTCCCCTTCGACATGGGCACCGACGACCCCCTCGGCGCGCTGCGCGACGTCACGGACCTGCCCGCCCCCCACTTCCACGCCGTACGCGGCGGCAACGCGGCAGCGCTGCTCCGCCTTGTCTGAACCATCTGAAGCGCAAAAAGGAGAACCCCCACCATGAGCGCACGTCTGCTCACCCACCTGCGGCACGTCGACCTGGCCGTGCCGGACTATGACAAGCAGCTCGACTTCTACGCCGGCGTCTGGGGCCTGACCAAGGTCGCCGAAGACTCCGGCATCTCCTTCCTGGCCGCCGAGGGCTCCCCCGAGCAGTACATCGTCCGGCTCCGCAAGGCCGAGGAGAAGCGCCTCGACCTCATCTCGTACGGCGCGGCGAACCCCGCCGACGTGGACACGCTCGCCGAGCAACTCCTCGCGGGTGGAGTGCAGTTGATCTCCCAGCCGGGCAAGGTCGACACCCCCGGCGGCGGCTACGGCTTCCGCTGCTTCGACATCGACGGCCGCACCATCGAGGTCTCGGCCGACGTCGAGGCGCGCCGGCACCGTCGTATCGAGGAGAAGGAGTCCATCCCGGTCCGTCTCTCGCACGTCGTCCTGAACTCCCCCGACATCAACGCCACCCGCGCCTGGTACGAGCGTCACCTCGACTTCCGGCTGTCCGACACGATGGCCTTGCCGCACATGGGCGAGGTCATGCACTTCATGCGGATCAGCAGCCAGCACCACTCCATGGCCATCGCCAGCGGTCCGCACACCTCCCTGCAGCACCTCTCCTTCGAGATGCGCGGCATCGACGAGTACATGCGCGGCTCCGGCCGCGTGATGCGCTCCGGCGCCCGCAAGATCTGGGGCCCCGGGCGGCACATGGCGGGCGACAACACCTTCACGTACTTCCTCGACCCGCACGGCAACACCGTGGAGTACACCACCGAGCTGGAAAAGCTGGACGAGGACACCTGGCACCCGCACATCTACGACCTGACGAAGCCAGAGAACGCCGACCAGTGGGGCACGTCCAACCCGATGAACGAGATGGTCGCCAAGGAAATGCTCAACGACGTCGACCGCGGCGTCTTCGTCGCTCCGCCGGTCTGACCCCATGACACCGGGGGCTCGGCGCACTCCCCCCGCCCTGCCAGGCCGCCGCGCCCCCGGCCTGAGTCAACCCACCCAGCTCCCTAGGAATGCCATGCGTTTCGCCACGTACGAACAGCACGGCCGCAGCCGTCTCGCCACCGTCGAGGACGACGGCACCCTCTACCCCTGCCCCGGCACGGGGACGCTTCTCGACCTGATCCAGGCAGGTCCCGAGGCACTGCGCGAGGCGGGCAACGCAAGCCTGGACGTGCCGCGCGGCCCGCACGTCTCCCAGGTGCGACTGCTGCCGCCGCTCCAACCGCCGTCCGTACGCGACTTCATCACGTTCGAGGAGCACGTCGAGGGCGTACGGCGAAACATCGACGGAATCTCGGGCGCCCCGGACGCCTGGTACGACGCACCCACCTTCTACTTCACCAACCCCTACGCCGTCATCGGCGCTCACGACGACGTCCCCGTGCCGCCCGGTAGCCAGGCACTGGACTTCGAACTCGAAGTCGCCGCGGTCATCGGCCGCGAAGGCCGCGACCTCACCCCCGAGCAGGCCCGCGACCACATCATCGGCTACACCCTCTACAACGACTGGTCCGCCCGCGACCTCCAGTCACGCGAGATGCAGGTCAGCCTCGGCCCCTGCAAGGGCAAGGACACCGCCACCACCCTCGGCCCCCACCTCGTCACCGCCGACGAACTGGAGCCCTACCGCGACAGCGACGGCTTCCTGCGCCTGGCGCTGACCGCCGAGATCAACGGCGAGGTCGTCGGCAAGGACCTGCTGTCCAACATGAGCTGGACCTTCGAGGACATGACCGCCTACGCCTCCCGCGGCACCCGGGTACGCCCCGGCGACGTACTCGGCTCCGGCACCTGCGGCAACGGCGGCTGCCTCGCCGAACTATGGGGCGTACGCGGCCGCCAGGACCCGCCGCCGCTCAAGCCCGGCGACACCGTCACCCTCACCGTCGAGGGCATCGGCAGCGTCTCCAACACCGTGGTACCCGGTGCCGAACCGGTGGCCGTCCCTCGCGCCCGTACGCGCCCGCGAACGCGCCCGTGAACCGCGCGGCGGAGAGCAGGCTGAACGGCAAGGTCGTCGTCACCGGGGCCGCAGCGCGGCGGGTCACGGTCGAGGCGTCGGCCCGAGCGGAGCGACCGTAACCGCCACCGATGTGACGTCCACCAGGTTCCAGGACGACCAGGACTGAGGAGCCCACCATGAAGAAGCTTCCCGCCAAGTGCGGCCGCGTCGCCGTCATCGGCGCAGGGCCCGGTGGCATGGCCGCCGCTCTCTCCGTCCACCAGGCCGGCCACGACGTCGTGCTGTTCGAGCGCTACCCGCACGCCAGACCCGCCGGCAACATCCTCAACCTGTGGCCGCCACCCATCAAGGCACTCGGGCTGCTCGGCGTGAACACCGAGGACCTGGGTGCGCCGTGTACGGCCGAGTTCCGCAACGCCCGCGGCCGCCGCCGGGTCCGCGCGGCCCTTCCGGAGCAGGTTGTCCGCGACTACGGCGGCGGCTTCATCGGCCTGCTGCGCCCCGAGCTGTACGAGCGGCTGCTCGACGCGCTGCCCAAGGGAGTCCTGCAGGTCAAGCACACGGTGGAGCGCGTCGAGCAGGACGAGAGCGGAGTTCGACTGCACCTCGCGGACGGACGAGTCCACGAGGCGGACCTCGTGATCGGCGCGGACGGCATCGATTCCCTGGTCCGCCGCACGCTGTGGGGCGACAGCCCCAAGCGCGAGCACAACCTGCACATCTTCGGCGGCTACACCTTCGACGAGAGCGTCGAGACCGAGCCCGGGATGTGCGTCCTCTCCCACACCCGCACGGTGCAGGGCAGCTGGACCGCCATCCGCGACAAGGGACGTGACGGCCACCAGTGGTGGTTGCTCGAAGCGTTCGAGGCAAGCCGGGAATTCACCGGGGACCTGCACTCGACCGCGACCAGCCTCGGCCAGGCCTTCGCCCGTCCGCTCCCCCAGCTGATCGCCGCGACCGACTCCGCGCACGTTCAGCACTGGGTGATCCGCGACCGCAAGCCGCTGAAGCAGTGGTCCAAGGGCCGCGCCACTCTCGTCGGCGACGCCGCTCATCCCACGTCCCCGTACGCGGGGTACGGCGCCGGTATGGCCACCGAGGACGGCTACTTCATCGGCCGCCACCTGGCCGGGGTGGACCTGAGCGACTACGCCGCTGTCCACCAGGCACTCGACGCCTTCGAAGCCCCCCGCAAGCCGCACACCGCCCGGCAGTCCCAGCAGGCCTATGTCCTCGGGCAGGTCTTCCATCACGCGCCGCGCGCTCTGCAACCGATCCGGGACGCGGTCCTGGACCGCACCCCCCTGATGCAGAAGGTGGTCGGTGACTCCACCCCCCGCTCGATCCTCACTCAGCTCAGTGAGATCGACCGGGCCGAAGCCCGCTTCACCGCACTCCTCGGCCTCGGCGAGCCACACGGCACCGCTTCCTGAACCGCGCGGCGGAGCCGCGCCCGGCCGGGACGGCCGTTGTCCCAGAACAGCAGGCCGACCGACGCACGCCCCGGCACAGAACGCCAAGCGTTCATCAGGAAGTCGAGAACAGCACCTCCTACGCTCCGCGACCATCGGTCAACGCATCGTTGGGATCCGACACCACCACGTCAGGCGGTCCGTCCCCTTGCCTTCCCCGGGGCTCCAGGGTGTCCATCGCCCGGTCGAGCAGTACGGCCAGGGAACTCAAGCCCGGCTGGGCCTGGACCACTTCGAAGGACGCTCCTTCAACGGCTGGCACCACCACGCGACCCTGGTCACCGCCGCCCACGCGTTCCTTACCGAACAGCGCCTGGCCCCAGAAGCCGACACACCGGCCTCACCCTCTACCAGATCCTCGACGCCATCCAAGACCTGTTGAATTGCTGGACCGGCATCTGCACCACCTGCCATCAGCCCCTACCCCGTCGGCACTCAAGATCGAGACAGACCTAACGGAGTCCTACTAGACGGGCCGCGCATGCCCCTCCCAATACGGCTCTCGAAGCCGTCGCTTGTACAGCTTCCCGTTCGGGTCGCGTGGCATCGTCTCGATGAAGTCGACGCTCTTGGGCCGTTTGTAGCCGGCCAGTTGGCGTTCGCAGTGGCCGAGGATCTCGGCGGCCAGCGCCTCGCCCGGTGTGAAGCCGGGGGCGGGTTCGACGACGGCCTTGACCTGCTCACCCCAGTCGTCGTGCGGGATGCCGAACGCGGCGGCGTCGGCTACGGCGGGGTGGGTGAGCAGCGCGGACTCGATTTCGGCCGGGTAGATGTTGACGCCGCCCGAGATGATCAGGTCGATCTTGCGGTCGCGGAGGAAGAGATAGCCGTCCTCGTCGAGATAGCCGAGGTCACCGACGGTGAAGAAGTCGCCGATGCGGTTCTTCTTCGTCTTGGTCTCGTCCTTGTGGTACGAGAATCCCCCCGTGCTCATCTTCATGTAGACGGTGCCGAGTTCACCGGGCGGCAGCTTGTTCCCGTCGTCGTCGAAGACGGCGAGTTCGCTGATGGGCCAGGGCTTGCCGACCGTGCCCGGCTTCTTCAGCCAGTCCTCGGCGGTCGCGAAGGCTCCGCCGCCCTCGCTGGCCGCGTAGTACTCCTCGACGCAGTTGCCCCACCAGTCGATCATGGCCCGTTTCACATGGTCGGGGCAGGGTGCGGCGCCATGGATGGCATGCCGCATGGAGGAGACGTCATAGCGGGCCCGTACGTCATCCGGCAGTGCCAGCAGGCGGTGGAACTGGGTCGGGACCATGTGCGTATGCGTGCACCGGTGGGCGTCGATGAGGCGGAGCATCTCCTCGGGCGTCCACTTGTCCATCAGGACGAGCCGGTGGCCGATGTGCAGGGATGCGCCCGCGAACTGGAGCACGGCCGTGTGGTAGAGCGGCGAGCAGACGAGGTGCACGTTGTCGTCGAACGGCTTGATCCCGAAGATGCCGAGGAAACCGCCGAGATACGCCTCTTCGGGGAGCTTGCCGGACAGGGGGCGCCGGATGCCTCGCGGGCGGCCCGTGGTGCCGGAGGTGTAGTTCATGACCCAGCCGAGGGTGCGGTCGCCGGGCGCCGACTCGGGCTGTCCGTCGGTGAGTTGGGCGTACGGCCGGAAGCCCTCGACGGCACCGACGGCGTACCGCCGCTCCTGGGGCAGCTTCGCCTCGTCGGCCGCGTGCCGTGCCGCGTCGGCGAACCGCTCGTGTGCGATGAGCACCTTGGCCCCGGAGTCGGAGACGATCCAGGCGATCTCGGGGCCGACGAGGTGGTGGTTGACGGGGACGAGGTAGAAGCCCGCCTGCGCGGCGGCGAGGTACGCGGTGAAGAACTCGACACTGTTGGGCAGCACGACCGCGAAGGCGTCGCCGCGTTCGAGCCCGGCGGCACGCAGCCCGTGGACGAGGCGGTTGGTCTCGGCGTGCAGCCGTCCGGCGGTCCACTTCTCCCCGTCGGGGGCGATCAGGACCGTACGCTCGGGGTCTGCGGCTGCCTGGGCCCAGAAGCCGTTGGCGGAAGCCTGGGGGGCTTGGGTCACTCCTCGCTCCTTCCAGCGATCCGGTTGATTCGGTCGACGGCCCGCTCGAAGCCGCGGGTGAGGTCGTCGAAGACGGCCTGGACACTGCGCTCGCTGTTCATCCGGCCGACGATCTGCCCGACGGGTGTGCCGAGCAGCGGCTCCACCTCGTACTTCTGGATCCGCGAGACTGCCTCGGCGACGAGCAGGCCCTGGAGCGGCATGGGGAGCGTTCCGGGCCCGTTCGGGTCGTCCCAGGCGTCGGTCCATTCGGTACGCAGCTGCCGTGCGGGTTTCCCGGTCAGCGCACGTGAGCGGACCGTGTCGCCGGACCCGGCGGCGAGCAGTTTGCGGGTCACGGCAGGCGAGTGCATGTCGGCCTCGGTGGTGGTCAGCCACAGCGAGCCGAGCCACACCCCTTGGGCGCCGAGTGCGAGCGCGGCGGCGACCTGCTGTCCGCTGCCGATGCCGCCTGCCGCCAGTACGGGCAACGGATCGACGGCGTCCACGACTTCGGGCGTGAGCACCATCGAAGCGATCTCACCAGTGTGGCCGCCGGCCTCGTAGCCCTGGGCGACGACGATGTCGATGCCCGCCTCCGCGTGCTTGCCGGCATGCCGGGCGCTGCCCGCGAGCGCGGCAACCAGCACCCCCTGGTCGTGAGCGCGCGCGATGACATCGGCGGGCGGTGAACCGAGCGCGTTGGCCAGCAACTTGATCGGATAGTCGAAGGCGACGTCGAGCTGGTTGCGGGCCACCTGCTCCATCCAGCCGGTGATACGCCAACCGGAGGCCTCGCCCTCGGCGAGCTCCGGCACGCCGTACTTGGCCAGGGTGTCCTTCACGTACTGCCGGTGCGCCTCGGGGATCATCGCCTCGACGTCGGCCTCGGTGACGCCTTCGATCTTCTTGGCGGGCATGACGACATCCAGGCCGTACGGCATGCCGTCGACGTGTTTCTCGACCCAGTCGAGGTCGCGTTTGAGGTCGTCCGGGGCGGTATAGCGGACCGCGCCGAGCACGCCGAAACCGCCGGCCCGGCTGATGGCCGCGGCGACGGCGGGGAACGGCGTGAAGCCGAAAATGGCGTGCTCGACTCCCAGTTTCTTGCTCAGCTCCGTCTGCATGGCCGCAGGATGCCGCAGTCCTCCGGACGAGGGAAGACCTTTTCTGATGCAGCGTCAGATTTTGTGGGCGTCGGACTTCTGAGAGGTGCGTCAGTCCTCTCTCGAGCGGGGCAAGATACTTCCAGCAGTGGGCCGCACGATTCGCTACGGGAGGCTTCTCGATGACCGAAGGCGCAGAGGACAGAGCGGGCGGAGCGAGCAGCGGCGGACCGACCCGTCGCCAACTCATTGGGAAATCCCTGGCGTTGGGCGGCGCACTGGCCTTCGTTCCCTTCCCCGCGGGCCCCGCCTCGGCCGCGCCCGACCACGGCCGGCCCACCCTGCGGCCCGGAACCCCCGAGCGCGCGGGCCTGATCGCCGGCCATCTGCGCCAACTTGTCACGGACGCGGAGAAGTTCCTCGCCCCCTCCCCCAAGTACCCCTGGTACGCGGGTGCCGTGTTACTCGCCGGACGCGGAGGCACGGTCGCCCTGCATCAGCCGATCGGCAAGGCGGTGCGCTACTCCGCGTACGACGAGAAGACGGACACCGGCGTGGAGTTCCCCGCCGGGCAGCAGATCCCGATGGCCGAGGACACGGTCTTCGACCTCGCCTCGGTCTCGAAGCTGTTCACATCGATCCTGGCCGTGCAGCAGATCGAGCGGGGCGCTCTGGAGCTGGAGGGGAAGGTCGCCTCGTACCTGCCGGATTTCGGGCGTGCGGGCAAGCAGGACATCACGATCCGTCAGCTGCTCACGCACACCTCCGGGTTCCGTGCCTGGATCCCGCTCTACAACGCGCCGACGTACGAGGAGAAGCTCCAACTCATCTGGAACGAGGCGCCGATCACCCCGCCGGGCACCGCGTACCTCTACTCGGACCTCAACCTGATCTCGCTCCAACTGGTCCTGGAGCAGATCACCGGTCACCCTCTGGACGCACTGCTCCGAAACGAGATCACCGCTCCACTCCGGATGCACCGCACTCGCTACAACCCACCCGCCTCCTGGAAGCCGAAGATCGCCGCCACGGAGGACGCCCGCAAGCCCTGGTCCGGCATCGATCGCGGCCTGGTGTGGGGCGAGGTGCACGACGAGAACGCGTACAGCCTGGGCGGGGTGGCGGGCCACGCGGGCGTCTTCTCCACCGCGTGGGACCTCGCGGTCCTCGGCCGTACGCTCCTCAACGGCGGCTCGTACGGCAAGGCCCGGATCCTGGAGCCCGAGTCGGTGGAGCTGATGTTCACCGACTTCAACACGGCGTTCCCCGGCGACGAGCACGGCCTCGGCTTCGAGCTCTACCAGCACTGGTACATGGGCGCGATGGCCACCCCGCGCACCGCGGGCCACACCGGTTTCACCGGCACGTCGATGGTCCTCGATCCGACGACCGACTCCTTTCTGATCGTGCTCGGCAACTCCGTTCACCCCGTACGCAGTTGGCGATCCGGCTCCGCTCCCCGGGTCGCCGCCGCGAACAATCTGGCGCGGGCCGTCCCGGTACGGCCCGCGCGAGGACGGACGGCCTGGTTCTCCGGCATGGCCACCGAGACGTCCGCGACGCTGACGCTCCCCGCGCTCGCCGTCCCCGCCGGCGGGCAGCTGCGCTGCGCCCTGTGGTGGGACACCGAACCGCGGTCGGACGCCCTGTTCCTGGAGTCCTCGGCGGACGGCGGCACGACGTGGCAGCCGGTCCCGTTCACGACGCGGCGCCACGACGGGGAGGCAGAGGATCATCCCGCCGGTTCGGTGACCGGCTGGTCGGGCCGGATCTGGCACCGGCTGACCGCGGACCTTGCCGCGGCCCCAC
Source organism: Streptomyces ureilyticus (assembly GCF_011045025.1). Lineage (GTDB taxonomy): Bacteria > Actinomycetota > Actinomycetes > Streptomycetales > Streptomycetaceae > Streptomyces > Streptomyces ureilyticus. The sequence continues at coordinate 71,072 of NZ_JAAKZX010000024.1, forward strand.
AGGTCCTGCTGCGGTGGCGGTACACGACGGACGAGCGCTACGTCGGCCGCGGCGCGTACGTAGACAGTCTGCGCGTCGAGAACGGCGATCGCGTCGTCTTCGACGAGAGCAGGCCGTCGGACGCGGCACGGATCAAGGCGGAGGGCTGGACGCCGACCGGCGACTGACCGACAACTGACCAGCAACCGACCGGCGACCGGGGCTATCCCCGCCCTACCCCTCCTCCAGCACCGCCATCGCCGCGTTGTGCCCCGGCACCCCGCTCACCCCGCCGCCCCGCACGGCGCCCGCGCCGCACAGCAGGATGTTCGCGTGCCGGGTTTCCACGCCCCAGCGGCCGGTGCCCTCCTGGGCGTAGGGGAAGGCGAGGTCGCGGTGGAAGATGTTGCCGCCGGGCAGCCTCAGGTCGCGTTCCAGGTCGAGGGGGGTCTTCGCCTCGATACAGGGCTGGCCGTCCGCGTCCTTGGCCAGGCAGTCGACGAGGGGTTCGGCCAGGTGGGCGTCGAGTTGGGCGAGGGTCGACTTGAGAAGTTCCTCTCGTACGGCGTCGTTGTCGTGGGCGAAGAGCCGGGCCGGTGTGTGCAGGCCGAAGAGGGTGAGCGTCTGGTAGCCCTGCCGGACCAGATCGGGGCCCAGGATCGTGGGGTCTGTCAGGGAGTGGCAGTAGATCTCGGAGGGCGGGGCGGCGGGCAGCTCGCCGGACGCGGCCTGTGCGTGTGCGGTCGCCAACTGCTCGTATCCCTCGGCGATGTGGAACGTCCCGGAGAATGCCTCGCGGGGATCTACGGAGGGGTCGCGGAGCCTCGGCAGTCGCTTGAGCAGCATGTTCACCTTGAGCTGGGCGCCCTCGGCGGGGGCGGGCGGCTCCGCTCCGGTGAGGCTCGCGAGTTCCTGCGGCGAGGCGTTCACCAGGACGTGCCGGGCCGCGACGACTCCTTCCCCGTCCTCGGTCCGGTACGTCACCTCGGCCGCGAGTCCGTCGCTCTCGACCCGGACGACGTCGTGCCCGGTCGCGATGACGGCGCCCGCGGCGCGAGCGGCTCCGGCCAGCGCGTCGGTGAGGGCGCCCATGCCGCCGACCGGTACGTCCCAGTCGCCGGTGCCGCCACCGATCACGTGGTAGAGGAAGCAGCGGTTCTGCCGCAGGGAAGGGTCGTGGGCATCGGCGAAGGTGCCGATGAGAGCGTCGGTGAGCACGACGCCGCGTACGAGATCGTCGGCGAAGGTCTCCTCGACGACCGCGCCGAGCGGCTCCTCGAAGAGTGCCCGCCAGGCCTCCGTGTCGTCGACGCGGCGGCTGAGTTCGTCGCGTGTCGGGAGGGGTTCAGTGAGGGTGGGGAACACTTGCTTGGCTACGCGGCCGGTCATGGCGTAGAAGCGCTGCCAGGCCTTGTACTCGCGGTCCGAGCCCGTCAGTCGCGCGAAGGCCTCTCGGGTGCGCCGTTCGCCGCCGCCGACGAGGAGTCCGGTCGGCCGTCCGTCGCGCTCGGCGGGCGTGTACGACGACACTGTGCGGCCGCGCACCCGGAAGTCGAGGCCGAGATCCCGCACGATCTTCCGGGGCAGGAGGCTGACCAGGTACGAGTACCGGGACAGGCGTGCGTCGAGCCCGGCGAACGGGCGGCTGGACACGGCGGCGCCGCCGGTGTTTCCCAGCCGTTCCAGGAGCAGGACGGACTTTCCCGCGCGGGCCAGGTAGGCGGCGGCGACCAGACCGTTGTGGCCTCCGCCGACGATCACGGCGTCGAATTCCTCGTGTCCCTTGAGTGCAGGCATGCCTCTTCGTAACACGCGGTGATCTAGGTCGGCCAGAGATACGTAGCAGGCGGCGGTGCGCCCGGGCGGTTCCTTTCCCCAGACCGTCCGCCACCACGCTCACCAGCCACCACGAACCCGCACCCGCACCCGCACAACCGCCGGAGGCAACCCGCAGATTCCTACTGCGCCTCCCGCGGAGCGCGTCGCGCAGCCACCCGCCGATACAACTCCACCGCCTCCGCCCCCCGCCCCAGCTGCTCCAGACAGTGCGCCTCGTCATTGCGGCTGGCGAGCGCGTCGGGGTGGTCCGCGCCAAGGACCTGCTCGCGGGCCGTGGCGACACGGCGGTACTCAACGAGCGCGTCCGCCCAGCGCCCGAGCCAGCCGAGGCCGACGGCGACCTCGCGTCGGCTGACCAGGGTGTCCGGGTGGTCGGAGCCGAGGACGCACTCACGGATGGCCCACACGTCGCGGGACTCGGCGAGGGCCTCCTCCCAGCGGCCGAGCCGGCCGAGGTTGACGCAGAGGCCGTGCCGGGCGCGCAGCGTCTCGGGGTGGGCCGGGCCGTGGACGCGGGTGCGTCCGTCGACCAGGTCGCGGTACAGCGTCAGCGCCTGGGCGCTGCGGCCGAGCCGGCCGAGGCTGATGCCGACCTCGTAGCGGGCGGCGAGCGTGTCTGGGTGGTCGGGCCCGAGGGCGCCCGCCCGGGACTCGGCGACCTCCTGGTAGGTCTGGAGCGCTTCCGGCCAGCGGCCCAACTGGCCGAGGGCGTAGGCGACTTCGAACCGGGTGACCAGGGTGTCGGGATGGTTCGGGCCGAGCACCCGTGCGCGGGCCGCGGCCACGTCCAGGGCCATGCGGTACGAGTCCTCCAGGCGCCCCAGCCTGCTGAGGTTGAAGGCGAGGTTGTGGCGGCAACGCAGGGTGTCGGGATGGTCGGGTCCCATGGCGCGCTCCCGGGCGGCCAGCACCGACGTGTACACCTGGTGCGCCTCGAAGTGGCGGCCCAACTGCCCCAATACGTATGCCATTTCCTGCCGCGCGGCCAGGGTGTCCGGGTGGTCGGACCCGAGCACCCGCTCCCTGGACTCGGCCACGCGCGTGTACTCGCGCAACGCGTCGGCGGGGCGCCCGGTGCGGCTGAGGGTGAAGGCGACCTCGTACCGGCTGGCGAGGGTGTCGGGGTGGTCGGGCCCGAGCGCGTGCTCGCGTTCGGCGGCGACGGCGCGGTGCACCTCGCCCGCCTCCGCCCAGCGGCCGAGGCGGCCGAGGCTCAGACCCGCGTTGTGCCGGCCGGTGAGGGTGCTGATCAACTCCGGTGAAGGGGTGGGGCGTTCCGCCCGAACGGGCTCCGGCGTGAAGCGGCTGTCCGTACGAGCGATCCACTCGCCGGTCAGGCCCGCGGCGGCGTCCGGCGGCGTGCTCCGCGGCCCCGCGCCTGCCGCCTTGTGGCCGGTGGTCATGCCACGGGTCCAGGACGGCAGCCGCGGTTCGCGAGCAGCAGCGGCGGCCGGCTCCGGCGCCTGACGGCGCGCAGGAGGCGACACCACGGTCGGCACGTACACCGGTGTGGTGCGGGCCGCGCTGATCCGGTGGCTCAACTCGCGGGCGTCGTGCGGGCGTTGCTCGGGCTCCTTGGCCAGCAGGTCCAGGATGATCTCCTCGACGTACTCGGGGAGTTCGGCGCGGTGGCGGCGCGGCGGCTCGGGGGGCGTGTCGCGGTGGCCGACGAGTACGGCCCAGGCGTCGTCGAGGTCGAACGGCGGCGCCCCGGTGGCGATCTCGTACAGCACGCAACCGAACGAGTAGAGGTCGCTGCGCTCGTCGACGGTCACGCCGCTGATCTGCTCCGGCGACATGTAGTGCGGGGTGCCCATCGCGATGCCCGTGCCGGTGAGGCGGGCGGTGAATCCGATGTCGTGGCCGAGGCGGGCTATGCCGAAGTCGCAGATCTTCACGGTGCCGTCGGTGAGCCGCATGATGTTGGCGGGCTTCAAGTCGCGGTGCACGATGCCCTGTTGGTGTGTGTAGGCGAGCGCGGCGGACACCTGGTCGGCGATCTCCACGACGTCGGCGACCGGCAGCGGATGCTGCTTGTTGTCCTCCAGGAGCTGGCTGAGGTTGCGCCCGTCCAGCAATTCCATGACGAGGTAGAGCACGCCGTCGGACTCGCCGAAGTCGTGGACGACGGTCACCCCGCGGTGCTGGAGGGCGGCGGCCACCCGGGCCTCGCGCCGGAAGCGTTCCCTCAGGACCCGGGTGAAGGACTGGTCGTGATGATGGCCCAGTGGTTTGAGACATTTGACGGCGACCTGTCTGCCCAGCGACTCGTCGCGCGCACGCCACACCTCCCCCATGCCGCCGCGACCGATCAGGTCGAGCAGCCGGTACCGGCCCTGGATCAGCCTGGTCTGCGGCTGCGTATCGGGCGGACTGCAAGGCGCTGGCCGCGCGGCTCTTCCCCGATGAGGTGGGAGACGTACGCGGGATCGGTGGCCGTCCGGTGCCGCCGGTGCCGCCGGTGTCGTTCGAGGAGAT
>NZ_JAAKZX010000250.1 GCF_011045025.1 Streptomyces ureilyticus
ACCAGGCAGACGCGACGGAGCTCTCAGCTCAGCCGAGGCTCACCGGGCCAGGATGAGACTCATCGCCTCGGCACGAGTGGTGGCATCCCGCAACTGCCCCCGCACAGCGGACGTCGTCGTCTTGGCCACCGATCCCCTGGATCCCCTCGCCCGTTCCGCCCGCAGCCGCCCCAACTCCAGCGCCACACGCGCCTCTTCGAGCCCGTACCCCAGCTTCGCGAGCTGCTCCTGCGCTGACGTCAACTGCCGTACGGCCGCCTCGTGTTCGCCGTGCGCGGCCTTCAACAGGGCTTCCGCCCGGTCCAGCACGGCGAGGACGCTCGCCCGCCCGAGCCGCGAGGCGTGCTCGCGCGTGGCGTCGATGACGTCCTGCGCTTCCGCGAGCTCGCCGATCCGGATCAGCGCCTCGGCGAGGTCACCGTGCCAGCGGCCGCGCGCGGGATCGAAGATGCCGAGTCCCTGCTCCAACTCCCGTGCCCGGCGCAGGGACTGGACCGTGCCCGCGGCGTTCCCGGCTACGAGCTGGGCATGTCCGCGCGCGCCCAGCGCGCGCGAGAGGTAGATCAGGTCGCCGTCCTCCTCGGCGCGGCTGACCGCGTCGCCGGCCAGGGCGAGGGCCCGGTCCACGTCGCCGCCCGCGGCCTCGGCGAGCGAGGTGAACATATGGCCCGCCGCCTCGCCGATCCCCGTGTCCCGCCCGAGCGCAAGGCTCTCGTGGGCGAGGTCGAGGGCCCGGCCGCAGTGCCCGGCGCGCAGTTCGGTCTCGGCGAGGCCGCGCAGGAAGTGCACTTCGGCCTCGACCATGCCGCGCTTGCGGACCTCGCCGAGGAGCCCGGTGATCGTCGTACGGGCCTCGGTGAGCTGGTCGCTCATGATCTGCCAGCGGAAGCGGGTGGCGCCCGCGCCGTTGTGATCGCAGGCCACCTGCGGGTCCTGCGGTTCCGTGAGGGCCCGTTCCAGGGTCGCCGGGGCGTCGGGATGCCCCATCAGGGTCTCCATCTGGGCCTGGAACGACAGGGCCATCAGCTCGGTGCGCCGGTCGGCGGCCGTGGCGGCGAGCCGCGCGGCGTGCGCGGCCTCCTCGCGGCCCTTCGTCATCTCGCCCTCTACGAGCAGGGCGCGCCAGGCGAGTTGGTAGCGGACCAGCGCGAGCAGCCGCGGGTCCTCGCCCGCATCCGCGAGGGCCTGCGGGAAGACGGACTCGACCTCGGCCATCGCCTGGCCCGCCGCGTCGATGACGACCATCCAGGCACGTACCCGGATCGCCGCGTCGGTCGCCCGGTCCAGTACGTCACGGGCCACCTCCCGCGCGAGATCGCTGTCACCGGAGGTCAACGCGTCCTCGGCGGACCTCAACCGGCGTTCGTCCGCGCCCGGTTGGGTGCCCGGCGGGGTGTGCCGGGCGGCGAGCAGGCCGAGTTGGGCCGCGACCGAGGGGGCCCCACGGTCCCGGGCCAGAGTCGCGGCCTCGGCGAGCCGCGCGGCGACCGTCTCGTCCGTACCGGTGGTGGCCAGGGCGAGATGGCGGGCCCGTTCGATCGGATCGGAGGCCGCCGTGGACAGCGCGGCATGGGCGTCCCGCCGCTCCTGGGGCGTGGCCTGCGCGTACAGCGCGGCCGAGACGAGCGGATGCGCGAACCGTACGGTCCCCTCCTGGCCGTCCGGGCCGCCCGTCGCCACCAGCCCGAGGGAGGCCGCGAGCGCCGTCTCCGACTCCGCGTCGCCCCGGCCCGCGGCGTGCAGCAGCGCGAGCGTGGGGCGTGCACCGGCGCTCGCGACGAGCAGCGTGCGCCGGGCCTCGGCGGACAGCAGATCGAGGCGGCTGAGGACCAGGGCGCGCAGCGAGGTCGGCACCGGCAGGGGCTCGCCGGGGCGGGGCGGAGTCGGGCTCTCGGCCAGGGCGCGGCCGAGTTCGAGCGCGAACAGCGGGTTGCCGCCGCTGGTGTGGTGGATGTCGCGGACGGTCGAGCGGCGCAGGCCGGTGTAGCCGCGGGCGGTGAGGAGTTCGGAGACCTTGGAACCGGTGAGCGGAGCCAGGCGCAGGGCGAGCGACTCCGGAGGATACGCGCGTAGATACGGAGCGTGTTCCTGCTCCTTCGGCTCCGTGCGCGTACGCACCGCGCCGAGCATCCGCACCGGCATCCCACCGAGGCGACGCGCCGCGAAACCGAGCAGCTCGGCGCTGGGCGCGTCCAGCCACTGAAGGTCGTCGGCGACGAGGAGTACGGGCCCCCTGGCCGCCAGCGCACGCAGCACCGACAACACTGCGAGGCGCAGCGCCAGCCCGTCCCGGTGGAGGGACGATTCGCCGCGGCCGGTGAGCGCCGCTTCGAGCGCGGCACGCTGCGGGAGGGGCAGCGTGTCCGCCACCTCGTCGGCGACGAGGCCGAGCAGATCGACGAGGGCGAGGAAGGGGAGGTGGGATTCCGACTCGGTGGCCGAGCAGCGCAACACCGTACGGGCCGATTCGGCGTATTCCGCGTCCAGCGCGCGGAGCATGGTCGATTTCCCGATTCCGGGCGGACCGTGCAAGAGGACGCTGCCGCCTCCGGAGAGCTGGTCACGCGCGCGCCCCAGCAGCTCGTCCCGGCCGATGACCTGGTCGGAACGGGGTCTGACAGGCTCCTCGACATCCCGTCGCACGCGCACCGCCCCTCTCATGTCGTGTCCGTTTCAATATTAAGCAAAGACCGCCTGAATTTCGGAGGGGTGGACGGTGAGGGAAATAACAAGTTCAGACGTGGTTCACGGTTTCGGTATACGGGATTTCAGGGTGCCCGATCTTGAATGGCCGCCCACTGTCGGCCCTCACGTCACGGCAGCAGCCCCGCCCGTCGCGCCGCCACCACCGCCTCCAGCCGCGTATGCGCCCCCAACTTCCGCATCGCGGACCGCAGATACGCCTTCACCGTCTCCGCCCGCAGCCCCAGCCGCTCCGCGGCCACCGCGTTGGTCGCACCGCCGGCCACGCAGACCAGGACGTCCAGCTCACGCGGAGCGAGCCGCACACCACCAGCCGTGACCGGAGCCGGAGCCTCCGCCAAGGTGTCGCAGACCGCGAGAAGCTCGGCCCGCAGCTCCGGGTCCGCGACCCGCGGGGCCAGCGCCCGCAACGCCCCGTGCGCCTCCCGGACCTGCTCCCACGCCGCACCCGCGCCCGCCTCCGGCTCGCGCGCCGCCGCCAGCAGACCCTCCGCCTCATCCCGTACGACCAGCGACTGCTCCACGTCCCGCGCCGCCTCCACCGCCGCGTTCAGCGTCCGGTCGCCCAGCGGCTGAGCCGTACGCAGCGCGCCGTACAACACCCCGCGCACCCGGCGGCGTACGACAACAGGCACCGCGAGCACCGACCGCAGCCCCTCCGCGGCGACCGCGGCGTCGTACTCGTGGCTGATCTGCCGCGAGGAGGAGTAGTCGGTGACGGCGCAGGGCCGGGCCAGGGCGACGGTCTTGCCGCCGAGCCCGTTGCCCGACGTCACCGCGAGCGCGCGGAGTGCCGTCGTCCTGTTGCCGTTCAGCTCGCTGATCCGCATCTGCCCGCGATCCGGCTCGACCAGGCCGCCGAAGGCGACCGGCAGCCCCGTCGCGCGCCGCAGCCGTATCAGGGCGCCCCGCATGTCCACCGCTCCGGTCACATCCGCCGCCATCTGCCCGTTCCTTCCGCCGCAGCGCACCCCCCGTTCGGGGGTAGTGAGATCCACGTCACGACTACACGATGTCATTGAGTCGCCCGGCAATGTGGCCGGGTTCGAGGAGGAAGACGGATGACGACGCCGACGGAGCGCTTCCGCAGCGCGCGGGACTTTCTGCTGGAGCACCGCGAGGACTATGCCACGGCCTACAAGGGCTTCAGCTGGCCACGGCCGGAGTACTTCAACTGGGCACTCGACTGGTTCGACGTCATCGCGCGCGGCAACGACCGCACGGCCCTGCACATCGTCGAAGAGGACGGCGAGCGCGTCGAGCTGTCCTTCGCCGCGATGTCCGAACGCTCAGCGCGCACCGCCAACTGGCTGCGCCGGCAGGGCGTACGCGCCGAGGACCGCGTCCTCGTCATGCTCGGCAATCAGGCCGAGCTGTGGGAGACGGCCCTCGCCGCGATGAAGCTGCGCGCCGTCGTCATCCCCGCGACACCGCTGCTCGGCCCCGCTGACCTGCGTGACCGCGTCGAGCGCGGGCGCGTACGGCATGTGATCGTGCGGGCCGAGGACACCGCCAAGTTCGACGACGTACCCGGCCGCTACACCCGCATCACGGTCGGCGGCGAGCGGGACGGCTGGCGATCGTACGAGGACGCCTACGCCGCCCCCGCCCACTTCGAGCCCGACGGCGTCACCCACCCCGACGACCCCCTGATGCTGTACTTCACCTCCGGCACGACCGCACGCCCCAAACTCGTCGAGCACACCCATGTGTCCTACCCCATCGGCCACTTGGCGACCATGTACTGGATCGGCCTCAAGCCCGGCGACGTCCACCTGAACATCTCCTCGCCCGGCTGGGCCAAGCACGCCTGGTCCAACCTCTTCGCCCCCTGGAACGCGGAAGCGACCGTCTTCCTCCACAACTACACGCGCTTCGACGCGCCCCGGCTGATGGCGGAGATGGACCACGCGGGCGTGACGACCTTCTGCGCCCCGCCCACCGTGTGGCGCATGCTCATCCAGGCCGACCTGACCCAGCTGCGGACCCCGCCGCGCGAGGCCGTCGCCGCCGGGGAGCCGCTGAACCCCGAGGTCATCGAGCAGGTCCGGCGGGCCTGGGGCGTGACGATCCGGGACGGTTTCGGGCAGACCGAGACGGCCGTGCAGGTGTCCAACAGCCCCGGACAGCCGCTGAAGACCGGCTCCATGGGGCGGCCCAGTCCGGGCTTCCGGGTCGAACTGCTCGATCCGGTGTCCGGGGTGCCCGGTGTGGACGAGGGCGAGATCGCGCTCGACCTGGCCCACAAGCCCGTAGGGCTGATGACCGGCTACCACGGCGACCCCGACCGTACGGCGGAGGCGATGGCCGGCGGCTACTACCGGACGGGCGACATCGGTTCACGCGACGCCGACGGCTACATCACGTACGTCGGGCGCAGCGACGACGTCTTCAAGGCCAGCGACTACAAGATCAGCCCCTTCGAGCTGGAGAGCGCGCTCCTGGAGCACGAGGCCGTTGCCGAGGCGGCCGTCGTCCCCGCCCCCGACGAACTGCGGCTCGCCGTCCCGAAGGCGTACGTCGTGCTGGCGGAGGGCTGGGAGCCGGGCCCCGACACGGCGAAGGTCCTCTTCGAGCACGCGCGCACCACCCTCGCCCCGTACAAGCGCATCCGCCGCCTGGAGTTCGGCGACCTCCCCAAGACGGTGTCGGGCAAGATCCGCCGGATCGAGCTGCGCGAGGCGACGGCGGCGGGGTCGGACGCCGAGTACCGCGAGGAGGACTTCCGGTGACCGAGCTGTCGTACGCGCATGGGACGAGCACGACGCCGCTGCTCGGCGACACCATCGGGGCCCGTCTCGACCGGGCGATCGCCGAGTATCCCGGGCGGGAAGCGCTCGTGGATGTGCCCTCTGGGCGGCGCTGGACGTACTTGGAGTTCGGCGCGGCGGTCGACGAGGTGGCGCGTGGGCTGCTCGCCAAGGGTGTGGTGAAGGGCGACCGGGTCGGCATCTGGGCGGTCAACTGCCATGAGTGGGTGCTCATCCAGTACGCGACCGCCCGCATCGGCGCGATCATGGTGAACATCAACCCCGCTTACCGAGCCCATGAGCTGGAGTACGTGCTGAAGCAGGCCGGGATCTCGCTCCTGGTCGCCTCACTCGCGCACAAGGGGAGCGACTACCGGGCGCTGGTTGGCCAAGTGCGCGGAAAATGCCCGCAGTTGCGCGAGACGGTCTACATCGGCGACGAGAGCTGGGACGCGCTCGTGGCGGGCGCGGCGTCGATCCCGTACGAGCAACTGGCGGCGGCAGGCGCCGAGTTGAGCTGTGACGACCCGATCAACATCCAGTACACCTCGGGCACCACCGGCTTCCCGAAGGGCGCCACGCTCTCCCACCACAACATCCTCAACAACGGCTACTGGGTGGGCCGGACCGTCGGCTACACCGAACAGGACCGGGTGTGTGTGCCGGTGCCGCTGTACCACTGCTTCGGCATGGTCATGGGGGTGCTGGCCGCCATGGCCCACGGCGCGTGCGTCGTCCTCCCGGCCCCGTCCTTCGATCCCGCGGCAACGCTGAAGGCCGTAGAGCAAGAGCGCTGTACGTCCCTGTACGGCGTCCCGACGATGTTCATCGCCGAACTGAACCTCCCCGACTTCGCGACGTACGACCTCACCTCTCTCCGTACCGGGATCATGGCGGGCTCGCCCTGCCCCGTGGAGGTCATGAAGAGGGTCGTGTCCGAGATGCACATGGCCGAGGTCTCCATCTGCTACGGCATGACCGAGACCTCGCCCGTCTCCCTCCAGACCCGCCGTGACGACGACCTGGAGCACCGCACCGGCACGGTCGGCCGCGTACTGCCGCACATCGAGGTCAAAGTCGTCGACCCGGCGACCGGGGTGACGCTGCCGCGCGGCTCCGCCGGCGAACTGCGTACCCGCGGCTACAGCGTGATGCTCGGTTACTGGAACGAGCCCGAGAAGACCGCCGAGGCCGTCGACTCCGGGCGCTGGATGCACACCGGGGACCTGGCCGTGATGCTCGACGACGGCTACGTGCAGATCGTCGGCCGGATCAAGGACATGATCATCCGGGGCGGCGAGAACATCTATCCGCGGGAGATCGAGGAGTTCCTGTACGCGCACCCGAAGATCGCGGATGTCCAGGTGGTGGGCGTACCCGATGAGCGGTACGGCGAGGAGGTCCTCGCCTGCGTCATTCCGCGCGATCCCGGCGATCCGCTGACCCTGGAGGAGCTACGGGCCTTCTGCGCGGGGCAGTTGGCGCACTACAAGGTGCCCAGCCGGCTGCGGATTCTGGAGTCTTTTCCGATGACGGTGTCGGGGAAGGTGCGGAAGGTGGAACTTCGGGAGCGCTACGCGGACTAGCCCTGGACCAGCCCTACGCCCCGGGCTCCTCCTCCTGCTCCTGCGAGAGGCGCCCGGGGCGTAGTCGTATTGCTTGTGTGATCCGCGTTATCCGAACATGCCGGGCTGGTAGTCGCCGGCGGGTGTCTGGAGCATGACGTTCCCGCGGTTGAAGGCGTTGATGACGGCGATGACGCATACCAGGTCGGCGAGCTGGTCCTCGTCGTAGTACTTGGCGGCGTTCGCCCAGGCCTCGTCCGTGACACCACCGGCCGCGTCCGCGATACGGGTGCCCTGTTCCGCCAGCTCCAGGGCCGCACGCTCGGCCTCGGTGAACACGGTGGCCTCGCGCCAGGCCGCGACCAGGTTGAGGCGCGTCCAGCTCTCCCCGGCGTGCACGGCGTCCTTGCTGTGCATGTCGGTGCAGAAGCCGCAGCCGTTGATCTGGCTGGCGCGAAGCTTCACCAGTTCCTGCGTCGAGAGCGGCAGCGTCGAGTCCGCGAGCGCCTTGCCCGCCGCGACGATGTGCTTGAAGGCCTTGGCTGCGTTCGGGCGGGCCATGATGTCCAAGCGAGCTTCCACGATGAGCTCCTCCGTCGTTGTTGGTGGCTTCACGTGTACGACGGGGCGGCGCGACGAGATGTGACACGCGCGAATGTGACCTGCGTCTCTAGTTGTCTCTAGTGCTGTGACCGCATGCGCATGGGTGCGCCGGTTCGGATGCCTTACAGGTTGTTCACATAGAAGCTGGTGAGTCGTTCGACGGCAGCGTCGACGTATTCGGGCTCGTCGTACATCTCGTAGTGGCCGGCGCCGTCGATCACCATGAGGTCGACGGGGTTGGGGACCAGCTTCCACAGCTGCATGCCGGTGTCGTAGGAGCCGGTGTTGCCGATGCGTCCGGCGAGGATGACCTGTAGTGGCTGGGTCATGAGCTGGTCGGCCAGGTGGAACGCGTCATAGCCCAGTAGGAGGGAGTCGCTGCGCGAGAGGCGCCGATTTGTGGAGTGTTCGTTGCCGCCGCGTTCGGTGCGGTAATAGGTGATGGCCCGAGTGGTGTCGATGTCGGTCAGGCCCGCTTTCGTGGCGTCTTCGAGGGTGTCGGGCAGCCAGTTCACCCGGGTCATCTCGCCAGAGCGGGCCTCTTCGATACGTGCCTCCGCTAGGGCGTCGAGTGCGGCGGCCGGGCCGTCGGGCTGGAAGCTGCGGAACGAGGTGCCCATGTTGCCGGGGACGACCGTGCCGACCGCCTTGATGCGGTGGTCCGTGCGGGCGGTGTGCACGGCGTAGCCGCCACCGGCGCAGATGCCGAGGACGCCGATGCGCTGCGGGTCGATGCCGGGGGTCGTCGTGAGCACGTCGATGGCGTAGGAGATGTCCTCGCCTCGGCGGTAGGGGTCTTCGAGGTCCCGGGGCTCGCCTCCGCTCTGGCCCTGATGGGCGGGGTCGAAGACGAGCGCCGCGATGCCGCGGGCGGCGAGACGGGAGGCGTAGTTGGCGCCGATCTGCTCCTTCACGCTGCTGCCTGGGGTGGAGAGCACCACCGCGCGCAGCGGTGTGCTGCTCTCGGCGTTGTCGGGCAGGTGGAGGTCGGCAGCGAGTTCGATGGGACCGCGCGGGATCGTGAGGTGCTGAAGCATGCGTGGCTTCCTTCGTGAGGTCGTTGTTCCATAGGAGTCCAGTACAAAACAGCAGCTGGTACAATCTGAAACTAATACGAAACGGTACCATCTACGGAGGCTCGCATGTCAGTCGACGGGGCACAGCTGTGGACGCTGAACCAGCGGCTGCTGGGCGTCGTGATGGATGCCTGCACGCGGGAGCTGGCCGAGCTCGGGTTGGAGACGAAGGAGTTCTTCGTCCTGGCCGAGGTGGAGGCATCGCCGTACCCGGCCGAGGTCGCGACTGCGCTCCTGCTGCCCAAGGCGAGCGTGACGGTCTACGTTCGCAACCTCGTCGCCAAGGGCCTTATCCGCCGCGAGATCGACGAGGCGGACTTGCGGCGTCATCGGCTCGTACTGACCGCTGAGGGCACGCAAGCACGCGATCGAGCACTTGCGGCCCTCGCGGCGGAGTACGACCGCAGGTTGGCGAGGGTTACCCCCCAGGACCGCGTTGAGCTGCAACGCATCCTCAAAACGATGCTCGCCTCGCCCGCGTCAGGCCGTATGCGCGAGTGATTCGTCTGCCCAGTGCTCTGCTGCGCGTTCGGGCTGCGACCGCGTATCCGGGCGCGCAGCCCGGATCGACCTCAGTGTGGCCTGGGTGTTCACCGCCCCCTTCGTGCGGCACTAGCCGAGGTTTTGCTCGGAGTCTCTGCGCATACAGACCCGAGGCCAGCGGTCGAGGCCGTGTTCGGCTTCGGTGGCGCGGATCTTCCGCAGGCCCGGGGTGAGTTCGGGGCCGGTCAGGGCGCGGAAGCCGAGGCGTTCGTAGTACGGGGCGTTCCAGGGGACGTCCGCGAACGTGGTCAGCGTGAGAGCGGTCAGCCCCTCGTCACGCGCGCACTCGGCGGCGTAGGCGATAAGGACCCGGCCCACGCCCCGCCGCCCCGCGTCCGGATGGACGGTGACCTGCTCGATGTGAAACGCCCCGTCCACAGGTTCGCCGACCAGATACGCCACGACGTGCCCGGTGGCGTCATCCTCGGCGACCCAGGCATGCCCCGCCTGCCGGAACCGCTCCAGCACGTCGAGCGAGGGCGGCGCGTCGTCGGCGATCTCCGGCATACCGAGGGGGCGGAAGAGCTCGCCGGCGGCGCGCTCGATGTCTTGGAGGAGGGGGAGGTCGGCGGGTGTGGCGGGCCTTATGGGCATGGGCGCAAGTATGAGGTGCCGGTTGGTGGTTGATCTGCTGATTTTGGAGCCCGGTCCCGCCACCAATCAGTCCGAGAGGCGGAGGCTGTTGCGCACATGGCGGGGCAGGTCGATTTCGGCTCGTACGGTTTTGCCGGGGGGTTCGCGGTCCAGGATCTCCCAGCGGTCGGCGAGCGTCTCGACGAGGAGGAGGCCGCGGCCGGAGTCGGCGAGGGGGGACGGGGGCTTTACGTCGCCGGGGCCCGGCGGGCGGGCCTCGGTGCGGGTGTCGGTCACCTCGATGCGGAGGCTGCCGGGGATGAGGGAGAGGCACAGTTCGAAGTCGCGGCCCGGTACGCGGCCGTGGGTCACCGCGTTGGCGCCCAGCTCGGCGACGATCACGGCGGCGCTGTCGGAGGCGCGGGTGCCGTGCGGGATGCCCCAGTCGTGAAGCTGGTTCAGGGCGAGGCGCCGGGCGAGGCGGGCGCCGAGCGGGGTGGCACTGAAGCGCTGGGTGAACACACGTACGGTGACGGGGAGTTGGCGGGTGGCCGGTGCTGTCATGCGCCCAATGTGGCGGCCTGGAAGGGCACTTCACCAGGCCTGACCCGCGTACGCTGCGCGAGCGTACGCGGTTACGGGCTGGACAGTACTCATAACGTCCCGTAACGATGGGCGGGTCGGGTGTGTGCGGCGGGGCGGGTGCGCGGGAGGTGGCCAAGGGTGGCCGAAGACACGGTCGGTACGGATGTCGGCGGGACGGGCGCGGACGGTACGCCGGCGGAGGCGACGGCCGGAGTCCCGGCCACCTTCCGCGGCGAACCGGAGTCCTCCGACAGCCTGCGCACGTTCGGCGCCGTACTCCAGGCCCTGCGTGAACATGCGGGGCTGAGCAGGCAGGAGTTCGCCGAACTGGTCCGGTTCTCCAAACACACGGTGGCGTCTGTGGAGTTGGGCCGCCGGATGCCGGACCCGACGTTGGTGGAACGGTCGGAGGAGGCTACGGGGAACACGGGGGCGCTGCGGAAATCGGTACGGCATCTGGCACGGCAGCCGGGGTTGGCGGCTTGGTTCCGGCAGTGGGCTCGGCTGGAGGCGACGGCGATCACGTTGTACACGTACGAGTGCCGCGTGGTTCCGGGCTTGTTGCAGACGGAGGCGTATGCGCGGCAGTTGTTCGTCGACGAATTGCCGCCGCTGGAGGACGATCAGATCGAGGCGCAGTGGGTCGCTCGGGCTGAACGGCAACGCCTGCTGCGGGAGAGGCCGAACACGACGTTCAGCTTCATCCTCGAAGAGCAGTTGTTCCTCCGGCGCACGGGCGGGGTGGAGGTCACGCGGGAGCTCATCGACCACGTGTTGGAGGTCGCCGAGCTGCGGAACGTCGAGATCCAGATCATGCCGTTGGTACGCGAGTCCCATGCCGGGTTGCACGGCTCCGTGCAGTTGCTGGAAACCCCCGAGAACAAGTGGTTCGCCTACACCGAAGCCCCGGAGAGCGGCCAGCTCATCTCCGATCCCAAGGTCGTGAGCGTGCTCCAGAGGCGGTATGCCAGGATGCGTTCGCAGGCTCTCACCCTCGAAGACTCCGTGGGCCTGTTGCAGCGGATGCGAGGAGCGCTATGAGCACCAGCGAACGTACTTGGTTCAAGTCCAGCTACAGCAGCAGCGGTTCCGGCGACTGCGTCGAAGTCGCCACCTGCCCAGACACCGTCCACGTCCGGGACTCCAAGGACAAGCAGGGCCCACAACTCGCCCTCTCTCCTGCCACCTGGATCGACTTCGTCTCGTACGCCGCCCAGACCTGACCGTTCACAACGCCGCGCCCCGCACTGGCCCAACTCCGAGACGCTGTTGGTCAGTTCGGGGGATGCGTGACGGCTGCCCCCGAGACCCGGCTGTGGTCTTGGGGACTGCCGTGGTCTTCCAGCGATAGCTGGGGAGCCTAGGGCGAGGCCGTTCAGGCCGAACGGGGTCTGGGGCGGAGCCCCAGCGGGGCCCAGGGGCAGCGCCCCTGCCACGCGGCGGAGCGGCATATTCAATGCAGCGGGAAGGGGCGGGGTGGGGAAAGAAACCGAGCTCAAGCCCCCGCCTCGACCAGCTCGTCAGCCAAGCTGTTCACCGGCTGCGGCGTCCCCGTCAGGTCCAGCACGAAGAGCGGGACGCCGAGGGAGTCGGCGACGGAGCGAGCGTCCTCCGCGTACCCGGCCAGGGAAAAGTAGACGCACCCCGTCGACTCCGTCATCGCCGTAAGCCACAGACACTCCACGTCACGCAGCGAGGCCGGCCGCAAGGTCGGATCGACCTGCGCGAGAACGCCGCGCGCGGCCAACCCGATCCCGGAGGGCGGACGCTGATCAGCCCTCCGGATGTCCTGGTAACCGAGCCACCGGAGGTACAGGGCGGCGGCGGTCACGGCGTCCCGTGCCGTACGTATCGTCACCGGGTTGAAGGGCGGCCGGGCTGCGCCCGGTCGAGGGCATCCGCGCCGAGATGGCCGCCATCACGGCCTCCGAG
>NZ_JAAKZX010000251.1 GCF_011045025.1 Streptomyces ureilyticus
GCACCCGCCACAACCAGGCACACCCGGCCCCGATCCCCCGCAGCGCCGCCACAATCCCGTGCCCGAGCGGCGTCAGCACCCGCGCGTACAACCAGCCCGCCGGAACGACCACCAGCACCCGCCACAACCAGGCACACCCGGCCCCGATCCCCCGCAGCGCCGCCACAATCCCGTGCCCGAGCGGCGTCAGCACCCGCGCGTACAACCACACGCCCGGCACGACGAACAGCACATGCCCGAGCCACCCCAGCCCCCGCCCAACGGGCACGACCACATACCGCCACAGCCCCACCCAAGGCCACACGAACACCAGCTTGGCCAGCCACTCGACAGCGGTCACCACGGCCTGCCCCACGGGCACAAGCACCCACATGACCGCCCGCCCCAGCGGCCGGAACACCGTGTCCCTCAGGAACCGCCCCCCGACCACCAGCGCGTCCCACACCATCCGCACCGGCACAACCAGCACAAGCACCACGATCCGCACGGGTATCCGGATCGCGACCGCGAGGCACCCTTCAGGCGCGGCGTCCTGCTGCTGCCCGGGCACGGGCTTGGTCTCGTACGGCTGCGGCTGTGGCACAGGCGTCGCGGACGACGGCTTTTCCAGGTCCATGCTGACGAAGACGCATCAGCGCCCCGTAAGGATCCAGAACCTCAGCTTCCCGCCCCGCTCGTCTTCGAACTCCCCACCATTGGCCTCGATGACCTTCCGCGAACCGACGTTGGTTGTGTCACAGGTGACGAGCACCCGCTCGAGTCCGAGGGCGCGCGCGTACGGCAGAACGCCGCGCAGCATGGCGGTGGCGTGGCCATTCCGCCGCGCGGCCGGCCGTACGCCGTAGCCGATGTGACCGCCGTAGTCGCGAAGGTGGGGCGTCAGCCGGTGACGCACCTGGATCCGCCCGAGATAGGTCTCACCGTCCACGTACCAGTACCAGCTGCCGGGCACGAACCCGTCGGGCCGGCGCCCCTCCTCCAGCTCCTCCTCGCGAACGGCGGCGACATAGCGCGCGAATCCGTCCGGCTCATGCCAGCTGTCGCCGTACACGGCGAGCTCCCTCTTGAGGGTGTCACCGAAGGACTCGCCCTCGGCGAGGTTCTCCTGGACCGCTGCCAGGAAGGAAACACGAAAACGCGGATCAGGGCTGATGAGCTGCGGCATCACCGCATTGTGCCGCGACGCACGAGGGCCCGGCCACGGTATTTCCGCCGTCGGCCGGGCCCTCGCCTCGTCGTCCTACTTGACCACCGTCAGTGGCAGCAGCTTCTTACCCGTCGGGCCGACCTGGATGGTTGTGTCCATGGCGGGGCACACTCCGCAGTCGAAGCACGGGGTCCAGCGGCAGTCCTCGACCTCCGTCTCGTCGAGGGCGTCCTGCCAGTCCTCCCAGAGCCAGTCCTTGTCGAGGCCGGAGTCGAGGTGGTCCCAGGGGAGGACCTCCTCGTACGTACGCTCGCGGGTGGTGTACCAGTCGACGTCCACGCCGTACGCGGGCAGCGTTTTGTCGGCGCACTGCATCCAGCGGTCGTACGAGAAGTGCTCACGCCAGCCGTCGAAGCGGCCGCCGTCCTCGTAGACGGCGCGGATGACGGCGCCGATGCGACGGTCGCCGCGGGAGAGCAGGCCCTCGACGATGCCGGGCTTGCCGTCGTGGTAGCGGAAGCCGATGGAGCGGCCGTACTTCTTGTCGCCGCGGATCTTGTCGCGGAGCTTCGTGAGACGGGCGTCCGTCTCCTCGGCCGAGAGCTGCGGCGCCCACTGGAAGGGGGTGTGGGGCTTGGGCACGAAGCCGCCGATCGACACCGTGCAGCGGATGTCGTTCTGACCCGAGACTTCGCGGCCCTTCTGGATCACGCGGGTCGCCATGTCGGCGATCTGCAGGACGTCGTCGTCGGTCTCCGTCGGCAGGCCGCACATGAAGTAGAGCTTCACCTGACGCCAGCCGTTGCCGTACGCCGTCGAGACCGTCCTGATCAGGTCCTCTTCCGAGACCATCTTGTTGATGACCTTGCGGATGCGTTCCGAACCGCCTTCGGGTGCGAAGGTCAGGCCCGACCTGCGGCCGTTGCGCGTCAGCTCGTTGGCCAGGTCGATGTTGAAGGCGTCGACCCGGGTGGAGGGCAGCGACAGGCCGACCTTGTCCTCCTCGTACCGGTCCGCCAGGCCCTTCGCGATGTCGCCGATCTCCGAGTGATCAGCGGACGACAGCGACAGGAGGCCTACCTCTTCGAAGCCCGTCGCCTTCAGGCCCTTGTCGACCATCTCGCCGATGCCCGTGATCGAGCGCTCGCGCACCGGGCGCGTGATCATGCCGGCCTGGCAGAAGCGGCAGCCGCGCGTGCAGCCGCGGAAGATCTCCACCGACATGCGCTCGTGGACCGTCTCCGCGAGCGGCACCAGCGGCTGCTTCGGGTACGGCCACTCATCGAGGTCCATGACGGTGTGCTTGGACACGCGCCACGGGACTCCGGACTTGTTCGGTACGACGCGTCCGATGCGGCCGTCCGGCAGGTACTCCACGTCGTAGAACGCCGGGATGTAGACGTTGCCGGTCTTCGCGAGGCGGAACAGGACCTCTTCGCGACCGCCCGGCCGGCCCTCCGCCTTCCAGGCGCGGATGATCTCCGTCATGTCGAGCACGGCCTGCTCGCCGTCGCCGATGATCGCCGCGTCGAGGAAGTCGGCGATCGGCTCGGGGTTGAAGGCGGCGTGGCCTCCGGCGAGCACGATCGGGTCGTCGAGGCCCCGGTCCTTCGACTCCAGCGGGATGCCCGCGAGGTCCAGGGCCGTCAGCATGTTGGTGTAGCCGAGCTCCGTGGAGAAGCTGAGCCCGAGCACGTCGAAGGCGCGCACCGGGCGGTGGCTGTCCACCGTGAACTGCGGGACGCCGTGCTCCCGCATCAGCTCCTCGAGGTCCGGCCACACGCTGTATGTGCGCTCGGCGAGCACGCCCTCGCGCTCGTTGAGGACTTCGTAGAGGATCTGCACGCCCTGGTTGGGCAGTCCGACCTCGTACGCGTCGGGGTACATGAGCGCCCAGCGGACGTCGGAGCTGTCCCAGTCCTTGACGGTGGAGTTGAGCTCACCGCCTACATACTGGATCGGCTTCTGCACATGCGGCAGCAGGGCCTCGAGCTGTGGGAAGACCGACTCGACAGACATCGTGGTGGGGACCTTCGTGAGCTGACAGGGGGGACCCTCAAGACTAACGCGTCCCCACGAAGCCCCCAGCCGCGGTGAAGATCGCCGTCCAGGCCTCCGGCAGTGCCCGCTCGGCGTCCGCCGCGCGCTGCTCCTCCCTGCCGTACAGCACGCCGTACGTGAAGGAGCTCTCGCCCGCCGCATGGGCCTGGGTGGCGAGGTCGCGCAGGGCGAGGCGGGTCATCACGCTGTCCTGGTGGTCGCCGAGGAGGCCCTGGAGGGACTTCATCGACTTGACCAGGCTGGCGGCGGGTTCGCCGAGCGCCTTGGTGGCGGCCTCGGCCGCGTACCGCGTGCGCTTGGCCTTCTTGCGGGCATCGTGGATCGCGAGGTCGCGGTCCGTGCCGGGCGGTGCGTCGATGGCCTGGACGACCAGGGCGGACAGCTTCGCGAAGTCCCCGCGGACGGCCTTGCCGATCACCCTGTCGGGCGGGCCCGTGGCGGCCTTGAGCAGCGGCGGCTCGGCGACCAGGGAGTCGAGGGTGGCGAGCAGGTCGAGGTACCGCTTCCCGTCCAGCACCGCGATCAACCGGCGGCGCGAACCACCGCGCCGGGCGTTCGCCCAGGTCCGCAGCCGGGTGCGGACGGGACCGGCGAGCAGGGTGCGCGGCAACTCGTCGAGCGCCGCCGTCAGCCGCTCGGTCAGTACCTCCTGGTCGCGGTCGACGCCAAACTCCCCGGCCAGCCACTTGAGTTCGTCGCCGATCGGATCGGTGACGGCCCGGTCCAGGACCTTCCCGTACGAGCGGAAGCTGCTGCGCAGGCGGCGGGTGGCGACGCGCATCCGGTGCACGGAGTCGTACACGTCGCGCCGTACGGCGGGGTCGAGTTCGACGAGCGCGTCACGCTGGGCGCGTATGTACGCGAGGACGTGGTCGCCCGCGGTGGGCGGCTCCGGCTCGGCGATCAGGACGACCTTGGCCTTCTCGTTCTTGCGACCGGTCGACTTGGCCTGCTTGGTCTGCTTGGGCTGCTTGGGCTGCTTGGGCTGCTTGACCGGCCCGGTTTCCCTGGTCTCCGCCGGTTTTCCGTTCTTCGCCGGTTTCCCGTTCTTCGCCGGTTTTCCGGTCTCCTCCAGCGCCCTGGCCAGTTTGGAGGCGGACTTGGAGCGGCTGATCCCGGCTTTGCGGAGCTTCTTCTCGACCTTGTCGAGGAAGGCGGGGTCGCCGTCGTCGGCCAGCTCCACCTCGATCTCGGTCCAGTCGGTGGTCCTGTCGCCGCCGTTGAGCCGCTCGGCGTGTACGCGGTCGACACTGACCTCGGCGAGCAGGCCGCCGGAGGCGTCGACGAGGTGGCAGACGTCGCGCGCGGACTGGAGCCGTACGACGGGGAGCAGTTCGGCGTCGCGCACCCGGGAGCGGACGAGGCCGGCGAGACCCCGGGGCAGGGCGTCGGACAGCGGGGCGCGGATCTCGTCGCGTACGCCGTCGGAGACCGGCAGCTTCAGATGCCAGCCCGCGTCATCGCCTCCGGTACGGCGGCGCAGCGTGATGGAGGACGCGGCGAGCCGCTGGTCGGCCGTGTCGTAGTAGGTCGCGTCGAGCTCGGCGAGGCCCTTGTCGATGACGCTCGCGACGCCGCTCACGCCGCTCAGATCGGGAAGCCCCGCACCCTCGCCCGCCTCGTACTTACGCTCGATCTCCCGCTTCGTGTCCGCCATGACCTGAATCTAGTCACGATTCGGCATCGGGGGCAGCCCTCAAAGCGCACGCACTCGCCATCTGAGACACATTTAACGTTCTTCCGGACGTTACGTGGCGCTTGCCCAGGCAGCAGCCGTGCCAACGCGATCCCTGCCGACCGGACCCCTCCTACGCGGACATGGGGCGCTGGACCCGGATCGACTGCAACAACCCCACAGCCACCCACACCGCGAACATCGACGACCCCCCGTACGACACGAAGGGCAGCGGCAGCCCTGCCACCGGCATGATCCCCAGCGTCATGCCCACGTTCTCGAAGGACTGGAACGCGAACCAGGCGATGATCCCGGCGGCGACGATCGTGCCGTACAGCTCAGTCGTCTCGCGGGCGATACGGCAGGCGCGCCACAGGATGAGGCCCAGCAGCAGGAGGATCAGCCCTGCGCCGAGGAAGCCAAGCTCCTCGCCCGCGACCGTGAAGACGAAGTCCGTCTGCTGTTCGGGGACGAACTGGCCGGTGGTCTGCGAGCCGTTGCCGAGCCCGGTGCCGAACAGTCCGCCCGAACCGATCGCGATGCGGGCCTGGTTGGTGTTGTAGCCGACGCCGGCCGGGTCGAGCTCGGGGTTGGCGAAGGCGGCGAAGCGGTTGATCTGGTACTCGTCGAGGACCCCGAGCTGCCAGACCGCGATCGCGCCCGCCGCACCCGTGCCCATGAGGCCGAGCACCCAGCGGTTGGAGGCGCCGGAGGCGAGCAGTACGCCGAGCACGATGATCACCATGACCATGACCGAGCCGAGGTCGGGCATGAGCAGGACGATCAGTATCGGGACGGTGGCCAGGCCCAGGGCTTGCAGGACCGTGCGATGGTCGGGGTAGGGCTTGTCGCCGGCGTCGACTCTGGCCGCGAGGAGCATCCCCATACCGAGGATGATCGTGATCTTCACGAACTCCGAGGGCTGCAGCGAGAATCCGCCGGGCAGCTTGATCCACGCGTGCGAGCCGTTGATCGTGGCGCCGAGCGGGGTCAGCACCAGGATGATGAGGACCACCGAGATGCCGTACAGGATCGGCACGGCCCCCCGCAGTGTGCGGTGGCCGAGCCAGACCGTGGCGATCATCAGGGCGAAGCCGATGCCCGTGTTGAGCAGGTGCCGGACCAGGAAGTAGTACGGGTCGCCCTGGTTGAGCTCGGTGCGGTTGCGGGTCGCCGAGTAGACGAGGGCCGCGCCGATCACGGAGAGGGCGATGGCCGAGAGCAGTATCGGCCAGTCGAGCCGGCGCGCCAGCGAGTCGCGGGCGAACAGCCGCGCCCAGACCGAGCGTTGGGGCCCGTAGCCGGAGACGGAGAAGCCGCTCGCGCCGGTCATTCGGTGGTCCTCCGCCTCTTCCTGGAGCGATCGGCGCGCCGTCGGGTGTCGCGGTTGTTGCCGGTGTTCGGGGAGGGCACGGTGGCGGCCGGATCGTCACCGGTCGCCGCCTGCTGGCTCTCCTGGGTCGCTTCCTCCTGCGGCACGTACTTCCCGATCTTCGGGGCGTCGATCGAACCGTCCGGCTGGATCTTCGGCAGGCTCTTCTGCGGCTGGGGCAGCAGGGCCTTCTTCTTGTTGATCTTGCCGTCGTCGGAGACGCCGTACAGCGCGTCGTAGATGTTGCGCACGGCGGGGCCGGAGGCGCCGGAGCCGGTACCACCCTGGGAGATGGTCATGACGACCGTGTACTCGTTGGTGTACGTGGTGAACCACGAGGTCGTCTGCTTGCCGTAGACCTCGGCGGTACCCGTCTTGGCGTGCATCGGGATCTTGTCCTGCGGCCAGCCGACATCGGCGAAGCGCCAGGCGGCCGTACCGCGGGTGGCGACTCCCTCGAGGGCTTCGTCTATCTCGCCGAGCGCCTGCTTCGACATCGGCAGCTTGCCGTGCGGCTTCGGGGCGATCTCCTGGACGCTCTTGCCGTCGGCGCTGACGATCGCCTTGCCGACGGTCGGGTCGTACATGGTGCCGCCGTTGGAGATCGCCGAGTAGATGGTGGCCATCTGGATCGGGGTGACGAGGGTGTCGCCCTGGCCGATGGAGTAGTTGACGGAGTCACCGGCGCGCAGCCTGTTGCCTTCGAGGCAGTTCTCGTACGCGATGCGCTCGGCGTAGTCGCCGCTCTTCTTGCCGGTCTTGCACCAGGAGTCCTTGTTGGCCTTCCAGTAGTCCTGCTTCCACTGGCGGTCGGGGACGCGTCCGGTGACCTCGTTCGGCAGGTCGATGCCGGTCTCCTTGCCGAGGCCGAACTGGTGGGCCGTCTTGTAGAACCAGTCGTTGGCGTTCTTCTTCGGCTTGTTGCCGCCGTCCCGCTTCCACTCCTCGTGGGAGAGCCGGTAGAAGACGGTGTCGCAGGAGACCTCGAGCGCGCGGCCCAGCGAGATCGGGCCGTACCCCTTGGACTCGAAGTTCTTGAAGACCTGGCTGCCGATGTTGTACGAGCTGGAGCACTGGTACGGGCCGTCGAAGGAGTAGCCGGCCTTGATCGCGGCGGCCGTCGGGATGACCTTGAAGACGGAGCCGGGGGCGGACTGGCCCTGGATCGCCCGGTTCAGCAGCGGGTAGTTGGACTTCTTGCCGGTGAGCCGTGCGTAGTCCTTGCCGGAGATGCCGCCGACCCAGGCGTTGGGGTCGTACGACGGGTTGGACGCCATGGAGACGATGCGGCCCGTCTTGGACTCCATGACGACGACGGCGCCGGAGTCCGCCTTGTAGTTCTCGCCGGTGTTGTCGTCGAACTCCTTGCGGGCCTCCTTCATCGCCTTTTGCAGCTCGTACTCGGCGACGCGCTGGACCCGGGCGTCGATGCTGGTGACGAGGTTCGCGCCGGGCTGGGCCGGGTCGCTCTTGGCCTCGCCCATGACGCGGCCGAGGTTGTCGACCTCATAGCGGGTGACGCCGGCCTTGCCGCGCAGCTGCTGGTCGTACCTGCGCTCCAGGCCGGACCGGCCGACCATGTCGGAGCGCAGGTACGGGGATTCGCTCTTCTCCGCTTCCTTGATCTCCTCGTCCGTGACGGGTGAGAGATAGCCGAGGACCTGCGCGGTGTTGGCGTCACCGGGGCTCGCGTAGCGGCGTACGGCCTGGGGTTCGGCGGTGATACCGGGGAAGTCCTCGGAGCGTTCGCGGATCTGGAGGGCCTGCTTGGCGGTGGCCTCGTCGGTGATGGGGATCGGCTGGTAGGGCGAGCCGTTCCAGCAGGGCTGCGGCGTCTTGGAGTCGCACAGCCGCACCTTGTCCATGACGTCCTTGGGCTTCAGGCCCAGCACGTCGGCGAGTTTGGTGAGTACCGCCTCGCCGTCGTCCTTCATCTTCAGCAGATCGGTACGCGAGGCGGACACCACGAGCCGCGTCTCGTTGTCGGCGATCGGCACACCGCGCGCGTCGAGAATCGACCCGCGCACGGCCGGGCTCACCACCTGCTGAACGTGGTTCCCGGACGCCTCCTTGGCGTAGGCGTCGCCTTCGCGGATCTGCAGATACCAGAGGCGTCCGCCGAGAGTGGCGAGGAGGGAGAAGACGAGGATCTGGATGATAACGAGCCGAATCTGGACGCGTGGGGTCCGCCCGGTCTCGGGGATATTCGTCACTGCGGCTGCCTCCCCCTCTCAGTGTGTGTATGTGTCATATCCGACGCACCTGTGAGACCCGCAGATCTGCGGTCGGCCCGCCAACTTCCGTACCCTCACAGCCGCTTGACCCCCTTGATCCGTCCGGCCCGGGCCACGCGGTTCTTCGCGGACTTCATCCGGAGCCCGCCCGCGGCCTTCATCCGCAGCCCGCCGCGCTGGCCACCGAGGCGCAGCCCCGTGCCGCCGGAGGACAGCCAGCCGGAGGAGACGTCGGTCGCCTTCGCGGACGTGGTCTCGGCGAGCGGATCGTTGTCGGCGCGGCGGGCGAGCGCCATGATCCCGGGCACCACGAAGGGCGCGAGCAGCAGGTCGTACAGCGCGGACGTGAACAGCAGGCTGCCCAGGCCCACATGACGTGCGGCGGTGTCACCGACGAGGGCGCCGACTCCCGCGTACAGAAGCGTGGATCCGATCGCCGAGGCGACGACCACGACCATCGGACCGGTCGCGGATCTGATCTGGCCCTTGTCGGGCTTGGCGAGCCCCGCGAGGTAGCCGATGAGGCACAGCACGAGCGCGTAGCGCCCGGCGGCATGGTCGGCGGGTGGTGCGAGGTCGGCGAGCAGGCCGGCGCCGAAGCCGACGAGGGCGCCGCCGACGTGGCCGTACACCAGGGCCAGGCCGAGCACGGTGAGCAGCAGCAAGTCCGGTACGGCGCCCGGCAGTTGGAGGCGGGCGAGGATGGTCACCTGGATCACCAGGGCGACGATCACCAGGGTGGCGGAGAGCAGCATTCGGTTGAAGCGCATACGGGTTCAGCTCCTACTGCTCTTGCTGCTGTTCGGGCAGGCCGTCGGCGGGCGCCCCGGCGGACGGGGTGACCGTCACGGTCACCGTCGGCCTGGGGGTCGGCTTGGGTTTGGGCGGCAGCACCTGGTCGCGCGGGTCCCTGGGCGGGGCCTGGGTGACGACGCCGACGACGTCGAGCTTGCTGAAGCCGACGTACGGCTCGACGTAGATGGTGCGGGTCAGATCGCCGCCGGAGGGGTCGACGCGGGAGACGACACCGACGGGGACACCGGGCACGAACGGCTTGTCGGCCTGGGAGCCGAAGGTGACCAGGCGATCCCCCTTCTTGATCTTGGCCTTGCCGTTGAGCATCTCCACGCGCAGCGGCCGGTCGCCCTGGCCGGAGGCGAAGCCGAGTTCGTCGGTGGACTCCATGCGCGTACCGACCGTGAAGTCCGGGTCGCTGGCGAGAAGCACGGTGGCGGTGTTCGGCCCGACCGTCGTCACGCGCCCAACAAGCCCATCCCCGTTCAGGACGGTCATATCGCGCTGGATGCCGTCGTTCGCGCCCACGTCGAGGGTGACGGTCCAGGAGAAGCCCTGGGCCGCTCCTATCGCGATGACTTCGGCGCCCTTGATGCCGTACTGCCCGGCGCCCGCCGTCTTCAGGATCTTGTTGAGCTGCTTGAGCCGGCTGCGGTTACGGTCGTCGCTGCCCAGCTCCGCCTTCAACGCGGCGTTGTCCCGCTCCAGTTGGGCGATACGGTCGTGCCGGTCGCCGGAGTCGCGGACCGCTGCGATCGCGTTGCCGACGGGGTCGACCGCGGAGGACACCCCGTTCTCGATCGGGCCGAAGACCGTGGCGGCGGCCGAGCGGGCCCCGTCGACGGGCGAGTCCTCGCCGCCGCGGATATCCACCGTGATCAAAGCGAACGCGATGGCGATCAGCAGCACCAGGAGCAGCCGGCTCTCTCGTGTGTCCCTCACGTGCGGCGGCCGTGCCTTCCTCGTCGGATTCGTGTGGGGCTCCCCTCGGCCGGGGCGCTTTGGGGGAGCTTATGCCTCTATATCAACGATCCGCCGCACGAGAGGAGATCATCCCGTACGGCGGAATCGAAGAGTTACTTCATCTGCGGGGCTGGGCGTCCAGCACCTGCTGGAGCGCCTCGAACTCCTCTACGCACTTACCGGAACCGAGCGCCACACTGTCCAGCGGATCCTCGGCGATATGGATCGGCATCCCGGTCTCGCGCCGCAGCCGCTCGTCGAGCCCGCGCAGCAGCGCGCCGCCGCCGGTCAGCACAATCCCGCGGTCCATGACGTCACCGGACAACTCCGGAGGACACTTGTCGAGCGTCGTCTTGACCGCGTCGACGATCGCGTTGACCGGCTCCTCAATCGCCTTGCGCACTTCGGCGGCGGAGATGACGACGGTCTTCGGCAGACCGGAGACCAGGTCCCGGCCGCGGATTTCGGTGTGTTCGTCAGCGTCGAGGTCGTACGCCGAACCAATCGTGATCTTGATCTGCTCGGCAGTCCGCTCACCGAGAAGGAGGCTGTACTCCTTCTTGATGTGCTGGATGATCGCGTTGTCCAGTTCGTCACCCGCGACACGGATGGACTGCGCCGTGACGATTCCGCCGAGCGAGATGACCGCGACCTCCGTGGTGCCGCCGCCGATGTCCACCACCATGTTGCCCGTGGCCTCGTGGACCGGCAGTCCGGAGCCGATGGCCGCGGCCATCGGCTCCTCGATGATGTGCACCTGGCGGGCACCGGCCTGGGAGGAGGCCTCGATGACGGCGCGCCGCTCGACACCGGTGATACCCGAGGGCACACAGACGACGACCCTCGGCCGGGCGAGATACCGCCTCTTGTGGATCTTCAGAATGAAGTAGCGGAGCATCCGCTCGGTGATCTCGAAGTCGGCGATGACGCCGTCCTTCAGCGGACGCACCGCGACGATGTTGCCGGGAGTCCGGCCGATCATCTTCTTCGCTTCGGCACCCACCGCGAGGATGCCACCGGTGTTGGTGTTGATCGCGACGACGGACGGCTCGTTGAGTACGATCCCTCGACCCCTGACGTACACCAGCGTGTTGGCGGTCCCGAGGTCGACAGCCATATCACGGCCGATGAACGACATTGAGTTCCCCATCAGGATTCGTCTGGCCTTCCCAAGTGGAGCTTTTGATGGCTTGTTAGGTCGGCGAGGGTGTGCGCTGTGACGTGAAGGCTTCCATCGTAGTCGCGCCTGCACCGAACACCGCGCGAGGGTCTTCGCCAATGTCAGCAGATGATGTGCCGCCTCGCTTGTGGAGACGAGCCAATGGAGGCATGCGTTCCCCCGATCGCCACGCATATGCCAGGCCCTGGCGCTTTTTTGCGGCAGGGCCTGGTCAGATATAGCTCTTGGTTGACGTAGCGTCAGAAAATCTTCGCGTACGCCGGGTGGGTGTGCCGTGTCGCGACGGGACGCGACCGGGTATCCGCGATCAAGCCAGTCCGGGGAAGAAGATCTTCATCTCGCGCTCGGCGGACTCCTCGGAGTCCGAGGCGTGGATCAGATTCTCGCGAACGATCACACCGAAGTCACCGCGAATGGAACCAGGAGCCGCCGCGATCGGGTCAGTCGGACCCGCAAGCGCGCGCACCCCCTCGATGACCCGCTCCCCCTCGACAACCAGGGCAACAACGGGCCCAGAGGCCATAAAAGCGACCAGCGGCTCATAGAAGGGCTTGCCCTTGTGCTCCCCGTAGTGCAGCTCCAGGGTCTCCTGATCCAGGTTCCGCAACTCCAGCGCGGTGATCTGCCAGCCGGCCTTACGCTCAATCCGGCTGATGATCTCGCCGGTCAGGCCACGACGAACAGCATCGGGCTTGAGAAGGACGAGGGTGCGCTGGCTCACGTGGGAACTCCTTAGCAACAGTGATGGGACCACAGAGATTACAGGGCGTACTTGAGGGACGGCGCCCCTTCAGGGCCGCGGGCAGCCGCAGGCCTTTCAGGGGCGCGGGGAACTGCGCGACAAGCCACGACGCACCTACAGCCGCGACACAACGTGTCACCCCCACCCCGGTAGGCACCCC
>NZ_JAAKZX010000252.1 GCF_011045025.1 Streptomyces ureilyticus
CCCCGCACCTCAGCCACAGCCCCCGACCCCGCACCCCGGCGACCGGAACCTGTGCGTACCGATCGTGGGCCTCTGCCTGGACACCCCTGGCTGAGGCTCAGCCGTGCCTGCGGTTCAGCAGCCATGGCTCGACCACGCCGAGCCCGCGCACCGGCCGCTGCCACATCGGCTGGAGCGCGAAGCGGTACGTCGGGGGCTCCTCGCCCTCCTTCTCCGCCGCGGCAGCCGCTTCCGCGGCCTCCGCCTCGGAGGCGGGCGCGTCACCCGTGCGCGTCAGCTCCTCGGCGAGCGCGCTGTCCACCAGGACGGCGTCCCGAGGGGCTATCGAGGTGAGCCGCGAGGCAAGGTTCACGGTCGCGCCGAAGACGTCACCCATGCGAGTCGTCACCGTGCCGAAGGCTATGCCGACGCGCAGTTCGGGCATCGTCTCGTCGCCCGCCATGGTCTCGATGAGGCGCAGGGCGATCTCGGCGGCGATGCCCGGGTCGTCGGCGGCGTACAGCACCTCGTCGCCCAGCGTCTTGATCAGACGTCCTCCGTGCGCGGCCACCAGGTCCGCGCACGTGGTCTCGAAGGCCTCGACGAGTTCGCCGAGTTCCTCCTCCTCCATGCGGCGCGTCAGGCGCGTGAAGCCGACGAGATCCGCGAAGGCGATGGCAAGGCGGCGGTCGACCATCTCCTCGTCGTCCGCGGCCTGGACGACCCGGCCGGTCGCGGCGGCGAGCTGGCGCCGCCAGACGTAGACGAGGAACTCCTCCAGCTCGGGCAGCAGCAGCTCGACCAGGGGGTACGTCACTTCCGTGCGGGTCATGCCCGGTTCGGGCGGCTCGGTCAGGCCCTCCAGGAAGGAGTCGATCTGCCACTCGGCGAGGCGGGCGGTGGTCTGGCCGGTCGAGCGCGCGACCTGGATCGCCATGGCCTCGCTGAGCAGCCCCGCCTCCACCAGACCGGCCAGCCGCCGCAGCGCCAGTACGTCCGCCTCCGTGAGCGCCCTGGCCTGGCCGATGTCGGCGAAGCCCATGGCCCGCCAGAAACGGGACGCCAGGTCCATGGAGACACCCGCGCTGCGCGCCGCCTGGAACGGGGTGTAGCGCCGCTCGGCTCCGAGGATGAGCTGTTCCAGGCGGAGGGCGAGGGGGTCGTGGTCGTCGCCGGAGTCGTCCGCGTCCACCCGGTCGTGTACCTCGGCCCGGTCGACCCGCGCGGCCGAGGCACCGTCGACGGAACCGGCGCTGCGCCCCGGCTCACCGTCGGAGGCGGGGTGTGCACCCGTGCCGGAGCCCGTGTCGTCGACGGTCACGCCTGCTGCCCTTCCGATCTGCCACGGTCACTTTCGACCGGCCTCAACTCTACGGCAGGTGTGCTGTGGCTCACTCCTGCGCGGGCGAGCCTCAGTACGCCTCGGCCCCCTCCAGAGTCGTACGACGCGGTCGGGCCCCCGTTTCAACAGCTGGTCTCGAGTACCCCACCCGTAGCGCCGCTCACTTCTCCCCCTCCGCCCGCAGATGCACGATGTCCCCCGCCCCGATCGGCTGCTGCACCCCTTCGCCCGTGGCCAGCACCAGCCGCCCGTCTCCGTCGACCGCCACCGCCTCCCCCACCAGCGAGCGGTCCCCGGGCAACTCCGCCCGTACCGTCCGTCCGAGCGTCGCGCACCCCGCGGCGTACGTCTCCTGGAGGCGGGAGGTGGCGGGATCGCCGCCGGCGGCGCGCCAGTCGGTGTACGAGCGCTCCAGGGAGCGCAACACGGCGCGCAGCAGCGGGTCGCGGTCGGTGACCGGGGATCCGGCGAGCGCGAGTGAGGTCGCCGTGGGGACGGGCAGCTCGTCCTCGCGGAGGGTGACGTTGATGCCGATGCCGAGCACGACGCCGTCGTTTCCGGCGCGCTCGGCGAGGATGCCGCCGACCTTGCGTTCCTCGCCGCCCACGGTGAGCAGCAGATCGTTCGGCCACTTCAGGGCCGTGTCCACACCCGCCGTCTGGGACAGCGCGGTGGCCGTGGCGACCCCGGCGAGCAGCGGCAGCCAGCCCCAGCGCTCGACGGGGACCTCGGCGGGCTTCAGCAGGACGGAGAAGAAGAGGCCCGAGCGTGCCGGGGCCGTCCACTGACGTTCCAGGCGCCCGCGCCCGGCGTCCTGCTCCTCGGCCACGAGCACGGCGCCCTCCGCGGCCTTGCCGTCGGCGGCGAGGGCGACGAGATCGGAGTTGGTGGACCCGGTACGGGACACCAACTCGACGCCGGACCAGAGCCCTCCGTCCCGGACCAGCGCTCGGCGCAACGCGGTGGCGTTGAGCGGCGGACGGTCCAGGTCGGACCAGCGGCCGTCGTCCCGACCGCCATTGCGGCCATCGTTCGCATCTGAGTCATCTCGCGGCGTCATGCAACCCACATTAGGTGTGGTAAACGCCGCACTGCCGAACGGTAGGCACAGCACTACTCTACGGATGAGTAGCCAATCCCCCTTATGAGCACCTCACTCGCCACGTCCCCACTGAGCAGGCAGGGAGCCCCATCCCGATGTCCGAGCCGGAACAGCTGCACGAGATCGACATCCACACCACCGCGGGCAAGCTCGCGGATCTGCGGCGCCGCATCGAGGAGGCGACGCACGCCGGCTCGGCGCGTGCCGTCGAAAAGCAGCACGCCAAGGGCAAGTTGACGGCTCGTGAGCGGATCGAGCTGCTGATGGACGAGGGGTCGTTCGTCGAGTTCGACGAGTTCGCCCAGCACCGGTCGACCGACTTCGGCCTGGAGCAGAACCGGCCGTACGGGGACGGTGTGGTCACCGGCTACGGCATGGTGGACGGCCGCCCGGTGGCCGTGTTCTCGCAGGACTTCACCGTGTTCGGCGGCGCCCTGGGCGAGGTCTTCGGGCAGAAGATCATGAAGGTGATGGACTTCGCGCTGAAGACGGGCTGCCCGGTCATCGGCATCAACGACTCCGGCGGCGCCCGCATCCAGGAGGGCGTCTCGGCGCTCGGCATGTACGGCGAGATCTTCCGCCGCAACACCCACGCCTCCGGGGTGATCCCGCAGATCAGCCTGGTCGTCGGCCCGTGCGCGGGCGGCGCGGTCTACTCCCCCGCGATCACCGACTTCACGGTGATGGTCGACCAGACCTCGCACATGTTCATCACCGGGCCCGACGTCATCAAGACCGTCACCGGTGAGGACGTCGGCTTCGAGGAGCTGGGCGGCGCCCGCACCCACAACGCCACCTCCGGCGTGGCCCATCACATGGCGGGCGACGAGAAGGACGCGATCGAGTACGTCAAGTCGCTGCTGTCCTACCTCCCGTCGAACAACCTCAGCGAGCCGCCCACCTTCCCCGAGGAGGCGGACCTGGCGCTCACGGACGAGGACCGCGAGCTGGACACGCTCGTACCGGACAGCGCGAACCAGCCGTACGACATGCACACGGTGATCGAACACGTCCTGGACGACGCCGAGTTCTTCGAGACGCAGCCGCTGTACGCACCGAACATCCTCACCGGCTACGGCCGCGTGGAGGGCCACCCGGTGGGCATCGTGGCCAACCAGCCGATGCAGTTCGCGGGCTGCCTGGACATCAAGGCGAGCGAGAAAGCGGCCCGCTTCGTACGCACCTGCGACGCCTTCAACGTCCCGGTGATCACCTTCGTCGACGTCCCCGGCTTCCTGCCGGGCGTGGACCAGGAGCACGACGGCATCATCCGCCGCGGCGCCAAGCTGATCTACGCGTACGCCGAGGCGACGGTCCCGCTGATCACGGTGATCACCCGCAAGGCGTTCGGCGGCGCGTACGACGTCATGGGCTCCAAGCACCTGGGCGCAGATCTCAACCTCGCCTGGCCGACGGCCCAGATCGCCGTGATGGGCGCGCAGGGCGCGGTCAACATCCTGCACCGCCGCACCATCGCCGCCGCGCCCGAGGAGGAGCGCGAGGAGGTCCGCCAGCGACTGATCCAGGAGTACGAGGACCGGCTCCTCAACCCCTACGCGGCGGCCGAGCGCGGCTACATCGACGGCGTGATCATGCCGTCCGAAACCCGCTCCCATGTCGTACGGGGCCTGCGTCAGCTGCGTACGAAGCGGGAATCCCTGCCCCCCAAGAAGCACGGCAACATCCCCCTGTAGGGCACCAGTTGGGAGCGGACATGATCAAGGTCGTACGGGGCAATCCGACCCCGGAGGAGCTGGCCGCCGCACTGGCGGTGGTCCAGGCGCGCGCCGCGGCGGTGGCCGCCGCCCCGTCCGGCGCGCCCCGCGAGCCGGACGCCTGGGCGGACCCCGCCCGGGTGGCGATGGGCCGGCTGCCGGCGCCGGGGCCCAGGGCGTGGGGGCGTACGTACTGGCCCGGATAAGGGTCACGTGTCCTACGCAAGATGAGTACGGGTACTCAGGCGGCCGGGCCCGGCGCGGAGCCACGATTGCGGAATGCTGTGGTCCGACCCCGAGAACGAGCCGCCCAAGGAACTGCGCGACATGCAGGACATGTTGCGGCGGCTGGGTATTTTCTTGGCGTTGGCCATGGTGGTCGCGATGATCGTGCTCGGCGTCATGTGAGCCGCCGCCGGTCACCGGGCGGCCGGTGACCGCCCCGGACGCCCCTCGCTACCCTGGCCGCATGACTGATCAGCCGCGCCGTCGACTCGTCCTCGCCTCCCAGTCCCCCGCCCGGCTCGCACTGCTGAGGCAGACCGGCTTCGACCCCGAGGTCATCGTCAGCGGGGTCGACGAGGAGGCTGTGACCGCTCCCACCCCCGCCGAGCTGGCACGCGCGCTCGCCGAGGCGAAGGCCTCGGTGGTGGCGGCGAAGCCCGAGCTCAAGGGCGCCCTGGTGGTCGGCTGTGACTCGGTGCTCGACCTGGACGGCGAGGCGCTCGGCAAGCCCGCGGACGCCGAGGAGGCCACCGCGCGCTGGAAGTCGATGCGCGGGCGTGCGGGCACGCTGCAGACGGGGCACTGCGTGTACGACACGGTGACGGGACGGTACGCGTCGGCGACCGCGTCCACCGTGGTCCGCTTCGGCGAGCCGACGGACGCCGAGATCGCCGCGTACGTCGCCTCGGGCGAACCCCTCTACGTGGCCGGGGCGTTCACGTTGGACGGCCGCTCGGCGCCGTTCATCGAGGGCATCGACGGCGACCACGGCAACGTCATCGGGATCTCCCTGCCGATGCTGCGCCGCCTGCTGGCCCAACTGGGCGTCGGCATCACGGAGTTGTGGACGCCCCGGGAGGGCTGACGCCGGTCAGGAGGCCGTGGGTGCCGCGGGCGTGACCGTGGAGCCCGGCCCGTCGCCCTCTCCCGGCACGGCATCGGAGACGTCGGTCCCGCCTTCACGGTCGTACGCCATGAAGATCAGCACGATCAGACCGAACACCACCATCATGAAGGCGAACGCGCCCCAGCCCACCAGTCCGACCGTGAACGCGCCGAGCAGGCCGTGCACCACCGCCGCGCTGATGAGCACGATGCGGCCGAGGCCGGCGGGGGCGCGGTCGCGCAGGGCGACGCGCAGCGCGACGAAGCCGCAGAAGGCGAAGTAGAGGCCGAAGATGAGGCCCGCGACCTTCGAGGACACGGACATCATCCCCGCGTCGAGACCCGCGAGGGACATCTCCTGGCGGTCGACGACGACTCCCATGAACCAGTTGACCAGTGCGATGCCCACCGCCTCCGCGAAGAGCACGATCGCGGCCACCCACGCCACCGGCCTGCGTACCACCGGCCCCCACCCACTTTCGACTTCCGTTCTACCGGGGCTTGCGTTACCCCTAGTAGCGTTTGATACATCGCGAACGCTACTAACGGGTAAACGTCGGGACAAGGGATCAGGCGAAGGCAAAGATTCATTCGTCCATTCGTAGGAACTCCACAAAGAAACAGAGTGGCCCGCAGCACGCTCTCACAGAGACCTTGGCCACAGCAGGGGGCTAGGGTTCTTGGGAAGCCCCCTGCGTACCGCGGTGCGACAAGGGATTTCGTGGGCGAGCGGGCCTCGTATCACGCTCCGTGTGGGCAAGCTCACCATCGGGGATGGGTCGAAACGACGTGTCGGCAGTCCCTAAACTCGGCTTGTTTCAAGGAGAGGGAGCCAACGTGCGCAAGGTGTTGATCGCCAATCGTGGCGAAATCGCTGTCCGTGTCGCCCGGGCGTGCCGAGACGCCGGTATCGCGAGCGTGGCGGTGTACGCCGAACCGGACCGGGACGCACTGCATGTGCGGGCCGCGGACGAGGCGTTCGCCCTGGGCGGTGACACCCCGGCCACCAGTTACCTGGACATGACCAAGGTGCTCCAGGCCGCCAAGGACTCCGGGGCGGACGCGGTCCACCCCGGCTACGGCTTCCTCTCGGAGAACGCGGACTTCGCGCAGGCGGTCCTCGACGCGGACCTGATCTGGATCGGCCCGCCCCCGCAGGCGATCCGCGATCTCGGTGACAAGGTGGCCGCCCGGCATATCGCGCAGCGCGCGGGCGCCCCGCTCGTCGCCGGCACCCCCGACCCGGTCTCGGGCTCGGAGGAGGTGGTGGCCTTCGCCGAGGAGCACGGCCTGCCGATCGCGATCAAGGCGGCCTTCGGCGGCGGCGGCCGCGGTCTGAAGGTGGCCCGCACTCTTGAAGAGGTCCCCGAGCTGTACGACTCCGCGGTGCGCGAAGCGGTGGCCGCGTTCGGCCGCGGCGAGTGCTTCGTGGAGCGCTACCTGGACAAGCCGCGGCACGTGGAGACCCAGTGCCTGGCCGACACCCACGGCAACGTGGTGGTCGTCTCGACCCGTGACTGCTCCCTGCAGCGCCGGCACCAGAAGCTGGTCGAGGAGGCCCCGGCGCCGTTCCTGACCGAGGAGCAGAACCGGCAGCTGTACGCGGCCTCGAAGGCGATCCTCAAGGAGGCCGGGTACGTCGGTGCCGGCACCGTGGAGTTCCTGGTGGGCGTGGACGGCACGATCTCCTTCCTGGAGGTCAACACCCGTCTGCAGGTGGAGCACCCGGTCACCGAGGAGGTCACCGGCATCGACCTGGTCCGCGAGATGTTCCGCATCGCCGACGGCGAGGAGCTGGGCTACGACGACCCGGCGATCCGCGGCCATTCCTTCGAGTTCCGCATCAACGGCGAGGACCCCGGCCGCAATTTCCTGCCCGCCCCCGGCACGGTCACGACTTTCGCACCGCCGTCGGGTCCGGGCGTGCGGCTGGACGCGGGTGTGGAGTCCGGCGCGGTGATCGGCCCGGCCTGGGACTCGCTGCTCGCCAAGCTGATCGTCACCGGCGCGAGCCGTGAGCAGGCCCTGCAGCGGGCCGCCCGCGCGTTGGCCGAGTTCCAGGTCGAGGGCATGGCCACCGCCATCCCCTTCCACCGCGCGGTCGTCGCGGACCCGGCCTTCACCAGCAACCCCTTCCGGGTGCACACCCGCTGGATCGAGACCGAGTTCGTCAACGAGATCAAGCCCTTCGCGGCTCCGGTGGACACGGAGGCGGACGAGGAGCCGGGCCGCGAGACGGTTGTCGTCGAGGTCGGCGGCAAGCGGCTGGAGGTGTCTCTGCCGTCCTCGCTGGGCATGTCCCTGGCCCGTACGGGACTTGCGGCGGGCGCCAAGCCGAAGCGGCGCGCGGCAAAGAAGTCCGGGCCCGCCGCGTCCGGCGACACCCTCGCCTCACCGATGCAGGGCACCATCGTCAAGGTGGCCGTCGAGGAGGGCCAGGAGGTCAAGGAGGGCGACCTGGTCGTCGTCCTGGAGGCCATGAAGATGGAACAGCCGCTGAACGCGCACCGCTCGGGCACGATCAAGGGTTTGAGTGCGGAGATCGGTGCCTCGATCACTTCCGGCGCGGTGATCTGCGAGATCAAGGACTGAGGCGCGGCCTCCGGCGGTTGGGCGGGGCAGCTGGGTCGGGGAGTTTCCCTTTCCCCAGCCCCGCCCCTTCCCGGCTGTATCAATGTGCGGCTCCGCCGCGTGGGGGGGGCTGCGCCCCCACTCTCGGCTGCTCCCCCACTCTCGGCTTCGATCGTGCGGGGGACCCCCATGAGCGGGGGAGCGAGCAGCCCCAACGAATCGTTAGCCGACAACGAACCCCCCTGCTCGACCGCCGGAGGCACCCCGCGCTCAGCGCCGACGCATATCCGCGACCCGCGCCCGCTCACTCTGGGACTGGTCTCCCAGCACCGCCGCGGTGCTCCGCAACTGCGGCCCCCCGCCGGGGACTTGGCCCCGCCGCGGCCCAGGAAGTGGCACATCCCGGCGGGGCGGCTGCCGCCCCGCCGGCCCCGCGCTGTCGCCGGACGATCCGGCAACGGCAATCTGCACCCCCTGGTCGGCCAGGGCCTGCAACTCGGTGGCCGCACGGTCATCATGACCGGGCGGCTCGTCCGTGACGAGGCGCGTGATCACATCCGTAGGCACCGTCTGGAACATCGTGTCCGTACCGAGCTTGGTGTGATCGGCGAGGACGACGACCTCGGCGGCTGCCTGGACCAGCGCGCGGTCGACGGACGCCGACAGCATGTTGGACGTGGACAGGCCGCGCTCGGCGGTCAGTCCGCTCCCGGACAGGAAGGCCCGCGACACCCGCAGCCCCTGCAAGGACTGCTCGGCGCCGCTGCCCACCAACGCGTAGTTGGAACCGCGCAGGGTGCCGCCGGTCATCACGACCTCGACGCGGTTGGCGTGGGCCAGCGCCTGAGCCACCAGCAGGGAGTTGGTGACGACGGTCAGCCCGGGCACCCGCGCGAGCCGTCGGGCCAGCTCCTGCGTGGTGGTGCCCGCCCCGACCACGATGGCCTCGCCCTCTTCGACGAGACTCGCGGCGAGATCGGCGATGGCCGTCTTTTCGGCGGTCGCGAGATGTGACTTCTGCGGAAAGCCGGACTCCCGCGTGAACCCGCCCGGCAATACCGCACCGCCATGCCGGCGGTCGAGGAGTCCTTCTGCCTCCAGTGCGCGCACGTCCCGCCGTACGGTCACTTCAGAGGTCTGGACGACGCGGGCGAGCTCACGGAGCGACACGGCCCCGTTCGCTCGCACCATTTCGAGGATCAATTGGCGACGTTCTGCAGCGAACACGAAACTGACAGTAACCCCAACGACCGTCTGCTTTCAGCAGTTTGCGCCGAATAACAGAAGTTGTTCGCACGGCAGCACGGGAAGTGGTATACGCGTCCGCTCGCGCTGTCCACGGCGCCCGAAGCAGCGGCAACTCCCCGTCACCAGCGAGGAGTTGCTTCCGGCCGTCAGGCGTCGAGCTCGGTCTTCCGGGTGTGCAGCTGGCGCGCCACCTCGGCGATCGAGCCCGAAAGGGATGGGTACACGGTGAAGGCGTTCGCGATCTGTTCGACGGTCAGGTTGTTGTCGACCGCGATCGAGATCGGATGGATCAGTTCCGAGGCGCGCGGCGAGACGACCACACCGCCGACGACGATCCCGGTGCCCGGCCGGCAGAAGATCTTCACGAAGCCGTCCCGGATGCCCTGCATCTTGGCGCGCGGATTGCGCAGGAGCGGCAGCTTCACGACCCGGGCGTCGATGACGCCGCCGTCGACGTCCGCCTGTGAGTAGCCGACGGTCGCGATCTCGGGGTCGGTGAAGACGTTCGAGGACACGGTCTTCAGGTTCAGCGGGGCGACCGCGTCACCGAGGAAGTGGTACATGGCGATACGGCCCTGCATCGCCGCCACGGAGGCGAGCGCGAAGACGCCGGTGACGTCACCGGCCGCGTACACCCCCGGAGCCGTCGTCCGGGACACCTTGTCCGTCCAGATGTGCCCGGAGTCCTTCACCTTGACGCCTGCCCCTTCGAGCCCCATGCCATGGCTGTTGGGGATGGCGCCGACGGCCATCAGACAGTGCGAGCCGGTGATGACGCGACCGTCGGCCAGCGTCACCTCGACGCGGTCGCCCACGCGCTTGGCGGACTGGGCTCGGGAGCGCGCCAGGACGTTCATGCCACGCCGCCGGAACACGTCCTCCAGCACGCCCGCGGCATCGGAGTCCTCGCCCGGCAGCACACGATCACGACTGGATACGAGCGTGACCCGCGACCCGAGCGCCTGATAGGCACCGGCGAACTCGGCGCCGGTGACACCGGAGCCGACCACGATGAGCTCGTCGGGCAGCTCGTCGAGGTCGTACACCTGGGTCCAGTTCAGGATCCGCTCGCCGTCCGGCTGCGCGTCGGGCAGCTCACGGGGGTG
This sequence comes from Streptomyces ureilyticus, assembly GCF_011045025.1. Taxonomy (GTDB): domain Bacteria; phylum Actinomycetota; class Actinomycetes; order Streptomycetales; family Streptomycetaceae; genus Streptomyces; species Streptomyces ureilyticus. The sequence continues at coordinate 10,174 of NZ_JAAKZX010000252.1, forward strand.
TCCGCCGGTGGCGATGAGCACGGCATCGGCGACGAGCGTCTCCTCGCTGCCGTCCGCGGCCCGCACGATCACCTTCCGGGATCCGTCGAGGGCCTGCTGTCCGTCGAGCCGCCCGCGACCGCGCATGACGCGCGCACCCGCGCGGGTCACGGACGCGGTGATGTCGTGCGACTGGGCGAGCGCGAGACGCTTCACCCGGCGGTTGACCTTGCCGAGATCGACTCCGACCACCCGGGCGGGTGTATCGATGTGAGGAGTGTCATCGGCGACGATGATGCCGAGTTCCTCGTACGAGGAGTCGAAGGTGGTCATCACCTCGGCGGTCGCGATCAGCGTCTTCGACGGCACGCAGTCGGTGAGCACCGACGCGCCGCCCAGGCCGTCGCAGTCGACGACGGTTACCTCCGCGCCGAGTTGGGCGGCCACCAGGGCCGCCTCGTATCCGCCGGGTCCGCCACCGATGATCACGATCCGAGTCACGTACTCCATTGTCCCGCACGCCTCATGGTGCTTCCCTCGCGGGGGGCTGTTCCCGGTGCCTCTGTTGCAGGAGAGACGCGCGCGCCGCTGCCGTACCCTCAACCCCATGTCGCTCTACGCCGCATACGCCGGCAATCTCGACCCGCGGCTCATGACGCGCCGGGCCCCGCATTCGCCGCTGCGCGCCACCGGGTGGCTCAACGGCTGGCGGCTGACCTTCGGCGGCGAGCACATGGGCTGGGAGGGCGCGCTCGCGACCATCGCGGAGGCGCCGCGCTCGCAGGTGTTCGTCGCGCTGTACGAAGTCGCTCCGCTCGACGAGGACTCCCTGGACCGCTGGGAGGGCGTCGGCCTCGACATATACCGGCGGATGCGGGTCCGTGTGCACACGCTGGAGGGCGAGGAGCCGGCATGGGTGTACGTGCTGAACGGCTACGAGGGCGGGCTGCCTTCGGCGCGCTATCTGGGGGAGATCGCGGACGCGGCGGAGTCGGCGGGGGCGCCGCACGACTACGTGATGGAGCTGCGGAAGCGGCCTTGTTGATCCCAGGGTGATTCCAGCGGATTCTTGCAAGCAGATTGCTTGCGGGAGTACGAGGCAGCGTTTCCGGGCAGCCCCCGCTCCGCGCTCAGAAAAGACAACGATCGCCAACCTGTGACCCCCAGCATCTACGCGCGTAGGCTTCTACCAGCTACCCTCATCGCGTGAACGCTTCTCTTCTTCCGGACGACATCCAGGGCGACCCGTACGCCACCGCCGACGCCGCCGCCTCGCGCCTGCGCGAACTCACGGGCGCCGAGACCCACGACGTCGCGCTCGTGATGGGCTCCGGCTGGGCACCGGCCGTGCACGCCCTCGGTTCCCCCGAGGCCGAGCTCCAGGTCACCGAGCTGCCCGGATTCCCCCCGCCGGCGGTCGAGGGCCACGGCGGCAAGATCCACTCGTACCGGCTGGGCGACAAGCGGGCGCTCGTCTTCCTGGGCCGCACTCACTTCTACGAGGGGCGCGGTGTCGCCGCCGTCGCGCACGGGGTACGTACCGCTGTCGCCGCCGGGTGCAAGACGCTCGTGCTGACCAACGGCTGCGGGGGGCTCCGCGACGGAATGCGGCCCGGCCAGCCGGTGCTCATCAGCGACCACATCAACCTCACGGCTGCGTCGCCGATCGTCGGCGCCAACTTCGTCGACCTGACGGATCTCTACTCGCCTCGGCTGCGCGCCCTGTGCAAGGAGATCGACGCGTCGCTGGAGGAGGGGGTGTACGCGCAGTTCCCCGGCCCGCACTACGAGACGCCGGCGGAGATTCGGATGGCTCGCGTCATCGGGGCGGACCTGGTGGGGATGTCGACGGTGCTCGAGGCCATCGCCGCGCGTGAGGCGGGGGCGGAGGTGCTGGGGATTTCGTTGGTCACGAATCTGGCGGCCGGTATGACGGGGGAGCCGCTGAACCACGAGGAGGTTCTGCAGGCGGGGCGGGATTCGGCTGCGCGGATGGGGGCGTTGTTGACGCGGGTGCTGGATCGGATCTGAGGGTTCGTTGTTGGGTGCGGGTGCGTTGTGGCTGGTCGCTCCCTGGCGGGGGCCTGGG
>NZ_JAAKZX010000253.1 GCF_011045025.1 Streptomyces ureilyticus
GAAAAGAAACCCTCCGCCGACGGAACCCGGTACGCGTGCCCCGCAAGTCCGGTCGGGCGAAGGGTGATCGAGGGTAATCCCTCGTCAACTCCCGCAGGGAGTTCCCTAGTTGGGAAACCAAGGCCCCGCTTCTAGCGTGGGACCACGCCCGCAGGCTGTCGCACCGCGCCCCCCACACCGCTCAGCTCCCCCCACAGTGCAACCCCCACCGGCACTCCTGAGGAGACTCATGTTCGGGCTCACCCTTGCCAAGAAGGCCGTCGCCGTCACCGCGGCGGTCGCCGCCGCCGCGACGACCGCCCTGCTCGGCGCGACCACCGCAAGCGCCGCTCCCAACCCCATCGTCGGCGGCACGACGACCACGGCATCCGCGTACCCGTACGTCATGCAGATCACCGACGCCTCCCAGAACCAGTTCTGCGGCGGCACCCTCGTACGGGGCAACAAGGTCATCACCGCTGCCCACTGCCTGGTCGGCGAGACCACCAGCAGCATCAGAGTCGTCGGCGGCCGCACCTACCGCAACGGTACGAACGGCACCGTGGCCAGAGTCAGCAGAATATGGATCCACCCCGACTACAGATCCGTCACGCGCGGCGACGACGTCGCCGTGCTCACCCTGTCGACGTCGATGCCGTACTCCCCCATCGGCTACGTCTCCTCCTCCGACACCGGCGTCTACGCGGCCGGCGCCACCGCCCGCATCGTCGGCTGGGGCACCACCAGCGCGGGCGGCTCCTCCTCCAACCAGCTGCGCACCGCGACGGTTCCGACCGTCTCGAACTCCTCGTGCTCTTCCGCGTACGGCTCGCGCTTCGTCGCCAGCGACATGGTGTGCGCGGGCTACACGCAGGGCGGCGTCGACACCTGCCAGGGCGACAGCGGCGGCCCGTTCGTGATCGGCGGCAGGCTCGCCGGCATCACGTCGTGGGGCGACGGCTGCGCCGACGCGGGCATCCCCGGCGTCTACACCCGACTGACCACCTTCTCCTCGCTGGTCACGTCGCAGATCAACTCCTGACCAACAGACCCCCGCCCAACAGACTCCTGAGCAACCAACTCAGGTAATGCCAGGGGGCGTTGCGGGCCGCCACGAGCGGGTCGCAACGCCCCCTATCCACATGCCCATCCACATGCCCATCCACGTACCTGTCCACATACCTGCCCACATGCCTGGACGCGTTGTCAGTGCCCCCTGTTTCAATGGGGCTCGATGGGGGTGATGGGCATGGTGTCCACGGATCGTTTCCTGGCCTTCGCGGCCATGTCGCTGCTCGTGATCGTGATCCCGGGCCCCAGCGTGCTCTTCGTGATCGGCCGCGCGCTGGCCCACGGCAGGCGCACGGCGATGGCCACGGTGGCCGGGAACGTCATCGGCTCGTACGCCCTCGTCGTGGCGGTGGCTGTCGGCGTCGGCTCACTCGTCGAGCGCTCGGTCGTCGCCTTCATGGCGGTGAAGCTGGCGGGCGCCGCGTATCTGGTGTTTCTCGGCGTCCAGGCGTTCCGCCACCGCAAGGACTTGAAGGCCTCGGCGATCGGAGCGGAGTCGAAGGGGGCGGCGGGATCGGCGGCGTCGGCCCGCGGCGATCTGCGGACGATCCTGGACGGCGCCGTCGTCGGCGTCACGAACCCGAAGGGCATTGTCTTCTTCGCCGCCGTACTCCCCCAGTTCGTGGATCACTCGGCCGGTCAACTCCCTTTGCAGATGCTCCTGTTGGGTCTGGTCCCGATATCCATAGGCCTTGTCACGGACACCTTGTGGGGCTTGACCGCGGCCGCGGCCCGTACCTGGTTCGCGCGCTCGGACCGTCGCCTGTCGGCGATAGGCGGCGCGGGCGGCTTCGCCATGATCGGACTGGGTGTGACGGTGGCGGCGACGGGACGGGCGGACTGAGCCGTTTCGCATGCCGTCCGGCTTCCGGACCGTACGATCCGCGCCCTCAGGTGCGTACGACGGTGCCGAACCGGATGTCGTACGAGGCTGCCGCACTCAGGACCGACAGCATCCGCTCCGCTTCCGCGACCACATCGTCCCGCTCGCGCCTGGTGAGGGGGTCATCGAACGGCTCGATCGTGACCACGACGCGTTCGCGCGACTCCTCAAGCTGCCATACGCCCCTGAGGAAGCCGTCGACGAGGAGAGTGCGGTAGGCCTGATTGCCTTGCCAGTGGCGGCCCTTGTACTCGGCGGGGACCACGCGGGAGCGGTCGGCGTGGGAGAGGAGCAGGTTGTCGAACTCGGGCAGGAGGCGGGCAGGGGCCGGGGTGTCCGCGTCCGGGCGGGGCGCGTCCGGGAGGTCGAAGAGTTCGATGCCGTTCTCGTCGCGGAAGGTGGTCAGTTGGGGTCGTAGCCGTTCGAAGGCCTCGCGCAGGCGGGTGAGGCCGGCCCAGGCCTGCATGTCCTTGACGGAGGCGGGGCCGAAGACGGCGAGATAGCGCAGCACGGTGTCGTCGGGCGCGGGGGCGGGCTCGGCGGGCCGGCCCAGCCAGTGCTCGGCGGTGGTGAGCGCCACCTGGCCGCTTCTGCCCCACATGCCGCGCGGGGTGACCTGGACGAGGGGCAGCCGGCAGCGGGCCGCGCTGGAGAGGGCGAGGGGGTCGGCGTCGGGCCACTCGGCGAGCAGCGCTTCACGCAACTGCTTCATGGTGCGCGGCTCGGCCTCGACGAGCTCCCGGCTGATCGCGGTGAGCCGGTCCAGGTCGACGCCGACGAGCCCTTTGCGGAAGCCGTACAGCTCCCGCTCGCGTGCGGCCTGCACCAGCGGTCGCAGTATGAGGCAGTCGTCGGCGGTGTGCGTGTGGATGGTCGAGCGCATGGTCACGATGCGTACGACCTCGCGTGCACCCATCGCCGCCGACAACTCCTCGGGATCGAAGCCCTCGAGGCGAGCGGCGAGCGCGTAGTACGGGGGCTTGACGTTCTGTGCCTGGAGGCCGACCAGGTGCTCGACGGCGTCCGTCGCGGACAGGGCGGCCCGGCGCAGGAGCAACTGCCGGTCGAGGGTCGCCCGGTTCAGGGCGCGGGCGCTCAGCACGGGGGCGGTCGAGGTCTTCGTCATGGTCCGCACGTTAGCGGGGACGTGCGGACGCGGTCTGTCCGCGTGCCGGGGCGCCCTCAGCGGATTCCTGCAATCAGTCAGACTCGGGGGTAGGCCAGACTCGGGGATGAGCCAGGCTGAGAGACAAGCAGGGAACAAGAGAGACAGCCATTCGACTCGACTCGGGAGGCAGCCGCGATGTCGGAGCGCCGAGCCCGCCCCGTACCCGCCGCGAAGAGCATCCGCAAGTCGGTGTGGCGACGCGGCATGACCCCGTCGGGACCACCGTCCGCGGAGCCGCCGAAGCCCCACCCGGCTCCTTCGCCCACGACTGAGGCGGAACCGCGCAGCATCGTCCAGGCAGCGCTCTATCGCGACGGCGTACGCGTCTCCACGCCCGAGTCGCTCGCCGAGACCTTCCGTGAGCTGCGCAAGCAGCAGGACGGTATGGCGTGGATAGGGCTGGCCCGTCCGACGGAGGCCGAAATCCTGTCGCTGGCCGACGAGTTCGACCTCCACCCGCTTGCAGTGGAGGACGCGATGGAGGCCCATCAGCGTCCCAAGCTGGAGCGCTACGGCGAGACCCTGTTCGTGGTCCTGCGCGCCGCCCGCTACCTCGACGCGCCCGAGGAGGTCGACTTCGGCGAGCTGCATGTGTTCGTGGGCCCCGACTTCCTGATCACCGTCCGGCACGGCGCGGCACCCGACCTATCGGTCGTACGTCGCCGTATGGAGGAGAGCCCGGAGCTGCTGAAGCTGGGCCCCGAGGCAGTCCTGTACGCGATCCTGGACGCGGTGGTCGACGGTTACGTCCCGGTCGTCTCAGGCGTCCAGAACGACATCGACGAGATCGAGACCGAGGTCTTCAGCGGGGATCCCTGGGTCTCCCGCCGCATCTATGAACTCTCCCGCGAAATGGTCGAGTTCCAGCGCGCCACCCGCCCCCTGGTCGGCATGCTGCACAGCCTGATGGCGGGCTTCGCGAAGTACGGCACGGACGAGGAACTCCAGCGCTATCTCCGCGACGTCGCCGACCACGTCACCCACACCAGCGAACGCGTCGACGGCTTCCGCCAGGCCCTCACCGACATCCTCACGGTGAACGCGACGCTGGTCACGCAGCAACAGAACGCGGAGATGCGGGCGTTGGCGGAGGCAGGCTTCGAACAGAACGAGGAGATCAAGAAGATCTCGTCGTGGGCGGCGATTTTGTTCGCTCCGACGCTGGTCGGGACCATCTACGGCATGAACTTCGACCACATGCCGGAGTTGCGCTGGGTGTTCGGCTACCCCTTCGCGATCGTCCTGATGGCCATGGTTTGTGCCAGTTTGTACATCATCTTCAAGCGACGAGATTGGCTCTGAGTAATCACCGAGGACGCGCCCGCTCCGCAGGTCGGAGGCACCCGATGGTGGGCGTCTCGAACGCCTCTGAGGGTGCTGGGGAGAATCTGGGGAGAATGAAACGCGCTCCGCTTCGTCGCTTTCTCCCCCGCTGGGCGCCAGCCTCGATCAGCAGCGCCGCAGCCCCAGCCATCGAGACCACCGATTGTCACCCAGAGTAAGCAACTTACCAGGCCCCGGAACGTCCAGGAGGGGCGCAGCATCACTGCGCCCCTCCTTCTTGCGAGTTCTGGGGAATCGTTTCTTCTGGGCAGCCGTGGCGGCCTCGGAAGGTCAACCCAGCAGGGCGTCGATGGCGCTGCGTCCCTTACCGCCGGCTTCGGGCATGAAGTGGGCGTAGGAGTCCAGAGTGATGGTCGGGCTCGAGTGGCCGAGCCAGCGAGCCAGGGTGACAACGGACTCGCCCGCTTCGAGGATGATCGAGGCGTACGTGTGCCGGAGCACATGGAAGCCGTCCTTGCGGGACGCCTTCCAGCGCTCGCCCTTCTCCCGCATGGGGATGACACCGGCGGCCGCCAGGGCAGGCTTCCACACCTCGACGTTGAAGATGTTCGCCCGGATGGCGTTGCCGTACGTCGTGGTGAGGATGAGCGGGACCTTCTTCTTCTCCCGATCCGGCTCCGGGCCACCCCACGGCAACTCGACCTCGACGGCCGGGTACTCCATGAAGTACTCAGCCAGCGCCGAGGCAACCGACGGAGGCATGTCGACGACGCGAGTCTTGCCTCCCTTGGGAAGCGTGAAGTAGAGGCGACCGTGGAGGAGTTGTACCTGCCGACGGACACGTATAACTCCACGCGCGAAGTCGACGTCCTCTGGTGACAGCCCGAACACTTCGCCCTGCCGCAGCCCGCACCCCAGCGCGAGCACGACCGAGATGCGGTAGCGCGCGTTGATCGCGTCCCGAACCCGCTGCGCGGTCTCCCGCGGCCAGGCTTCCCGCTGGTCCTCCGGTACCTTGGGCCAGCGCACGGACTTGGCCCGCATCGGGTTGCGCACCAGCCGCTTGTCGTCGATGGCAGTCTCGAGGATGTTCGAGAACGACGTGAGAATCTGCCGGGCGTAGCGCGGCGAGCATTCGCTTTCGAGCGCGGCGATGTAGCCGCGCAGCACTGCCGGGCTGATGTCCCGTACGGACACAGGGCCAAGCTGAGGCAGGATGTGAAGGCGAACGCGTTCGTCGATGCGTTTGACCGTGCCGGGCGCACCGCGAACTCCCGTCTGCCAGTAGTGCGTTACATAGTCGTCCAGCGTGATGGAGCCATCGCGGGGATCGACGAACTCACCGCGTTCGTTGTCGGTGCTGGACCTGCGCAGCCATGCCTTGGCGTCTTCGAGCGTGTCGAACGACTTGTCCCGGACGCCGGGGATGCCGGCGACCCGGTACCGGGAGCCCTTGCCGTAGCGGGCAGTGCGTTCCCGCTTGCCGGTGACGGGGTCCTTCTTCTTCTTGAGCCACCGGTCTTCAATGTAGCCAGCCAAATATTTCCCCCAGGGGTAGGTTGCGGGTAGCAGCGATCAGGCGGCGGGGCGTCAGGCAGTCGACGCGTAGTCGGCGTGGACCTGTGGTGTCCCACCCAGAGGGCTCAGTTCAGTGTTGGAGCGCGAGTCGGCCTGCTCCTGCTCGCGGACCCAGGCGTCAAGGGCCTCCAGCCGATACATGACGCGGCCGCGTGGTCCCATGCGGAAGCTCGGCGGTCCCTGTCGACGGTGCCGCCAGACGTAGAGGGTGTGGGGCGACAAGCCGAGGTACTCAGCGGCGTCTCTCACATTCAGAAACGCCGTGCGCACAACGACGGCGGTATCTGGCGTAGGAGCGGAGAGCGGGGCCAACGTGGGCTTCTGCATAGACCGTGGTGCTACCGCCATGCCGCCACCTCGCGGGCACGAGCGCGCTGGACAACGTCGACAGCCGCCGCCGTGTGACACTGACTGGGCTGAAAAAGGGCAGGGGGTATCGCGAATCGGCACATCGAACGGAATTCCTTGGAAAGAAGCGCGCTGGGCGACTGAACGGCACCGACAGCACCGGGGATTCCCTCACCGATTCGGCGCGGGCGTCGCTGCCTGGCAGCGCACAGGTACTGCGGGTTTGGGGCAGCAGCAGGCAGGAGCCGCTCGTTACCTCCTTGCGAAATCTTTGCGGCGCTGTCCACTGCATCTGCCGCGGCTCCACCGCCAAGCACAGCCGCTGCGAACACCGTCAATGGTCGTCACGATCGCCGGTTTGGCTAACCGGCGATCATGGTCTATGTTGTGCGCCCTCACAGGGAAGTTCGCGGCCCGTTTCTAGCGGACGAAGCTCAGGAGGCCAGCCGGTACGACCGGAGACCGAGAGTCACGCCGTCCGCCACGACCACCAGGAGCCCATCGGCAGCGAGCCGGTCGAGGTTGCATGCCACGACGCGCTCGGGAGCACCGAGGGCTCGGGCGACATGTCGGGGTGCGGCTCCGGGGTGTGTCGCGATGTGCGCAAGGACCCGCTCGGTCCCGGTGGTAGCCGCGTTGCATCAAGTCCTCGCCGAACAGCGCGGCCGCGCAGCCGCAGAAGCACAGGGCCTTGGAGAGGGCGCCGTACTCCTCTCGCTCCTGTGCGGTCCACACGTTCAGGGCACTGAGCGCCAGGAGGATGGGAGCAGCGAAGCGAGCGGATCGGAGAGCGGCATTCGACAGGTGGTGCTCCTTGAGCCGGGGCTTCTACGAGGAGGACGAGCAGCGTGGGGTACCGGCTGTCGTCATGGCCGACCCGTCTGCAGGTCGACCCGGAAGCCTTAGTACCTCTGCTGGCCTGGTGTCTTCCGGGACGTTGTACGTTGACATGGTCTCGGAGCAGGTTCCAGTCCTTTGAGGCTCTTCCTCGTCTGCCGTGGGCGAATGCTGTTCTCTGCCTCCAACGAGTAATTGTCAATACCTGTGGGTCGGTTGAGGTTGTTCAGGCTGCGTGAGCCTTGGGACGTTCAACGAGGTGGCCGCGTTCGAAGCGGGCTCCGGCTCGCACGAGGGCGACGAGGTGGGGTGCGTTGACCGCTCGCCAGCGTGCCTGGGCGGACTCGACGAGCTTGAAGACCATGGCAAGCGCGGCGGTGGCACTACCGGCGCCCTTGGTGACCTTGGTCCGCAGCCGTACCGTCGCGAAGGTCGATTCGATGGGATTCGTGGTGCGCAAATGGATCCAGTGCTCGGCCGGGAAGTCGTAGAACGCCAGCAGTTCATCGACGTCGTCGGTGATCTTCCGAGCCGCCTTGGGCCACTTCACGCCGTACGTCTTGTCGAAGGCAGCGACGGCCTTGACCGCGTGCTCGCGGTCCTCGGCGTTGTAGATGTCCTGCAGCGCCTTGCGCGCGCCGGGCTGGGCCGATGTGGGCAGGGCGTTGAGCACATTGGCCGTTTTGTGAACCCAGCACCGCTGATGGCGGGCGTCGGGGAACACCTCCGCCAGGGCCTTCCAGAAGCCGAGTGCGCCGTCGCCGACGGCGAGGACGGGAGCGCGCATCCCGCGCCGGGCGGCATCGCGCAGCAGGTCGGCCCAGGACTCGGCGGACTCGCGGTAGCCGTCGGCCATCGCGATCAGCTCCTTGGTGCCGTCCGCACGCACGCCCATGACGACCAGGACGCAGGATTTGGCCTGCGACAGGCGGATGCGCAGGTGGATGCCGTCGGCCCAGACGTAGACGTAGTCCGTGGCGGACAGGTCGCGCTCGCCGAAGGCTTGGTGGTCGGCCTGCCACTGCTGGGTGAGCCGGGTGACGGTGGCGGGCGACAGGCCGGCCGAGCTGCCGAGGAACTGCTCGAGCGCGGGCACGAAGTCGCCCGAGGACAGGCCGTGCAGGTAGAGCAGCGGCAGCACCTCGCTGATCTTCGGGGACTTGCGGCACCAGGGCGGCAGGATCGCCGAGGCAAACCGCTTGCGTTCCCCGGTCGCCTCGTCGACGCGCTTGTCGTTCACCCGTGGGGCCTTGACCTCGACCGTCCCGGCGGCGGTGGTGACCTGCCGCGGCTGGTGGTAGCCGTTGCGGACGACCAGGCGTCGGCCGTCCTCGTCCCGCTGGTCGGCCAACTCGGCTATGTAGGCGTTGACTTCGGCCTCAAGCGCGGCGGCCAGCATTCGCCTCGCGCCTTCGCGGACGATCTCGTCGATCAGGGAGCCGTTCGGGGTACTGCCGTCGGCATTGACTACGCTGAGCAGTCGGGTAGCTCCGGGGCATTGCTGCACCGGAGCCCCCTCAGAACCGGACGTGCGAGTCATCCCCGCATCCGGCTCAAGCTGGCCTGTGGCTGCCGGTGGGTGTCATGCTTCCGGTCGCCAGCGTGTGCCTGACGGTGACAGGTCGTGTGGATCAGTTCCAGGTTGCTCGGGTGGTCGCTGCCGCCCTTGCTGCGGTAGGTCAGATGATGCACGTGGATCGCCCGGAGGCTCCCCGTGAACCAATTGGCCCAGTCCTGAACGTCGTCCGGGTCGAATCCGGCTCCGTCGATCAGATCCAGTCCGCACCTGGGGCACAGCCCTCGCTGACGGTAGGCGAGGGAGAGGATTTTCTTGGGCTCTCCCACTGCCTGCACCCGCTTGCGTCGACGGTTCCCCCAGTACTCTTCCAGCTCCGGATCATCGGGCGACGCGTCGTCCTTGACCAGGGTGTGTCGCTGGATCGGCATCCAGGAGGCTTGCGGCAAGTAGTGCTCGGGGGTGCCGAACACCCACTTGCTGGACCTGCCTGGCTGGAACATGCCCCAGTACCTCCGTTTAATCCATCCCCAGGGTTTGCGGCGGTGTCGTCGCATGGCCCAGCGTTTCAGGACCTCGAAGGTGTGAGCGTCCAGTAGGTTGAAGGTCTCCTTCGAGCAGACAGTCCGGTAGTACATGGACCAGCCACGTACGAACGGTGACAGTGCCCTGACCAGGCTTTCAGTGGGCGAGCCGCTGTTCTCCCTGGCCGTGATACTGATCCGCTTCCGGGCTCTCTGCAGGGCATCCCGGCTCGGCTTGATGATCAGTTTCTCGCGGAACCTGCCAACGTTGAACCCGAGAAAGTCCACCCCGCTGGAGAGGTGAATCACCCTGGTCTTGTCCTCGTTGAAGGAGAGACCACGGGGTTCGAGCCATGCGGCGAGGTCCTGCTTGGCCTTGATCGCCTCTTTCTCCGTGGTGCAGAACACCGCGAAGTCATCGGCGTACCGAACCAGAGCCGGCGAGGTCGTCTTGGCGTTCCAAGGGCGGTTCGCCCCGATGACCTCTCCCATCCCATGGAGGGCGATGTTCATCAGCAGCGGGCTGATGACGCCCCCTTGCGGGGTGCCTTCAGGCGTTGAGACGAACCGCCCGTCCTCCATCACCCCAGCCCGCAGCCACCCCCGGATCTGCCGTCGTCCCGGAAACAGACTGACGGAGTCCATGAGGTGCTGATGACTGATGTGGTCGAAGGCGGCCGACAGGTCGGCGTCGAGGACCCAAAGTCGCCTGGCGGTCCTCCGCCCAGCGACATTGAAGATCATCTCTATGGCATCCCAAGCTCCCCGGCCTGGCCTGAAGCCGTAACTCCTGGCCTCGAACCTGGCCTCCCACTCCGGTTCAAGAGCGTTCTTGAACCTGGCCTGGTCGACCCGGTCCCGGATCACCGGGATGCCCAGAGGGCGCCTCTTGCCGTTCGCCTTCGGGTTGGGTGGGCCGCTGGCGAGGTGCCCATGGGCGGGTCCTTTTCCAACGGCCTCCCACCGAACCGGACGTGATCGATTTCCGATCATCCAGCTCTCCAGTGATTATCCTTTGAGATTGTGACAGGTCGTCCCGCGTGAATGTCGTCATGGCAGCCGCGGCATGTGATGAGCGTCTTGCGTTTCCGCTTCGCCATGATTTGAATCCAAGCGGGTTTTTCCCTGCGTCCCGGCTGCTTGAGGTCAGCGAGCTTGCGGATGTGGTGAACCTCCAGACTCTCGGTTTTCCCGCAGACCTCGCATTCACCGGCGAGGAGCCGACCGATCAGTTCGTTCCCACGCGTGGTGAACAGGATCGGTGAACGGTCGACGACCACCGCTTTCTTCTGCCGTCGCAGCGGAATACCGCCGAATCGCGCGACCAGTGGTTTCTTGCCCTCTCCACGGTTCACCACAGCCTGGAAGCAAACCCGAGGCCCAACCGGTGTGTCGATGGTGGTCTTGTACTTTCTGGCCATCTTCACGACGCTGGATCGGTGCTTTCCGGCTAAGGTTTTCAGCATCGAGGACTCCATGGCCCAATGCAGCCTGTTCAAGTGGCAGACATTTGTGGCACGGATGTAGTACTGGACGACGCCTCGATATTCGGCCTGATACTGTGAGATGATCGAGTAGTCCTGATCACTCAGCATCTGTGGCCGAAGCCACGGTTTCCCGTGACGCATATACGGGGCGCATCTGCGCGTGATCGCTTCGTCGGGGACCCGTAGCCCGATCTCGCCATTGATCGACCGCTTACCATTGGTGAGCTTGTCATTGGCGTGCTGGGTCACGATGTCGTATCCGAGGAAACGGGCCTTCTCTGTTCTGGCGTGGGTGATCAGCGTCTTCTCTTGCGACAGCTCCAGCTTGAGTTCCTCTTGCAGGAACTGCCCGAGCATCTGCTTAATCTCCCGCGCTTCGGCCTTCGGCCCGCTGAATCCGAGGAGGATGTCATCGCAGTACCGGATGTAACGCAAGCGGCGGTAGCAGGGATCTTCTAGATCCTTACTGGGGAGGGTGCGACGCTGCAAGCACAAGGCTTGCACCTCCGCTCGGTCCCCGCGTCGGCGCGCACTCCGGATTTGCGATGAGATCTTTTCATACGCGGGGTTGGGTGCCCGGCGCTCCCCTCGGCTGAACAACGGCAGTAGCTGTTGCTCGACGTACTTGTCCAGCCTGTCGAGGTAAATGTTGCTGAGGACCGGAGAGGCGATTCCTCCTTGTGGGGCGCCGGACAGCGTTGCACCCCATCGCCAGTCCTCCACGTACCCCGCCTTGAGCATCTCGCTCACCAGACGCAAGAACCGGCCATCGTGGACCTTCTCGCCGAGTGTTTCCATTAGGACCGCATGATCCAGCGACTCGAAACACTTGGAGATGTCACCCTCGATAAACCAGTTCGTGCCGTTCCAGACGTCGACTATCTCCTGCAATGCAGTGTGACATCCTCGTCCGGCACGGAAACCGTGACTATGGTCAGAGAACTGGACATCGTAGTACGCATTGTGGAGCATGCGCACCACCTCGGCCAGTAACTTGTCTGACCATCCAGGAAGCCCCAACGGCCGTGTCCCATTCTTTTTCGGGATACGGATTCGTTTGACCGGGCTCCATCGCCACCGCTCACAGCGAACCATGTCGATGATGAGATCGATCTTCTCCAGGGACATTCCATCCACGGTCTCCCCGGTGACCCCCGGCGTCATCGCACCCGCATTGGAGTACAACTTGCGGTAGGCCACCAGGTATAACTGGCGGTTGAAAAGTTGCCGATATAGCCGTTCCAGCGGCAGGCCACGCCTGCCACGCTCACGGAGGACATCCAACACCACTTCGGCGCTCTGCATTACGCATGCCTCCTGGGGTTTTGATATCCAAATCACCTGAGCCACTTTGCCCTGTATCCGGCTTTCCCGGACTCCCCGGCAGGTCGTAACTCCTGCGACTACTATTGGCTCTCCGTCACCTTAGAGCTCGTAACAGGATCTTGTGACGTCAGGCTCTGCATCGCTGACACATGGCCGCCTACTCGCTCGCGATACTTGGACTATGGACAGCTACGAGGGCACCGCCACGCTTGAGTGGTGGGCCAATCG
>NZ_JAAKZX010000254.1 GCF_011045025.1 Streptomyces ureilyticus
ATTCAGAACCCCTCGTCCCCCAACCCCTCCGTGTGCTCCCCCTCTTCCTCCAGCGCCTGCCGGACCACTCTGAGCGCCATGCCCTCGGAATAGCCCTTGCGGGCGAGCATGCCCGCAAGGCGCCGCAGCCGTTTGTCGCCGTCGAGGCCTCGGGTGGAGCGCAGCTTGCGGGCGACGAGCTCCCGCGCCGTCGCCTCCTCCTGCTCGGAGTCGAGCTGTCCGACGGCCTCGTCGATCAGCGTCGAGTCCACGCCCTTGGTCCGCAACTCCTGTGCCAGCGCGCGCCGGGCCAGGCCACGGCCGTGGTGCCGGGACTCCACCCAGGCCTCCGCGAAGGCACTGTCGTTGATCAGGCCGACCTCTTCGAAGCGGGACAGCACCTCGTCCGCCACGTCGTCCGGGATCTCGCGCTTGCGCAGTGCGTCCGCGAGTTGCTTGCGCGTGCGCGGGGTCCCGGTGAGCAGACGCAGGCAGATGGCCCGCGCCCGCTCAGCCGGGTCCCCTGAAGGCTCCCCCGCCTCGGCCCTCGACGAGGAAGGGGAGCCTCCGTTCTTCGGGCCGCCCGACGACTCCCCAAAGCCGCGCCCCCGACGGCCACGGGTCCGTCCACTACGGCCACCACCCCGACGTCCGCCGCTACTTGGCGCACCGTCACTACGCTCCAGGTCATCACCGCGAGGCGAACCGTCATCACGGCGCGGGGTACCTTCCGGCCAACCGTCACCGTCCGGATCACCGCCGTGCGCCCCCTCCGCGCCCGCGCCAGTGCCGTCCAGCCCGTCACCGCCCTTCGCCGTGTCGCCGTCTCCGAAGGAGCCGACGTCACCTCGGTGCCCCCGTACCTCCGGGGCACCGAGATAGACGTACTCGGCCCAGTCGGTTCGTCGCGTCATGGATCAGCTCTTGGGCGCCGCGGCCTTGGACTTGGTGGCCTTGGCCGCCGGAGCGGGCACGGTCTTCACGGCCTCGTTCGGGACGGCCGAGACCGCTGCGTCCGCACCCGGCTCGACGGTCGGCTCCACCGGCTTCACGCCGACGCCCAGCTTCTCCTTGATCTTCTTCTCGATCTCGTTGGCGAGGTCGGGGTTGTCCTTCAGGAAGTTGCGGGCGTTCTCCTTGCCCTGGCCGAGTTGGTCGCCCTCGTACGTGTACCAGGCACCGGCCTTGCGGACGAAGCCGTTCTCCACGCCCATGTCGATCAGGCCGCCCTCGCGGCTGATGCCGTGCCCGTAGAGGATGTCGAACTCGGCCTGCTTGAAGGGCGGGGCGACCTTGTTCTTGACGACCTTGACGCGGGTGCGGTTGCCGACCGCGTCGGTGCCGTCCTTCAGCGTCTCGATGCGGCGGATGTCGAGCCGTACGGAGGCGTAGAACTTCAGCGCCCGGCCACCGGTCGTGGTCTCCGGGGAGCCGAACATCACGCCGATCTTCTCGCGCAGCTGGTTGATGAAGATCGCGGTGGTCTTGGACTGGTTGAGTGCGCTGGTGATCTTCCGGAGGGCCTGGCTCATCAGGCGGGCCTGGAGGCCCACGTGTGAGTCGCCCATTTCGCCCTCGATCTCCGCGCGCGGCACGAGGGCGGCGACGGAGTCGATGACGATGAGGTCGAGGGCGCCGGAGCGGACGAGCATGTCCACGATTTCCAGGGCCTGCTCGCCGTTGTCCGGCTGGGACAGGATCAGGTTGTCGATGTCGACGCCGAGCTTCTTCGCGTACTCGGGGTCGAGGGCGTGTTCCGCGTCCACGAACGCCACCTGACCGCCGGCCTTCTGCGCGTTCGCCACCGCGTGCAGGGTCAGGGTCGTCTTGCCGGAGGATTCCGGTCCGTACACCTCCACCACTCGGCCGCGCGGGATGCCGCCGACGCCGAGCGCTACGTCGAGTGCGGTCGACCCGGTGGGGATGACCTCGATGGGCTCGTTCGGCCGCTCGCCCATGCGCATGACTGCGCCCTTGCCGAATTGCCGTTCAATCTGTGCGAGCGCGGCGTCGAGCGCCTTCTCGCGGTCGGTTCCTGCCATGGGTTCCACCCGGTTTGCTTGAGTCGATCGCTTCACGTCAAAGACGCTAACGCCTGCCACTGACAATGCGCCCCGACGCCGTCCTGCCTGTGGATAACTCGGGCACTTCCCCGCGAAATCGCCGTCGAGAGCCCCGCCGGAGATTCCATAAGAATGGATGTTCGATTTTGGTGTCAAGCGCACCACCCGCCTCAACCGCGACCCGTGGGCGGGTACGCGGATGCGCTATGAGGAGTCCCGCACCGCTTCCCCGTCCGCTTCCTCCGCCGCCTCCCGTTCCACGGCCGGCTGCGCCCTCCCTGACCCGCTCAAAACGCCTCGTAGGCGCGCGAGGAGAGCGCCTGAGCCCCGCCTACGGTGCCCCTGCACCCGAGGGTCGTCCGTGACGTCGTACCGCTTCACATACGCCCCCAAGAAGGCCTGCAGCGTGGCGACGGCGGGGATGGCGACCAGTGCGCCGACGGCGCCGAGCAGCGCGGTGCCCGCGATGACGGATCCGAAGGCGACTGCCGGGTGGACGTCCACGGTCCTGGCGGTCAGCTTGGGCTGCAGCACGTAGTTCTCGAACTGCTGGTAGATCACGACGAAGACCATCACCCACAGCGCGTACCAGGGATCGACCGTGAAGGCGATCAGCATGGGCAGGGCGCCGGCGAGGTAGGTGCCGATCGTGGGGATGAACTGCGAGACCAGGCCCACCCAGACGGCGAGCACGGGGGCGTAGTCCACGCCGAGGGTCTCCAGCAGTATGTAGTGCGCTATGCCTGAGATCAGTGCCATCAGGCCGCGTGAGTAGATGTATCCGCCGGTCTTGTTGACGGCGATCTCCCAGGCGCGGAGCACCTCGGCCTGGCGGGCGGGCGGCAGTACGGAGCACAGCGCGCGCCGCAGTCGCGGTCCGTCGGCGGCGAAGTAGAACGAGAACAGTGTGATCGTCAGGAGTTGGAAGAGACCGCCGACGACCTGTGCGGACACATCAAGGACGCCGCCTGCGCTGTTCTGCACGTACCTGCGGAGCCAGTCGGAGCGGAGCAGGCTGTCCTGGATGTCGACGCGGCTGAGCTCCGTGTGGAAGGTCGTGTTAATCCAGCTGATCACCGAGTCGACGTACTTCGGGAAGTCTTCGACGATGTCGATGATCTGTCCAGCGAGCATCGAGCCGAGCAGGGTGACGAAGCCGGCGCCCACGATCATCACGGCGAAGAACACGAGGGCGGTGGCCAGTCCTCTGCGCATGCCGTACGCGGCCATCCAGCTCACCGCGGGTTCGATGGCGAGTGCCAGGAAGAACGCGATCAGGATGTTGATCAGCAGCCCGGTCAGCTGGTGGAAGGCCCAACTGCCCAGCTGGAAGCAGGCGATGAGGGTGAGGGCGAGCACCATGGCGCGTGGCAGCCAGCGTGGCATGCGGGCGCGCCCCGTCGGGTCTTCGGTCGAGGGCCGCGTGGGCGGCGTCGTGCCGAGCGGCGATGCCTGCTGTGCGACCTGGGCGGTCTCGTCTGTCGATGACACCGTCCAAGTCTCGCCCACGCCACCGACAATCGGTCCCGGTCCTGGGATCTTCGTGGTCGGTCAGCGCTTTTCGTGCGGAACGTTCATGGCCGTGCACACCGCGCGCCACACGTCCTTCGCCTCCCAGCCCGCGTCCAGCGCCTGGTGGACGGTGCGTCCGCCGAGTTCCGACATCACGTGATCGCGCGCGAAGGTATCGGCGTATCCCTTGCCGAAGTGTTCCGCCATCCGCTGCCAGAAGACCGTCAACCGCATGACTCCAGTATCCCGCCCCTGGGGGTGGGTCCGAGCCGGGACCGCTTGTCGAGAACGCTTTCCGCCCTACGGTCGGGCCATGGCCGAAACTGGAGCATCCCCACTCCCCCCGAAGCGCCCGGCGCACTCCCTGCTCGCCCGCGCCGAGCACTTCGTCTGGCTGACCGCGCGCGTGCTGGAGCAGCGGCGTTTCGCGTACCACTTCCTCGGTGGCGGTGCCGACGCGGTGGAGACCGCGCTGGCGGCCTACCGCAATGACGACGAGGGGTACGGTCACGCGCTCGAGCCCGATCTCCGGGGCCCGGTCAGCCAGCCCTTGCACACCGGGCACGCGCTGCGCGTCCTGGACTCGATAGGTCGGTGCGGCGGCCAGCGGGTGGAGCGTGTGTGCCGTTATCTGACCGCCGTGTCGACGCCGGACGGCGCGCTGCCGGCGATCCATCCCAGCCAGCGCGGCTATCCGGTGGCTCCGTTCGTGCCGGTCGTGGACGACCCGCCCAGTGAACTCCTCGCCACAGGACCCGTGGTGGGCCTGTTGCACCGCAACGAGGTGTGGCACGCCTGGCTGTTCAGGGCCACCGACTTCTGCTGGCAGGCGGTGGAGTCCCTGGAGAAGTCACATCCGTACGAGATCGAGGCAGCCGTGGCCTTTCTGGACTCCGCGCCCGATCGTTCGCGAGCGGAGGCGGCCGCCGACCGGCTCGGCCGTCTGGTGCGCGAGCATCGGCTCGTTGCGCTCGCCCCGGAGCGGCGTGAGGAGTTTCCGGTGGCGCCGGGTTACGCGCCGGGCGAGCACCACTTCGCGCACGACTACGCGAAGACGCCGGACTCGCTCGCGCGCGGGTGGTTCACCGACGAGGAGATGGATCGCTCGCTGGACTTCCTGGCCAACGAACAGGAGGAGGACGGCGGTTGGCCGATCCGTTGGCGTCAGTGGGCGCCGGGCACCGCCCTGGAGGCGCGTCCGATCGTCACGATCGAGGCGCTGCGTACTCTGCGGGCGTACGGGCGCCCTGTCGGCTGACGTGTCCGCGGCGGGGTTTCCAGGGCGGCGCATACGTAAACCGGCCTCTACGGGCGCATGCCGCTATTCGGCCTCCACGCGCGCGTGCCGCCCGCGGCCCCGCTGCGTCAGCCGGTCATCGCCCGCACTCCGGCCGTGACCACCACAGCCGCCGCGACGACGAGCAGGAAGGGAGCCCGTAGAAGCAGCGCCACGGCGGCTGCCGCGAGTCCGGCGGCCTTCGCGTCCAGGAGCAGGACCCGGCCCTCTGCGAAGGTCTGCTCGGCCGTGAGCGCGGCCAGCAGAGCGACGGGCAGCAGGGCGGCCATCCGTTGGACGAGCGGCCTTTCCAGGACGCCTGCGGGGACGAGGAGACCGATGAGCTTGACGGCGTAGCAGCCGACGGCGGTCACGCCGATCGCGATCCAGATGTTCAACGCTCTTCCCCCGGTGCGTCTGGTGCGTCGTTGGCGGGCTCCACAGCGGTCGTACGCCCCCTGCGGCGGCCCTCCACCCACAAGACGGCTGGTGCGGAGAGCGCGGCCACCAGGACAGGCACACCGGCGGGCAGTACGGGCAGAAGTCCGAGGCCGAGGACGACTGCGAGACCCGCGACGGCCCGCTCCGTGGTCGTCTTGAGCATCGGCGCGAGGAGGGCCAGGAAGACGGCGGGCCCGGCGGCGTCCAGGCCCCAGGCGTTGGTGTCGCCGATTGCTTCGGCCCCCAGGGCGCCGAGCAGTGTGGTGAGGTTCCACAGCACGTAGAGGGTCAGTCCGGTGACGGTGAAGCCGATGCGCACACTGCGTCGAGTGGGTTGGGCGAGCGCTACGGCCGCGGTCTCGTCAATGACCCACTGGGCGGCGAACGGTCGCGTCGCGCGCGGGAGGGCCAGCAACTGCGACAGGCGCAGTCCGTAGAAGGCGTTGCGCACGCCCAGGAAGAACGCGCCCGCGGCGGCGGTGAAGGGGTTGCCTCCGGCCGCGAGCGCCCCTACGAGGGCGAACTGTGAGGCGCCGGTGAACACCAGGAGGCTGAGCGCGCAGGTCTGCAGCAGGGTGAGGCCGCTTCCTGCCGAGGTCACTCCGAAGGCGAAGCCGGACAGTCCGACGGCGATCCCGACGCCGAGGGCGTCTCGTACGACGGCGGCGTCGGGTTTTCCGCCGTCTTCACGGCGTGTGTCTGGGAGAGCTGTCTGTTCTGCCACGCCTTGGACGGTAGAAGGAGCCTCTCCTGTGGGTCTTGTACGTTCTTGCGCTCGCGCTGGTACGCGCCGGGCGGCACGCCCACGATCCGGGCGAAGTGGCGGTTGAGGTGCGGCTGGTCGGTGAAGCCCACGGCGTGGGCGGCTTCGGCGGGTGCGGTGCCGGCGTCGAGGAGGTGGCGTACGCGGCGTACGCGGGCGTCGGTGAGCCAGGCGTGGGGAGGCATGCCGTAGGTGTCCCTGAAGGCACGCAGCAGAGCGAAGGGGCTGGTGCCGAGGTCGGCGGCGAGTCGTTCCAGGGTGGGCGGCTCGGTCATCCGTTCCTCGAGGACGGCACGCGCGCGTGCGGCGATTCGGGCGCCTGCCGTACGCGGGGCGCGCTGCGGGAGCAGGCCTCCGTTCAGTCGCAGGAGTCGTGTTACGGCGACTCTCAGCAGGGTGTCGGCGGCGAGTGCGTTGCCTTCGTCGGCGGCGCGCAGGACTTGGTGGACCAGGCGCACGGCGTAGGGGTCGTCGAGCACCGGGGCGGTGAATCCGGGGGTGCCGCGGATCACGGTGGTTTCGGCGGCGATCTCGGCCACCAGGTCGGGGGACGGGTAGACCGCCCCGTACCGCCAGCCCTCGGGGCTGCCCGCGCGACCGGTGTGCGGGGTGTCCGGATTGACCAGGGCCAGGGAGCCGGGTCCCGCGTACTGGTCCGCACCACCGTGATGGAAAACCTCGACGCCGTCGGCGATGGCGGCGATGACGAAGTTCTCGTGGGTGTGCCGGACGAAGGTCTTCCGGATGTACCGGGCGCGCAGCAGGTCGACGCCTGGCAGTTCCGGGTACCGCCAGTGCCGCGCTCGCTCGCCCGAACCTGCCATGTGCCCATTCTGCGCCAGGTCGCCCGCTGGGTTCGGTGGGTTTCGGGCAGTACGGGCATGGGGTGCCGCCGGGCCCGGAGCCGCCCGCCGCTGGGAGCAGAGCCGGTTCGGGGCCACGACGGTCCCGGACGATATGTGCGTACGCCCTCATCAAGTGCGTACGCCCGCATCTCAGCGCGTAGCGCCCCGCACCGCAGCCTGCGCCGCTCCCGCCACAGCCCGTGACTCCGGCCCAGGCGCCAGGCGCCTCGCGCCGGCCCCCGCCGCGAGACCATTTTCGCAGGTCAGACGCATTGTCAGTGGCGAGGTGCAGGATGGGGGCATGGTCAGGTCTGCACACGATGCCCTCGACGGCTTCTCGCCCGCGACCCGCGGCTGGTTCGCGGGTGCTTTCTCCGCGCCCACCGACGCCCAGGCCGGGGCGTGGCGGGCCATCGGGGAAGGCTCGGACGTGCTCGTGGTCGCGCCGACCGGCTCCGGCAAGACGCTGGCCGCGTTCCTCGCCGCGCTCGACCAGCTGGCCTCGACCCCGCCGCCGGCCGACCCCAAGAAGCGCTGCCGGGTGTTGTACGTGTCGCCGCTCAAGGCGCTCGCGGTCGACGTCGAGCGGAACCTGCGCAGTCCGCTGACCGGCATCAAGCAAGAAGCGGTGCGCCTCGGGCTGCCCGAGCCCGAAGTCAAGGTCGGCATCCGTTCCGGCGACACCCCGGCAGCTGAGCGCCGCGCGCTGTCCACGCGCCCACCGGACATCCTGATCACGACTCCGGAGTCGCTTTTCCTGATGCTCACCTCGGCCACGCGCGACGCGCTGACCGGTATCGAGACGGTGATCCTGGATGAGGTGCACGCGGTCGCGGGCACCAAGCGCGGCGCCCATCTCGCCCTGACGCTGGAGCGGCTCGACGAGCTGCTGCCGAAGCCGGCGCGCCGCATCGGCCTGTCCGCGACGGTGCGTCCCGTGGACGAAGTGGCGCGCTATCTCTCGCCGCGCCGCAAGGTGGAGATTGTCCAGCCGCCGTCCGGCAAGGAGTTCGACCTGTCCGTGATCGTTCCGGTCGAGGATCTCGCCGAGTTGGGAGGCTCCCCAGTCGCGGACTCCGACGAAGGAGCAGAGCGCCCGTCGATCTGGCCGCATGTCGAGGAGCGGATCACCGATCTCGTCCAGGCCCACCGCTCGACGATCGTGTTCGCGAACTCCCGGCGGCTCGCGGAGCGGCTGTGCAACCGGCTCAACGAGATCGCGTACGAGAGGGCGACGGGTGAGCCTCTGGAGGAGCACCATGCCCCGGCCGAGCTGATGGGCGGTTCGGGCGCGGCCCAGGGTGCCCCGCCGGTCATCGCGCGCGCCCACCACGGCTCGGTTTCCAAGGAGCAGCGCGCGCTGGTCGAGGAGGACCTGAAGGCGGGCCGGCTGCCCGCTGTGGTCGCCACCTCCAGTCTGGAACTGGGCATCGACATGGGCGCGGTGGACCTCGTCGTGCAGGTCGAGTCTCCGCCGTCGGTGGCCTCCGGGCTCCAGCGCGTCGGCCGCGCGGGGCACCAGGTCGGGGCTGTCTCCACCGGTGTCGTCTTCCCGAAGTACCGCGGGGACCTCGTCCAGGCCGCCGTCGTCACCGAGCGGATGCGCACCGGCTCCATCGAGTCTCTCCGAATCCCCGCCAACCCCCTGGATGTGCTGGC
Source organism: Streptomyces ureilyticus (assembly GCF_011045025.1). GTDB lineage: Bacteria > Actinomycetota > Actinomycetes > Streptomycetales > Streptomycetaceae > Streptomyces > Streptomyces ureilyticus. The sequence continues at coordinate 8,539 of NZ_JAAKZX010000254.1, forward strand.
CCAGCAGCTGGTCGCCATGACCGCCCTGGACACCTGGCAGGTCGACGACCTGCTCGCGACGGTCCGCCGGGCGGCACCCTTCGCGTCGCTTCCGGAGTCCGCGTTCACGGCGGTGCTCGACATGCTCGCGGGCCGCTATCCGTCCGACGCCTTCGCGGAGTTGCGGCCACGCGTGGTCTGGGACCGCGTTGCCGGGACGGTCGCCGGGCGCCCCGGTGCGCAGCGCCTCGCCGTCACCTCCGGGGGCACGATTCCGGACCGGGGCCTCTTCGGAGTGTTTCTCGCGGGCGCCGACCCCAAGAAGGGCGGCGGCCGGGTCGGCGAGCTCGACGAGGAGATGGTCTACGAATCCCGGGTCGGCGATGTCTTCACGCTCGGCACCAGCTCTTGGCGCATCGAGGACATCACGCGCGACCGCGTCCTCGTCTCGCCGGCGCCCGGTGTGCCGGGCAGGCTGCCGTTCTGGAAGGGCGACCAGCTGGGCCGCCCGCTCGAACTGGGCCGCGCGGTGGGCGCGTTCCTGCGCGAGGTCGGCTCACTGCCCCAGGACGACGCCCGGCTCCGGCTCCTCGCCGCCGGCCTGGATGCCTGGGCCGCCGACAACGTCCTGTCCTACCTGGCCGAACAGCGTGAGGCCTGCGGTCACATCCCCGACGACCGCACCATCGTCGTCGAGCGGTTCCGCGACGAACTGGGCGACTGGCGAGTCGTCGTGCACTCACCGTTCGGCGCCCAGGTACACGCCCCCTGGGCCTTGGCGCTGGGCGCCCGCCTCTCCGAGCGGTACGGCATGGAGGCGCAGGTCATGCACGCCGACGACGGCATCGTGCTGCGTCTCCCTGACGTCGACCTGCTGGGCCTGGACCTGCTCGACCAGGAACCAAGGACGATGGGCACGGAGTATGACTCGGAGCAGGCACCCGTGGGCGCGGCAGACGTCGCCTTCGACAAGGGCGAGGTCAATCAGATCGTCACCGACCAGGTCGGCGGCTCCGCCCTGTTCGCGTCCCGCTTCCGCGAGTGCGCCGCCCGCGCCCTGCTTCTGCCGCGCCGCAACCCCGGCAAGCGCACCCCACTGTGGCAGCAGCGCCAGCGTGCCGCCCAACTGCTCCAGGTGGCCAGCGAGTTCGGCTCCTTCCCGATCGTCCTGGAGACGGTCCGCGAGTGCCTACAGGACGTCTTCGACGTCCCCGGCCTCGCGGAACTGATGGGCGACATCGAGTCCCGCAAGGTGCGGCTCGTCGAGGTCACCACGCCGGTTCCGTCACCGTTCGCGCGGTCACTGCTGTTCGGATACGTCGCACAGTTCCTGTACGAGGGCGACTCCCCGCTCGCCGAGCGACGCGCCGCAGCCTTGTCGCTGGACTCGCGGCTCCTCGCCGAACTCCTCGGCCAGGCCGAGCTGCGCGAGCTCCTGGACGCCGACGTCTTGACCGAACTGGAGCGTGAACTCCAGTGGCTCACTGAGGACCGCCGTGCCAAGGACGTCGAGAGCGTCGCGGACCTGCTGCGCCTGCTCGGCCCCCTCACAGACGCGGAACTGACCGAGCGCGGCGCCGAACCGGAGTGGGCCCCGGAGCTGGCCGCGTCCCGGCGCGCCATCCGGGTCCGGATCGCCGGCGCCGACCACTGGGCGGCGATCGAGGACGCGGGCCGACTGCGTGACGCGCTCGGCACGGCGCTGCCCGTCGGCGTCCCCGAAGCCTTCACCGAGCCGGTCAAGGACCCGCTCGGCGACCTCCTCGCGCGGTACGCACGCACCCACGGCCCGTTCACCTCGACCGCGGCAGCGGCACGTTTCGGCCTCGGGACGGCGGTCACCGAGGGCGCCCTGCAGCGGCTCGCCGCGAGCGGCCGTGTCGTACAAGGAGAGTTCCACCCTGCGGGCATAGGCCAAGAATGGTGCGACGCGACGGTGCTGCGGCGGCTGCGGCGCCGTTCGCTCGCGGCGCTGCGACAGGAGCTGGAGCCGGTGCCGCCCGCCGCGCTCGCCCAGTTCCTGCCGCAGTGGCAGCATCTGGGCAGCGGGCACGGACTGCGCGGCATCGACGGACTCGTCCGCGCCATCGAGCAGTTGCAGGGCGCCTCGGTGCCCGCCTCCGCGCTCGAGAAGCTCGTCCTGCCGTCCCGTGTCGCGCACTACGCTCCGGCGATGCTCGACGAGCTGACCGCCGCCGGCGAGGTGGTGTGGGCCGGAGCGGGTGCACTGCCCGGCAAGGACGGCTGGGTGTCCCTGTATCTGGCGGACGCGGCCCCCTTGCTGCTGCCACCTCCACACCCCTTGGAGCTGACCGCGCTCCACCAGTCGGTCCTCGACACCCTCTCGGGGGGCTACGGACTCTTTTTCCGCCAGATCACCGACCAGATCCGCGCCACCACACACCCCGACGCCACCGACCCCCAACTCGCCGACGCCCTTTGGGACCTGGCCTGGTCGGGCCGACTGACGAACGACACCCTCGGCCCGATGCGCTCCCTCCTGGGATCGGGCCGCACCGCGGGTTCCACCGCCCATCGCGCGAAGCGCACGGTCCCCCGCGGACGGTACGGCAGCCTGACGGCCGCGGCACGCCCCGCCTCCCGTACCGGCCCTCCCACCGTCGCGGGCCGCTGGTCACTGCTCCCCGACCGCGAGGCCGACACCACCGTGCGCGCCCACGCCCTGGCCCGCACCCTGCTAGACCGGCACGGCGTGGTCACCCGGGGCGCGGTCGCGGCGGAAGGGGTCGAGGGCGGCTTCTCGGCGACGTACCGCATCTTGTCCGCCTTCGAGGACAGCGGACAGGCACGCCGTGGCTATGTGGTGGAGGGGCTCGGTGCCGCGCAGTTCGCGATGGATGGCGCGGTGGACCGGCTGCGCGCGGCGGCAAACGCACGCGAGCGAGGCGAGACGCTGCCAGAACCGGAGTTCCCGGGCGCACCCGAGTTGTGGGGCACCACCAACGGCTTCCCAGACCCCTACGCCGACGCCCCCTCTGACACCGGCTTCCCCGGCGGCCCCGCCTCCCGCCCCCGTCCGAGCAACGCGACCCGTGCCATCGTCCTGGCCGCCGCCGACCCGGCGAACGCGTATGGGGCAGCCCTTCCCTGGCCCGACCCTCCGGACGGGGCGGGTCACAAGCCCGGCCGCAAGGCGGGTTCCCTGGTCGTGCTGGTCGACGGCGAGCTGACCCTCTACATGGAGCGCGGCGGCAAGACCCTCCTGGCCTGGCCCTCCACCTCGCAGGACACACCGCTGAACGACCCGCGTCTGCGCATAGCCGCCGAGGCCCTCGCCGCGGCCGCCCGCGCGGGCTCCCTCGGCACGGTCACGGTGGAGCGTGTGAACGGCGCCTCGGCCCTGACGTCGCCGTTCGGAACACTCCTGGAAGGAGCCGGTTTCCACGCGACACCGCGGGGCCTACGCCTCCGGGCATAGGGCAACCCGAGGCCGTACACCCGTACCAGCGGACCGAAGGAAGCTCCGGGCCACGGGCCAGGCCGACCTTGTCCCCGCCGCCCGCTCCCCTCCCCGACACCCACTCTCCTCTCAGCCCGACCAGCCAGCCGCCTTACCCTTCCGCCAATCAATCCGCCCGCACCGACCCTCCTCGCGTTCCCGACCATGACGCCCCAGCCC
>NZ_JAAKZX010000255.1 GCF_011045025.1 Streptomyces ureilyticus
GAGGGAGGGAGGGGGCCCCAAGACGAGCGGCTCGCGTATGCCCCCGAGCCCCTCGGCGATGGTGACCCTGGTCGTACCGGACTTCACTTGTGGTGGCGGTGACAGGGAGTGCCAGGCAGGATCCTTCAACATGCGGGAGTTGTCATGATCGATGGACCGTACTTCGTGCTGACGGTGCTGGGTGTGCTCGGTACGGGGCTGGTGGCCGGGGTCTTCTGCGCGTTCTCCACGTTCGTGATGAGGGGGCTTGCCGCGCTGCCGCCGGCGCAGGGTGTGGCCGCGATGAAGTCGATCAATGTGACGGCGCTGACGCCGGCCTTCATGGCGGTGTTCGTCGGGTCGGCCGTGCTGTGCGCGGTGCTCGCGGTGGTCACGTTCGTGCTGTGGCCCGACGATGGCACGGTGGAGTTGCTGCTCGGCAGCGCGCTGTATCTGTTCGGCAGCTTCGGGGTCACGATGGTCGCGAACGTCCCGCGCAACGAGAAGCTGGCGACGATGGATCCTGGCACCCGGGAGGCCGCCGCGTACTGGCGCTCGTACGTGAGCGAGTGGACGACGTGGAACCACGTCCGCATGATCGCGTCCGCCGGCGCGGCGATCTCGTACGTCCTGGCACTCACCTGAGCTTGAGTACGTCCTGGCGCTCGCCTGAGCCTGAGACGTCCTGGCATCCGCCTGAGCCCGACTACGTCCTGGCGCTCACCCGAAGCAGAGGCGCATGCGCCCGCGCACGCACTGGGGCTTACGCGCCGTGGGCGACGTATCGTGGCAGGAAGAGTCTGCCGTAAGGCCCTGCGCACCCCGCCCTCCGGCCCCGGCCCGCCGCCCCGGCCCGGCCCGGAGGCGGGATGCCGTATGGGTCCCGTTCGCGTACGTGAGGGAAGACGGCCATGGCCGATCCCAAGGGTTTCCTCAACGCCTCCCGCGAGGACTGGCCGCGCCGCCCCGTCGAGGAGCGGGTCCGTGACTGGGACGAGGTGTACGTCCCGGGCGCTTTGCTGCCCATCATCCGCACGCAGGCGGACCGCTGTATGGACTGCGGCATCCCCTTCTGCCACGAGGCCTGTCCGCTCGGCAATCTGATCCCCGACTGGAACGACCTGGTCTCGCGCGACGACTGGCGAGCTGCGAGCGATCGCCTGCATGCCACGAACAACTTCCCCGAGTTCACCGGGCGGTTGTGCCCCGCGCCCTGCGAGGCTGGCTGCGTGCTGGCGATCAACCAGCCGGCGGTCACCATCAAGAACGTCGAGGTCGCGATCGCCGACCGGGCCTGGGAGGAGGGCTTCGCGCCGCCGCGACCGCCGGACCGGCTTTCCGGGCGTACGGTCGCGGTGATCGGCTCGGGTCCTGCGGGCCTTGCCGCGGCGCAGCAGTTGACGCGGGCCGGGCACACCGTCGCCGTGTACGAGCGGGACGATCGGCTCGGCGGGCTGATGCGGTACGGGATACCCGAGTTCAAGATGGAGAAGCGGCATCTGGAGCGGCGGCTCGAGCAGATGCGGGCGGAGGGAACCAAGTTCCGTACGTCGACCGTCGTCGGCCGGGACATCGATGCTGCCGTGCTACGGGCCCGTTACGACGCCGTCGTGCTCACCGTTGGCGCCACGGCCTGGCGTGAACTCCCTGTGCCGGGGCGCGAGTTGGACGGCATACACCAGGCGATGGAGTATCTGCCGTTGGCCAACCGGGTGTGCGAGGGAGACATGGAGGCCTCCCCGCTGTCCGCGGCCGGCAAGCATGTCGTGATCGTCGGGGGCGGTGACACGGGGGCCGACTGCCTGGGCACGGCGGTGCGCGAGGGCGCGGCGTCCGTGACGCAGCTGGACATCTACGCGCAGCCGGGCACGGAGCGCGACGAGGACGTCGAGCCCTGGCCGATGTACCCGAAGATCTACCGGCTGTCGGCCGCGCATGAGGAGGCTCGCGAGCTGCGGACGGCGCCCTCGGCGGACGCCGACGCTCGGCTCTTCGCGGCTTCCACGCTCCGCTTCACCGACGACGCGAACGGCCACGTGCACGCGCTGCACCTGGTCGAGGTCGACGCCGAGCGCCGCCCCCTCCCCGGCACCGCACGCCGGCTCCCCGCCGACCTCGTCCTGCTCGCCCTCGGCTTCTCCGGCCCCGACCGCTCCGACGGCCTCGTCGACCAGCTCGGCCTCGCCCTCGACCCCCGCGGCACGATCACCCGCGACGCCGACTTCGCGACCAACGTCCCCGGCGTGTACGCCGCCGGGGACGCCGCGCGCGGCCAGTCCCTGATCGTGTGGGCCATCGCGGAGGGCCGAGCGGTGGCGGCGGCGGTCGACCGTCAACTGACGGGAAGTTCACGGCTTCCGGCGCCGATAGGCCCGTACGACCGGCCGATGACGGTGTGAGGCACAAGGAACACCAAAGGCACCAGGGACACCAGGGACACCAGGGACACCAGGGACACCGACATCAGCGCTCGTCTGTGCCGGCCACCTTCCCGGTCGACAGCGCGATCCGGTTCCATGTGTTGATCGCGAAGATCAGCGCCAGGACCTGTGCCAGTTCCTGCTCCTCGAACTGGGCGGCGGCCCGCGCGTAGACGTCGTCCGGGACGCCGCGGTCGGCCACCAGCGTCACCGCCTCGGTCAGCGCGAGCGCGGCCTGTTCCCGCTCCGTGAAGAAGTGGCGGGCTTCGCGCCACACCGCGACCATGTGCAGCCGGTCCTCGCTCTCGCCCGCCTTGCGCGCGTCGTTCGTGTGCATGTGGAGGCAGTACGCGCAGCGGTTGAGGTGCGAGGCGCGGATCTGGATCAGCTCGACGAGGGCCGGGTCGAGACCCTCGCGGGCGGTGGCGTCGAAGCCGATGAGGGCTCGGAAAGCCTTCCGGGCCGACTTCGCGAAGTTGAGGCGGACGTTTTCGGCCACCGCGGCCTCGTTCGCCACCTTGGTCATGTCTGTCGTGTTCGTCGTCATGACCACGAAACTACGGCTCGGAAAGACCCTCTGTAGGGTTCACTTTCATGGCGGAATCGTGGGTCAATTCGGCGGAGCGTATCGGCGCCGACCTGCATCTGGAGCTGGAACTGTCGGGCACGGGCGGTCGTCGCGCCGCCCTCATCAGCGCCCTGCGCGAGGCCGTACGCAGCGGCCGTCTCGCCCCCGGCACCCGGCTCCCCCCGTACCGCTCGCTGGCCGCCGATCTCGGCGTGGCCCGCAACACGGTCGCCGACGCCTACGCCGAACTCGTTGCCGAGGGCTGGCTGACCGCGCGCCAGGGCTCGGGCACACAAGTTGCCGAGCGCGCCGAACCGTTGGGCACCCACGCGCGCGTACCCAAAAAGACACCCCCACGCGTGCGTGGACCACGACACGACCTGCGGCAGGGCACCCCGGACGTGTCGGCGTTCCCGCGCACGGCCTGGCTCACCTCGTACCGGCGAGCCCTGCAGCAGGCGCCCAACGAGGCGTTCGGACCGGGAGATCCTGCCGGCCGTCGCGAACTACGGGAGGCGCTCACGGAGTACCTGGCACGCGCGCGGGGCGTACGCACCGAGCCGGGCCGGATCGTGATCTGCTCCGGTTTCGCCCACGCCCTGCGGCTCCTCTTCGGAGGCTCCGGAGGCGGGGTACTCCGGGGCCCGCTGGCCGTCGAGACGTACGGCTTGCCCTTCCACCGCGAGCTGCTGGCCGCGGCAGGCGTACGGACACGCCCGCTGGCCCTCGACGAACATGGCGCCCAGGTGGAGGAGTTGGGCAAGGAGCGGGCCGTACTGCTCACACCGGCGCACCAGTTCCCGACCGGCGGCCCGCTGCATTCCGCGCGCCGCGGCGCCGTGATCGACTGGGCACGCGCGCGTGGAGGGGTGATTCTGGAGGACGACTACGACGGGGAGTTCCGCTACGACCGCAAGCCTGTGGGCGCCGTTCAGGGTCTGGACCCGGAGCGGGTCATCCACATCGGCTCGGTCAGCAAGAGCTTGTCGCCCGCGCTGCGGCTGGGTTGGATGGTCCTTCCGGAGCGGTACGTCGACGCCGTACTGGAAGCGAAGGGCGAGCGTGAGGCGTGGGTGAGCGTCCTCGACCAGCTGACGCTCGCGGACTTCATCGTCTCCGGGTCGTACGACCGTCATGTGCGGCGCATGCGGCAGCGGTACCGGACGCGACGGGACCGTCTCGTCGTCGCGCTGGCAGCGCACGCGCCGCAGGTCGAGGTCACCGGGATCGCGGCCGGGCTGCACGCGGTGCTGCGGCTCCCGCCCGGAAGCGAGCAGGCCGCCGTCAGGGCCGCCCATTGGCAGGGGCTGGCCCTGGACGGGCTCGCCGAGTTCCGGCACCCGGAGGCGCCGATCTCCGCGCCGGACGAACCGGACGGCCTGGTCGTCGGCTATGCGACGCCTCCGGAGCATGCGTACGAGGCCGCGCTGGAGGCGTTGTGCGCGGCGTTGCCGGCCAGGTAGTTGGCCGCACGGCGCAAGTGGCCGAGGGATCGTGGCGGCGGCCACCCTGGCCCACCGCTGAGCGGCGGCCCGCCGCAAGCTCGCGGTCGGGCCGCCGTCGTTCGAGCAGGTCTCTTGACAGAGGACACAAAGGGCAACGAATAAAACGAATAAGGGGCAAATGACGGGAGAATGACAATGGAGTTCGTGAACAAGGGCCTCAGGACAGCAGGAAGTCCGCCTCCCCCGCCTTGGCGCCCTGGATGAACGCCGTCATCTCGCCGGGGGTGTAGATGAGGGCGGGGCCGTCCGGGTCCGCGGACTGGCGGACCGCGATGCGGCCGTCGGCGAGCTTCATCGCCTCCACGCAGTTGCCGCCGTTGCCGCCGCTCCAGGGCTTGTGCCAGCCTTCGCTGCCCAGCTCGCGGGCGGGCATGCCGTTGTAGATCTGCCCGTTGTGGACCCGGGACTTGATGCGATTCATTCACAGCTCCTTGCGGAGATCCAGGAGGATCTCGTTCGTGCGATGTGCTGTGGCGGCCTGCGCCGCCATGCGGTCCATGACCTCGAGGTGGGTAGCCACTTCGGCACGCGCGTCCAGGTAGACGGCGCCGGTCAGGTACTCGCTGTAGACCATGTCCGGCAGTTCGGGCACGGTAAATCGGAAGAGCACGAAGGGCCCGTACGTGCCCGCGTGCGGCCCCGAGGAGAACGGGGCGATCTGCAGCGTCACGTTCGGCAGTTGCGTGACCTCGAGCAGCTTGTCGATCTGGGCGCGCATCACGGCGGGGCCACCGACGGGCCGGCGCACGGCCGTCTCGTCCATGATGACCCAGAACCGTGGCGCGTCCTCTCGCGTGAGCAGCTCCTGGCGCTGCATGCGCAGCGCCACATGACGCTCTATGTCCTCGGGTTTGGTCTGGCCGAGGGCGCCGGATTCCATGACGCCATAGGCGTACTCCTCGGTCTGCATCAGTCCGGGTACGAAGTGGGGTTCGTAGCTGCGGAGGAGGCCGGCCGCGCCTTCCAGGCTGACGTACATCGAGAACCAGCCCGGCAGGATGTCGTGGAACCGCTGCCACCAGCCGGGTTGATTGGCCTCCTCGGCGAGGGCGACGAACGCGTCGGCCTCTTCCTCCGAGACGCCGTACGCCTTCAACAGGAGCTGGAGATACGGGATCTTGAGGGCGACCTCGGCCATCTCCATGCGGCGGACGGTGGCGGCCGTGACGCGCAGTATGCGCGCCGCCTCCTCGCGCTTGAGCCCCGCGCGCTCCCGCAGGTCCAACAGGCGCCGTCCGAGGACGACCTGCCCGACCGTCGGCGCGGACCGTGGCTCACTCACGTCCACCTCCACATAGTCCTGAACAGCCCGGGCGGCGCCCGGTGGATACCCCGCGAGTACCCAACAGACGCCGCGTCACGTGCTGTTGCGATGCAGTGTGCCATGGCCCCCTCCACACGGAACACTGCACTCTGCAATTTTCAGAGTGACTCTTGCCAAGTGTTCACGGCGGGGAGATAGTGGCAAGCGTGACTCCGCCTTCGTCGTTAAGAGCAGACGCCGCCGGGAGCCAGTACGGTCTCGGCGCCGCCGATGCGGCTGCCGAGCGCCGGTTTCGTTTCGAGCTGGCCGCGCATCCGGGTTCCCCACAGCAGGCCAGGCGCCTTACCCGCGCCCAGCTTTCGGGGTGGGCCGTCTGTGAGGACACCTGCGACATGGCGGAGCTGGTCGTCTCCGAGCTGGTCACCAACGCGGTCGTGCACACGGCGAGCCGCCAGGTGGTGTGCGAACTGCACGACGGCGACGACCGGGTGCGAATAGCCGTACGCGACGAGGGGTGTGCGACGGGTGAGCCCCACCCTTCGCCACAGCGCCCCGAGGAGGAGCACGGGAGGGGATTGCTTCTCGTCGCCGCGGTGTGCACGGCCTGGGGCGCCCAGGATTCCGGACCCGGACTGCTGGTCTGGGCGGACCTGCCGCGCTCGGCGAACAACGGCGCCGAGCCGCGGTCGGACCTGGGCTGGAGTGCGAGGAGCCGGCCGGCCCCAGCCGGCTCCTCGCGAACCGGCTCCGCCTTGACCGGGGCGGACGGGCCCGCGGCAGGGCACTGGTTCTGATTCGTTTCGAAGACGTTCGAAAACTTGAGAACGGACGGGGCTGCATGGGTGTGAGGGCTACGTCGGCCGGGGTGCCCAAGGTGCTCAACCTGGACACGCTGGTTCGTCTACGTCATTCGTTGCGGGCCCCCTCCGGAGCGGGCGCGTTGCGACGCCTCACCGTCCCGGAGGGTATGCACGCACCACTGGGCTGCGACGCGGTGTCGATGCCCGCGCGCTTCGGCCCTCTGCTGATGCCCCGGCTGCCGCGCGTCGGCTGCGTATACGCCGACGCTTCACAGTGGTGGTGGCTGGTCCCCGCCGACTCCGACGTCTCCCTGGATTGGCCCGCCCCCACCCACTACGCAACGGGCGCGATAATCCCGGGCACGCCGGCACTCCCACTCCCGGACCTGATCCACAAGCCGGACAGCACGCTCCCGTACACAGCACCGATACCGCTGTACCTGGCACTGTGCCGGGTTACGGGGACGACGCCGGTGTGGTCGAGGTCGGTCCGAGCCTGAGCCCCGTAAGGGGCGCGGGGCTGTATCAATTTGCGGCTCCGCCGCGATGGGGGTCCCCCCGCTCGAGCGAATTCGAGAGTGGGGGAGCGACAAGCCACAAGAGAACCGCCCACTCACTCGGCGCGGTCGCTAACGACCACCAGAAACGCATCGGACGTCAGGTCCATAACAACCTCAGCCTGCTGCCCCTCCAGGCGGCAAGCCTGCGCGAACTCCTCCGCAGGCCAAGAACCCCGCGGCCCCCCAGCTGGAAAGCGCCCAAGCACCGTTCGCCCGTTCACCTTGCACCTCCATGTAGCGCTGCTCCCGTAGAAGCGCTGTTCTCCTAGAGTTAATAAACGCCAACCATGGGGGAAACGGATCGCAGAGTGACCGTACTGAGACGTAGCTGACACTCGGTTACTGCCTCAGTGTGAGTGATCTCTCAGCTTTTGTGACGTTTCGTGTCACTCTTCGTACTCGTAGTGATATCGGACCCTTTTCACACCCGCCCCGTGCTCCTCGCCCCACACCCGCCGCCACCATCACACTCAGGCGTCATACTCCTGGATCTTCCTGCCATGGCTCCGGTCGAGCAGCGACGGCATCCGTTCCCCGAGTTCCCCCACGATCCCCGGCACATCGAGCGTCAGCAGCTCGCGGTCGCGCATCAGGACCCGCCCGTCGACGATCGTCGTGCGTACGTCACTGGAGCGGGCGCTGTGCACCAGGGTGGCGGGGAGGTCGTGCACGGGCTGGGTGTGCGGCCCGGAGAGGTCGACGAGGATGATGTCGGCCTTTCGCCCCGGGGCGAGGCTGCCGATGGACTCCCCGAGTCCGACCGCCCGTGCGCTCTGCAGCGTCGCGTGATGCAGTGCCTGCCGCGAGGTCAGCCAGCGCGCGTCACGCTCCGTGAACTTCTGCACCAGCGCGGTGAGGGCCATGGCGTCCCACACGTCCAGGGAACTGTTCGACGCGGCCCCGTCAGTGCCCAACCCGACGGAAATCCCGAGCTCCCGCAGGGCGCGTACCGGAGTGGTCGTCGGCCAGGCGAACTTGAGGTAGCCGCGCGGCGCACTGGCCACGGCGACCCGTCCCGTGGCACCGGCGAGGACGGGCAGGTCGCGCTCCACGATGCCCGTGCCGTGGGCGATGAGCAGGTCGACGTCGAGGAGCCCGGCGCCCTGAAGGATCTCGATCGGCGTGCGGCCGTGCCGGGCCAGGCTGGTGTCGGTCTGGTCGCGGTTCTCGGCGGCGTGGATGTGCACCAACAGGCCGTGCTCGCGGGCGAGTTGACAAGTGGCGGCGAGATCGGCGTCGTCGACGGTGTACGGGGCGTGCGGGGCGAGCGAGGTGGTGATGCGGCCGTCGGCCGCGCCTCGCTGCCGTAGGGCGAAGTCCAGTGACCGCTCGCGCCCTTCGGCTCCCTGCGAGGAGAAGTAGGCCTCGCCGAGATTGGCGCGCATCCCGCAGTCGGCCACCACGGCGGCGACAGTGTCCATGGAGAAGTAGTGGTCCGCGAAGCAGGTGACACCGCCCTGGATCATCTCGGCGCAGGCGAGCCGCGCCCCCAACTCCACGTCCTTGTCCGTGAGGTTGGACTCGATGGGCCAGATGACGTCGTTGAACCACTCCTCGAGGGGCAGGTCCTCGGCGATACCGCGCAACGCGACCATCGGCGCGTGCGTATGGCAGTTGACCAGGCCGGGCATCGCGATCTGGCCGCGCGCGTCGATGCGTTCGCCGGCGGGGGTGTCATACAGGTCGTCGTCCGTCGTCACGGTCTCGATGAGTCCGTCCCGTACGACGATGGTGGCGTCCTCGACGAAGTCGACCTGTTCATGATCGTCGTGCACGAGGGCGGTGCATCCGGTGATGATGAGATCGGCGGCGTTCTTCGCGTCGGGCGATGTCATCACGCCACGGTACGACGGGGTCGTACCGCCGGGTGACGTGAACCGTGCATCCGGTCCTCGCCCTGTCGCCGCAAGGATTCGGCGCGCACTCTGGCTTCACCGAAGCCCCGTCATCGAACCCCGTCACGTCTCGACCGGCAGCGCTCCCCGGAAGGAGCCCGGCATGCTTCTCGGCACCTGGAATCTGGAGAACCTGTACCGGCCCGGCGGCCGGTACGGACCGAAGAACGAGGCCGCGTACAAGGCGAAGCTCACCGCCCTCGCCTCGATGATCACGGACCTCGACCCCGCCCTGCTCGGCGTGCAAGAGGTCGGCGACCCGGCGGCGCTGCGCGATCTGGCCGACATGCTGGACGGCGACTGGCACATCGCGCTCTCGGAGCACCCGGATGTCCGCGGCATCAGGGTCGGCTTCCTCAGTCGCCCGGCACTACGAGTACGGGCTGACACGAACGCCTTCCCCGCACCACTGCGGCCCGTGCAGGGTGACGACGACGGTGAGCCGGTGGATCGTACGGGCCGCGGTTTCCTCGCGGTGGAGATCGCCATGGGGGCGATGACCCTGACGGTGGCGGTGTGCCACCTGAAGTCGAAGCTGCTGACGTATCCGGGCGGACGGTTCCAGCCGCGGGACGAGGGCGAGCGGGCGCGCTATGGCGCGTACGCCCTCTACCGGCGGGCCGCCGAGGCCACGACGCTGCGCACACTCGCCGACGAGTTCCTCGACGGCAAGGGCAGGGAGCGGAACGTGGCCGTCCTCGGCGACCTCAACGACGAGGTCGCCGCCGCCACGACCCAGATCCTCCAGGGCCCGCCGGGTTCCGAGATCAAGACCCCCGGCTTCGAGCGCCCCGACAAGGGCGACGCGTCCCGCCTGTGGAACATCGCCCCGCTCATCGACGAGAAGCAACGATTCTCCCGAGTGCACGCCGGCCGCCCCGAGCTGATCGACCACATACTGGTCAGCCGCCTCCTCCTCGACCATGTGACCGGCGCGGGAACCGGCGCTCCTGCCCAGGAGGTCACCACGCTGCCGTCGGTGGGCGACGATCCGAGTGCGCGCCGGGATGAGGCGGGGTCGGATCATGCTCCGGTGTGGGCGCGAATACGGGTGTGAGGGCTTCCTTAGGTTTTCTCGCGCTTCCTTGCGCTTCTTCGAGCCAGGTCCGTACAGGCTGAGACAGGTCCGTACTGGCTAAGGCAGGTCCGTACAGGCTGATCAGGCACTCAAGTTCAGGTTCAGGGCGTTCCCCGACCGGTCGTACTCCGATGTGAGCCCCGCCCGCTCCCGCCGCTCGACGAGTTCGTCGAGGAGGGTGGCGAGGCGTTCGGTGTGCTGGGGAGTGAGCCGTCCCGTGTCGTCGAGGTGAACGGCGCATGCGGTGGTCGTGTCCACGAGGCGTTCGAGCGTGTCCGCCACCTCGTCGGTGCCTTCCGTGTGCCGCGCCAGGGTGGGGAGTTCGGCGGAGGCGCGGTCGATCGCGGCGCGGGCCTCGGCCAGCGTCCGGTAGGCCTCGCGGCGCAGGGCCCAGCGCGCCGCCCGGTCGTCGGCCCCGCTGAGCACCTGCGCCAGGTACGCGTGCGCCGCGTCGGTCGCACGCCCCAGGCGGGCCCGTACGTTCCCGCCGCGCTGCCCCGGCGCCGGCAGATGTCCGACGAGCAGCACGATCGCGCAGGCCAGCAGCGTCTCGGCGATGCGGCTCCAGGAGGCCTGCGGTTCGCCGCCGACCATGACTAGCGAGAGCACCAGCACGGTGATGACGGCGGTCTGGGCGGCGAAGTGCCGTATGGCGACCGGGATGAGGGCTCCGCTGACGGCCACGAGCGCCACGAGCCCTTCCGGCGCGGGCAGCACCGCGGCGAACCCGGCGAACACGACGGCACCGAAGACGGTTCCCGCGGCCCGGCACAGTACGCGCGAGACGAGCGGACCGAGATCGGGCTTGACGAGGAAGACGGCGGTGGCCGGGAGCCAGTACCAGTGCACATGGTGCAGCGCCTGCGCGACCGCGGCGCTCGCGCCGAAGCTCAGCGCCACCCGGAGCCCGTACTCGCGGCCTCCGGCGCCGGTGACCGTACGCAGGAGGGCCTTGGCGCGGACGGGACGTAGATGCAGACCATGGCGCGCGGTCTGCTGGGCACCGAGGTCGATGGGTCCACTGGAACCCTTGGGGCTGGGCTTCCTGCCGCCCCGGTCGAAGGCCTCGGCCGCGTGCAGCAGTGCGTCGTCGAGGGCCCGGAGCCCCGGTACGGAACGGGAGGGCGCGGGCAGCGGCCCACAGGCCTCCCCCGTCCGTACGGCCACGGCGAGCCGTCGCGGCCCGTCCGCAGCCCGCGCGGGCAGGGCGTCCCCGGACCAGGCGAGCGCGGTCGCGGCCTCGGCGAGGGGCAGCGCGGCGGCGTACTGCGCGCGCAGCCGCCGTTCGGCCGCGGAACTGGCGTACCCACGAAGCCGCGGTCCCGCGAGCGCGTCCTGCGCGTGATCGAGCGCGGCGGTCAGCGCGGCACGCCGGGCCATGGCGTCCTCACCACCCACGGCGGCGAGCAGCGCGGCGACAGCCTGGTACACGGAGGCGACGGCTTCCCGCTCCCCGTCGAAGCGGAAGTCGCGGAGGTCACTGACCAGGGCCCCGGGCGTCGGCAGCACAAGCCGCAGCACGATCAGCCAGACCGCGCCGCCGAAGAAGAACAAGGCACGCTGCCACCCTGGTTCGGGCAACGGCATCCCGGCCCCCACAGCAGCCGCGACCAGCAACTGCGTGCCCGCTCCGGAAGCCACCGGCCCCACGGCACTGACAGCCCCGCCCACCAGACCGAGCCCGGTCAGCGCCAGGGTCAGCAGCACCGCTCCGGCCTGCTCCCCGAGGTACGCCCCCAGGAACAGCCCACCGGCCCCGGCGAGCGCCGGCACCCCGAGCCGCTTGATGGAGGCCCGTCGGCTCCCGGGCCGGTCATTGGTCCCGGCGAGCATGGCGCCGAGGGCGGCCACGACTCCGATGGAGGGCCGGTCGACGAGCACGGCCACGAGCAGCAACGGGCCGGCGGCCAGCGCCCCTCGTACGACCGCGCTCCACGGCACGGGTCCCCGCTGGGCGCGCAGCGCATGGGCGAGCCAGGGAGGCAGGGCAAGGGCGGGGC
>NZ_JAAKZX010000256.1 GCF_011045025.1 Streptomyces ureilyticus
GTAGCGGCCTTGGCGAACCGGTTGATCAGACTGTCCCGAACGGTGTAGTCCTCCACCAGGTCACCCACCCCGCTGCTCATGTCGAGCAGATGCTCGATGGTCACCCCGTCGAAGGCGGAGCCCACCAACTCCCGGCAGTACACCGTCACCGACTCGGTCACATCCTTGATCGCCCCCTCGTCGAGGGCGATTCCGATCAGCATCGACGTCACCGATTTGGTCATCGAGAACATCTGGAACCGAACGTCGACCCCGGCGAAGTACCCCGGATACGACTCGTGGACGATCTCGCCGCCATGCAGCACGACGAAGGAGGTGGTGTTCGTTCGAGCGTGCAGTTCGGCAAGGCTCCGCTCCCGCCCCTCGAAGCCGTACGTCACTTCCAGGGGGCGCGGTCGCCGGGGCAGGGGGAACACATCTCCGCCGCGGCGGACGTCTTCGGTGGGCATGAGGAGATTCATGTGAGTGAACGTCCACTCATTGACCGGGCGGCGGGTCATCACCTCGTCCTGATGTCGCCACAGCCATACCGCCCCGGCGCCCGCAGCGGCGGCTCCCAGCAGCCATCCACCCGCTTCAATACGCATTACTGAACTCCTTCATCGCATGGCATGCCGAGCTTCGGCGTCCTCACTCTGACTCGTCGATCCATTGGTGTCAACAGTGGTGCTTATGCTGGTGTCATCGTAGGTGTCAACAGCGTTGACACGCTTTGAGTGAGTGGTCATGATGACGACGGGGTCGTTGGCCCCCTCGCCGACGCTCCATGAAGGACAGCGCATGACAGCCATCCGAGAAGAGCTGCGCCGCAGGCCCGCCCCGGACGGACGCACGGTGAAGCGCTCGCGGATCACAGGACCGGAGACCGATGAACGGCACTGAACTGCCCACCACGCGCCGCCTGCTCGGGAAGCTGCCCTTCGTCGACCCGGGCCGGCCCCCGTTGCCCGCGAGAACCGCGTTCCTGACCGGTGCCAGCTCGGGCATCGGCAAGGCGCTGGCAGCCGAGTTGTGCGCCCGCGGCTACGACGTGTACCTCACCGCGCGCAGAATCGAGGTCCTGGAAGAACTGCGGGCACAGCTCACCGCCGCGTTCCCGCAGCGTTCGGTCACCGTGGCCGCCCTCGACGTGACCGAGCACGAGGCCGTGGCGCGGACGATCGACGACGCGTCCCGCCAATTCGGCGGACTCGGAATGGTCATCGCCAACGCGGGGGCCGACGACTGGGGCAACGTCGGGGAGGGCCGCTTCGAGGCGCACCGCGCGGTGGTCGACGTCAATCTGCTGGGTGCGATGGCGACCATCGACGCGGCCGTCGCACACTTCCGCAGCCAGGGCGGCGGGCAGGTGGTGGGCTTCACCTCCGTCGTGGCCGCGGCGGGCCTGCCGGGCGGGGCGCCGTACTGCGCCTCCAAGGCAGGGCTCACGAGGTACCTTCAGTCGCTCCGAGGCGAGCTGTGGAACAGCGGCATCACCGTGACCACGGTCGCACCCGGCTACATCGACACCCCGATCAACGAATCCCTGGGCGACAAACGACCGTTCCTCATCGACACCCGCACGGGCGCCCGCAAGATCATGGACCGCGTCGAGTCCGGCGCCGTCCACGCGACAGTGCCCCGAGTGCCCTGGACCGTCGTCGAATACCTGCTGGCCCGGCTCCCGACCCGCCTGCTGCGGAAGGTCCATGCCTGACCACCCAGGCCCGGGGACCACCGACGCGCCGGTGCCGAGCCGCCATCCCCGGCTGCTCCTGACGGATGCAATTTCCCCCTGTCCGCCCGAGAGACGGTCAAGGCACTGTGCGCTTGTGTCCGGCCGCACCGGGGGCCGTCGCACTCGGCCTGCTGTGCGCGCGGGGGGAGCGCAGGCTCACGAAGGTCTCCGTCGCACGCTCAACTCCCGCTGCCGATACGGTCGTTCCGACTGCCGACTGCCGACTGCCGACTGCCGACTGCCGACTGCCGACTGCCGACGGCCCGGTCGTGGCCGCTCCAGGATCGGAACGTACGCCGATACGCGCTCGGTGTGACCCCGAGCGCCGCCTGGAGGTGCTGCCGCATCGACTGGGCCGTTCCGAAGCCGGCGTCGCGGGCCACCTGGTCGATGGACAGGTCGGTGGACTCCAGGAGATGGCGGGAGCGTTCGACACGCTGCTGAGTAAGCCACTGGCCGGGGCTGATGCCGGCCTCCTCGCGGAAACGGCGCGTAAAGGTGCGTACGGACATGGACTCCTGCTCGGCCATGTCGCGCAGCTGGATCGGTTCGTGGAGGCGGGCCAGCGCCCAGGCGCGAGCGGCGGTTGTGGTCGCCACCTGCGGCTCGGGCACCGGCCGTTGGATGTACTGCGCCTGCCCGCCGTCACGGTGCGGCGGTACGACGGTGCGGCGGGCCACGTCGTTGGCGACGGCCGTGCCGTGATCGCGGCGTACGAGATGGATGCACAGGTCGATCCCGGACGCGACCCCGGCGGAGGTGAGGACGTCCCCGTCGTCGACGAAGAGCACGTCCGCGTCGACCTTGATCTTCGGGAAGAGCCGCTGGAAGTGCTCGGCGTGGAACCAGTGTGTGGTCGCCGGGCGGCCGTCGAGGCAGCCGGCGGCGGCGAGGACGTAACCCCCTGTGCAGATGGAGACGAGGCGCGTGCCGGACCGGATGTGACCGAGGGCGGCGGCCAGTTCGTCGGTGAGCACGCCCTCTTCGAAGACCGGGCCGAGCTCGTACGAGGCGGGGATCACGACGGTGTCGGCCGTGGCCAGTGCCTCGGGGCCGTTCTCGACGAGCACGGCGAAGTCGGCGTCCGTCTCGACCGGGCCGGGCGGCCGGACCGAGCAGGTGACGACCTCGTACAGCGGCCGCCCGTCGGCGGTCCTCGCGCGGCCGAAGATCCGCTGCGGGATGCCCAGTTCGAAGGGCAGGAGCCCGTCCAGGGCGAGGACGGCGACGCGATGCCGAGCCAGAGAACCACTCATGGCCCGATCCTAGCGAACACTGTCCGTCGGGCCACTCGATCGCGGTCATCGCAGACAAGAAGCTCTATGACGTGACGCAGACGACCAAAGCCTCAGCCGTCCAGGGCGCCTCAGCAGTCCAGGACCAGGAACCCGAGAGCGAGAGAAAGCGGCGCCGGACCACGCGTGTGCACCGTGCGTGGTTCGTCGCCGCCGTCACCTTCGTGACGATCCTCGGCGCCGCGGCCTTCCGCTCCCTGCCGGGCCTGCTCATCGATCCGCTGCACCAGGAGTTCCACTGGTCGCGCGGCACGATCGGGCTCGCGGTGTCCGTCAATCTCGCGCTGTACGGGCTCACCGCGCCGTTCGCCGCCGCGCTGATGGACCGTTTCGGGATCCGTCGGGTGGTCGCGGTCGCGCTGCTCGTGATCGCGATCGGCTCGGGCACGACCGTGTGGATGACGGCGGCCTGGCAGCTCATCCTGTGCTGGGGGCTCCTGGTCGGGCTCGGATCGGGCTCGATGGCGCTGGCGTTCGCGGCGACGGTCACCAACCGGTGGTTCACCGAGCGGCGCGGACTGGTGACGGGGATCCTCACGGCGGCCTCGGCGTCAGGTCAGTTGATCTTCCTGCCGCTGCTGTCGTGGATCGTCTCGGAACACGACTGGCGTCCCGCGGCCGTGACGGTGGCGCTGGCGGCCCTCGCCGTCGTCCCCTTCGTATGGCTGCTGCTGCGGGACCATCCGGCGGACGTGGGCCTGAAGCCGTACGGTGCACCGGAGTTCGTCGAGAAGCCGCCTGCCGTGCCCGGCGCGGCCCGCCGCACGCTGAACGTCCTCTTCTCGGCAGTCCGTACAGGCCCCTTCTGGCTGCTGGCCGGCACCTTCGCGATCTGCGGAGCGTCGACGAACGGCCTGATCCAGACCCACTTCGTGCCCGCCGCCCACGACCACGGCATGCCGATCACGGCGGCGGCTTCGCTGCTCGCGGTCATCGGAGTCTTCGACGTCGTCGGCACGATCGCCTCCGGCTGGTTCACGGACCGCTTCGAGCCGCGGCGACTGCTGGCCGTCTACTACGCCCTGCGCGGCGTATCGCTGCTGTTCCTGCCGATGCTGCTGGCGCCCTCGGTGCAGCTCCCGATGCTCTTCTTCATCGTCTTCTACGGCCTCGACTGGGTGGCCACCGTCCCGCCGACCCTCGCCCTGTGCCGCGAGCAGTACGGCGACGACAGCGCGATCGTCTTCGGCTGGGTTCTGGCCTCCCACCAGGTGGGGGCCGCCCTCGTCGCCTTCCTCGGCGGCTTCGCCCGCGACACCTTCGGCTCGTACGACGTGGTCTGGTACGCCTCTGGTGCGCTGTGCGCGGCGGCGGCGCTGATGGCGCTGGTGATCCGGAGGAGGCCGGCCGTGGCGGCGGCCGACCTCGCGGTCACACGCGGATGACCTGGACGCCGGGGAAGGCGGCGAAGCCGGCGTCTTGGGTGATGACGGGGACGCCGTGGGCGCGTGCTGTTGCGGCGATCCAGCCATCGTTGACGCGGGCCTTGGGCAGGCGACGGCCAGATCGGGTTATCTCAGCCATCAGCTGAGACCAAACAGAGGCGACGATGCGGTTGGGGGCCACCACTTCGTGCTCGGAAGCCATCAGCAGCGTGGCAAGCCGCCGGCTGCGATCCGCTTCGGTGCGAGCAGCCTGAACGCCGAGAGACAGCTCGCCGATGGTGATGGTCGAAATGAGAATGCCGCGCGACATGGCCGTGGCCATGGGGCGTCCGGTCTCGCGGGCCACGAAGAACGAGGTGTCCGCGAGGGCGGTGGAAGAGATCACCGAGGGTCCTCGCTGCCGTGCTCCGTGTATTCGTCCGTGTCGCAGAACATCGCGTCGATCTCGTCCAGCATCTCCCGGTCGATACCGCCGCCGGACTCCCAGAAGGCAATCATCTCTTCGGCAGTGAGCACCTTGTTCCGCCCGTCGATCACATGGATGACCTCGCCGTGGTCGGTGACCTCGATGGGCGTAGGACCGGCGACCAACTGGGTCAGTACGCCCGGTTCGTTGAGCTCGGATACATCGATCCGTGTTGGTTCATTCACGCCTCGACGGTAAGCCAGCCACTGCGCACAGTGACAGCCCTGGTCCTACGAATCACTCGCACTGATGAACGGCTTTCGGGAAATCCCCGCTTCAGTCGCTCAAGCGTCCGAACCGCCCCCGATGAAACAGCAAAGGCGCGCCGTCAATCTCGGCCGCCCCCAATGCCTCCACCCTCCCCACCACGATCAGATGGTCCCCGCCGGTGTGCACCGCGTGGATCGTGCAGTCGATCCATGCGAGCGCCCCCTCCAGCCGCGGCGACCCCGACACCGGCGCCGCGTCATAGGCGACCCCCGCGAACTTGTCCGCCCCGCTCACCGCGAACCCGCGGCACAACTCGCCCTGGTGCGCCCCCAGTACGTTCACACAGAACGCGCCCGCGCGAGCGATCCGCGGCCACGTCGTCGACGTACGCGCGACCATGAACACGACCAGCGGCGGATCGAGGGAGAGAGAGGAGAAGGACTGGCAGGCGAAGCCGGCGGGGCCGTCCTCGCCGTCGGCGGCGGGTGCGGTGACTACGGTCACCCCGGTCGCGAAGTTCCCCAGTACGCGCCGGAATTCGCCCTGATCGACCGGCGCCCGCTCATCGTCCCCGACAGCCCGCAGCTCCGGCCGAGGCAAGGCCTCCACGGGCCCCGCGACGGTGGAGGCCCCGGCTGACCTGAGGTAGCGGACGGCTGCGGCGGCCATCCCTGCATGTCCCATCACGTCCGCCATTGAACCTGACGGACCGTCAGATAGGAAGACATGGACCCTCCAAACCCCTAGGAACCCTCCAAACCCTCAACGCCCGCTGAACTCGGCCCCGCGCCGCTCCACGAAGGCCGCCACCCCTTCCTTCGCGTCCGCCGTCGTCATATTGATCTCCTGTGCGGCCGCCTCGGCGGCGAACGCGGTGGCACGGTCGGCGTCCAGGGAGGCGTTCACGAGTTGCTTCGTGAGGGCGAGGGCTCGGGTCGGCCCGGCGGCGAGGCGCTCGGCCCACTCGCGGGCCGTCTTGTCCAGCTCCTCGGCCGGTACGACGCGATTGACGAGCCCGAGGCGTTCCGCGTTCGCGGCACTCAGCGCGTCGCCGAAGAACATCAGCTCCTTGGCCCGCTGCGGTCCGATCAGCCGGGGGAGGAGGTAGGCGCCGCCCCCGTCAGGCACCAGACCGCGCCGTACGAACACCTCCACGAACTTGGCCGGTTCGGCGGCGATCACCAGGTCGCAGGCGAAGGCGAGGTGCGCGCCGATTCCCGCCGCGGTGCCGTTCACCGCGGCGATCACCGGTTTCTCGCAGTCGAGGACCGCGGCGATGAGGCGCTGGGCGCCGAGACGGATGACCCGGGCCACGTCACCGGCGACCCGTTCCGCGGCGGGCGGCCCTCCCCCACTCTCGGCTTCGCTCGAGCGGGGGGACCCCCACCGCAGGTCGGCGCCCGCACAGAAACCGCGGCCCGTCGCGGTGAGCACGACGGCCCGTACGTCCGGGTCGGCGGAGGCTTCGGAAAAAATTTGGATCAGGCGTTCTCGCTGGTCAGAGGTGATGGCGTTCATCGCCTCGGGGCGGTTGAGGGTGATCCACGCGACCTGATTGTCAGTGGCGTGCCGTACCAATGACTCGAGGGAAATTTCGGGGCCGGAGCGCTGGTCGGGACCGGCGCTCCGGGCTGAGCGGGACGAGTCAGGGGATTCGAAAGGTTCACGGGGGGAGTCGGACATGGGGGTGCTCCGTTTCGTACGGGGGTTGAAGGGCGCCGTGCGCGACATGTGCGGCGCTGTACGTGGGACCACTGGCGCCGTACGTGGGATAGGCGCCCTTGGCGGGACCGTCGGGGCCGTACGCGGGAGCGTCAGCGCCCTACGCCGGACCTTCGGTGCCGCACGCGGTATCGCGGGCGCCGTTCGCGCGGCGGCATGGCGGTGGGCGTGGCGGTGGCGAGGACCGCTCGGCTCAGCGGCACACCGCCATCGCGTCCAGCGCGACGGCCCCTTGCCCCCTGGGCAGCACCATCAGCGGGTTGATGTCGAGCTCCGCCAGCTCGCCGTCGAGTTCGAGCGCCATGCGCTGCACCCGGAGGACGACTTCGACCAGCGCGTCGAGGTCGGACGGGGGGCGCCCGCGGACCCCGTCGAGCAGGGCCCGCCCGCGCAGCTCGCCGAGCATGGCCCGCGCTTGATCCTCGCCGAACGGAGGCACGCGCACAGCCGTGTCCCGCAGCACCTCCACGAGTACGCCGCCGAGCCCGACCGTCACGGTCGGCCCGAAGAGCTCGTCCTGTGTGACGCCCACGACCATCTCGACTCCGGGATCGACCATCTGGCATACCAGGACCCCGTCCAGCGAGACGCCTTCGTAGCGGGCGATGTCGGTCAGCTCCCGGTAGGCGTCGCGCACCTGACTGGCGGAGGTCAACCCGACCTTCACCAGGCCGAGTTCGGTCTTGTGGGCGAGCTGCGCGCCGGAAGCCTTCATCACGACGGGGTAGCCGACGAGCCCGGCCGCCCGCACGGCCGCCGCCGCGCTGGTCACCAGCTGCTCGCGCGGTACGCGGATTCCGTACGCCCGCAGAAGCTGCTTCGCCGCGTGCTCGCTCAGCTGCTGTCCTGGCCGCATCAGCGCCTGGGCCTTGCGGTAGGAGGGCGAGTGCGTGCGCGGTGCCTCGTCGAAGGGGGAGTGGTACGAGGCGGTGAAGCGGGCGTGGTCGAGGTGGGCACGGACGGCCGTGATGCAGTTCGCGAAGGTGCGGAAGGTGGCGACGCGGGAGGAGCCCAGCAGGGTGTCGCGGTACGCGGACTCGGTGCCGACCGGCGACCCCCACACCACGCACACCAGCTTGTCCGTCTCTTCCGCCGCGTCCACCAGGTCCTGCGCCAGCTGGTCGCTCATCGGCGGGAAGGGCCCGGTGATCGGGCAGATCAGCACGCCCACCGCCGGGTCGTCGAGGATCGCGTCGATGATTTTGCGGCCACGCCAGTCGCCCACGGGGTGCCCGCCGTTGTCGACCGGGTTGGCGACGTCGAGGTACTCCGGTATCCACTGGTGCAGCTCGGCCTGCTTGGCGTCCGACAGCCGCGGCAGGGGCAGCCCCGCCTCGGTCGCCAGGTCCGAGAAGTGCGCGCCCGTGCCGCCCGAGATCGAATACACGACGACGCCGTCGGCGCTCGAGGGGCGGGCGCGGGCCAAGAGGGCCGCGGTGTCCTGGAGTTCGTCGAGCCCGTCGACGCGGATCACGCCGTACTGCCGCATCGCCGCGTCCACCACCGCGTCGGCACCGGTCAGCTTGCCGGTGTGTGAAGCGGCCGTGCGGGCGCCGGTCTCGGTGCGGCCGACCTTGACCGCGACGACGGGAACACCGCGCCGGGCGGCCCGGTCGGCGGCGAGCATGAAGGCGCGGCCGTCCTTCAGCCCTTCGACGTAGCAGGCGATGGCGCCGACCTCCGGCTGCTCGGCGAAGTAGGAGATGAAGTCAGCGGTCTCCAGGTCGGCCTCGTTGCCGGTGGGCGCCCAGTGCGAGAGGCGTACGCCGAGCTCCTGCATCGTGAAGACGGGACGCCCTTGGTGCCCGGACTGGGTGATCAGCGCGATCGCCGGCCCGTCCAGGTCGTCACGGAACTTCTCGAAGGCGTTGAGGTTGGTGTTCGGCCCGAGCAGCCGCAGCCCGGAGCGCTCCACGGCGGCGGCGAGGCGCGCCTGTGCGGCGGCGCCCTCCGCTCCGGTCTCGGCGAACCCTGAGGCGAAGGCGACCGCGAACTTCACCTTGGCCTCGGCGAGTTCCTCGATCACGGGAAGGGGATCGGAGACCAACAGCACGGCCAGATCGACCTGCTCGGGCAGGTCCGCGACAGAAGGGACGCAGGAGATGCCGAAGACGGACTGACGGGTGGGGTGCACCGGGTGCAGCCGGGCACCGACCCGCTCGGCCCAGGAGAGCAACTGCCTGGTGATGCCGGTGTTCGGCCGCCCTTCGGCATCCGAGGCGCCGATGACGGCCACGGACTCGGGGCGGAAGAAGCGGTCGAGCTCGGGTACGCCGGCGTACAGCGGCCGGCCGCTGACGTCGAGGTCGTCGGTGTCGGCCGGCCTGCCGTGCACGGCAGGCGCCGGTTGCTCGCCGCAGGCGATGACCCGGGCCCGGCGGGAGTCGGTGGTGAGGGTGCCGTGGGTTGATCCAAGCATCGGTCCGCCCGCTCCTGTGTGACTGCCAATAACTGACGCAGTGTCAGATTACTGAACTGACGTCTCGTCAGGAACCGGGCTGCACGCAAAGAAGTTGTGGCGGACACGTGGTTGGTACCCGCGACGGTCGTCACGGGAACATGGGTGGGTGGCATCCGGATGCGTCAGGCGGCTCCGGATACCGAATACGTCAGGCATCCCCGGATGCCGGGTGCACCTCCGTGTCCACTACCTTCGCCTGTCCGCCTTCGCGATCGTCTTCGCGATCTTCTGGGCGTCCAGGGCGAGTTCGCGGAGCATGCCGCTGATGGGATTGGTGAAGCCGGTGAAGTAGAGGCCGGGGGCGTTTTTCGGGGTGCGGGCGCCGTGGACGAGTGGGCGGCCGCTTGCGTCCAGGACGTCGAGGTGGCCGACGAGGTCCTCCAGGGCGCGGCGGTAGCCGGTGGCGGCGATGACGACGTCCGGGCCGATCCGGTCGCCGTTCGCGAGGGCGACCTTGCCGTCCTCGAAACCGTCGACGGCGGTCACGACCTCGACCTGCCCCTTGCGTACGGCGTCGATCAGGCCGACGTCCTGCACCGGGATCGCGCCCTCGTTCACGCGGGAGTAGAGCCCGGTGTCGGGCCGGGTCAGGCCGTGGGCCGACAGATCCGGCACGCTGATCTTCCCCACCGGGCCGGCGAGCCGGTCCACCAGGGCGACCGGCAGCCGTCGTACGAGAATCCCGGTGCGCTGGGCGGGCCACCCGGCGGTGGACCGGCGCAGGATGTGCGGCGCGGTCCGCACCGAGAGCCGTACGCGCGAGGCCCCGCCTTCGACGAGGTCGACGGCGATCTCGGCACCCGTGTTGCCGATGCCGACGACGAGGATGTCGCGGCCGGCGTAGGGGGCGGCGTTGCGGTACTGGCCGGCGTGCAGCAGCTCGCCGCTGTACGCGTCGCGGCCCGGCCAGTCGGGCACGTGGGGTGTGTGGTTGTAGCCGGTGGCGATCACGACCGCGCTACCGGTGAGCTCGCGCCCGCCGGTGGCCCGCAACAGCCAGCCGGTGCCGTCCGCGGCGGGCTCCACGCGGGAGACTTCCACCCCGGTCACGACCTCGAGTTCGTGGTGCTCCGCGTACTTCTCCAGATACCGCACCACGTTGTCCCGCGAGACCCAGCGCCCGAACGAGCGCGGCATCGCCAGGCCCGGCAGGGACGACAACCGCCGGGTCGTATGCAGATGCAGCCGGTCGTAATGCCGCCGCCAGGACGCCCCGACGTGCTCGGATCGCTCGAGTACGACGGCTCGTACGCCCTGGGAGCGCAGGGCGTACGCCGCGGAGAGTCCGCCCGGGCCGCCGCCGATGACGTACACGGGTCGGTCTTCGTGGGACGGCACCGCGTGGTGTGTTTCAGGACGCGTCGCGTCGGAAGAGTCGGCCATGCGCCAGAGCGTATTCACCACGTCACTTGATGGGTATCGGTCAAGCCCGGAATCGATTGCGAATCGATCACGGCTGTGGGGAGTGTGGGTGGGATTCGTGGCGCGGGCGCCTCAGAGTGTGGGACCGATGAGGCGCGTGAAGAGCGAGGAGGCAGGGTTCCCGCCACTGCCCCTCCCCGCTCATGGGTGCGAAGCCGTGCGTTCCTCCTGCGGCACCGCGTACCCGGGAACGGACGGCCACCGCACGGTCAGCACCACCGACTCCTCCTCCGCGACCCAGGAGTGGTCCACTCCGTGGCCCCATACGACGTAGTCGCCCTGGCGTTCCAGCAGAACGCTGCGGCCGGGGAGTTCGACCCGGAAGCGGCCGCTGATGAGAACCAGCAGGGCCGTGCGTTCCTCGCCCCGCACCCACTGCGTTCGCTTGTCGCCGCTGGGGTGGACGCCCCACTTGATTTCCACCGCGTCGCTCTGACGGGGATCACCCGCGTCCTTGAAGTGCCCGAGCAGCCATCCGCGGTCCAGCGCCGCGTCCTTGCCCGCGTTGCCCACGTACACGCCGTCGTCCATGCGGCCGAACGCTAACACCGGCCGGCTGGGCCTCTGTCGCGGCCGGCCACAGGAAGAGTCTCGCCTCCTCCCGGTCTTGCGTGACCGCCGCGCATCCGCTGAACTGACGTATCGTCAGATTCCTTCGACCGCAGGGAAATCCATGGACACGATCTGGCTCACCGGTGCGGAATGGGGCGCCGTGCTGCGTATCGGGCTCGGGCTGTGGTGGCTGGAGAGTTGGCGGCACAAGGACAAGAAGGGGTGGTTCGAGCGGGGGACGGGGATCGCCTGGGCGGCGGATGTCGCGGCGAAGCACCGCTGGACCGCCGTACGCAGCGGCTTCGACGTCGTCGTCGCGCCGCGTCCACAGGTCATGGCGTACGTCGTCGTGTATGCGGAACTCGCCCTGGGGCTGGGCCTGATCGCCGGTTTCCTGACCCCGATCGCCCTGGTCGGCGGCCTGCTCCTCAACCTCCTCTACCTCGTCCTCATGATCCACGACTGGGCCGAGCAGGGGCAGAACTCGATGATGGCGCTGATTTCCCTGGTGGCCCTGTTCGGGATGTCCTGGCAGACGTGGTCGCTGGACAGTGCTCTGGGGCTCTTCTGATGCCGGCGGCGCCCTTCGATGTGCCGGAGGTGGATGCCTTCACGCGGGCGTACTGGGAGGCGGCCGGGCGGGGGGAGTTGTTCCTGCGGCGGTGTGGCGGGTGCGGGCGGGCCCATCCATACCCCCGCG
>NZ_JAAKZX010000257.1 GCF_011045025.1 Streptomyces ureilyticus
GTGTCAAGGATCAGCGAAGTAGGCTCCGGACCGATACCTCATCGGGCGGAGGTGCTCGGCACGGTACGGACAGGCGAGCCGTTCACCGTGACGGTCGTGGACAGCAACGACCCCGCCGACGACCCAGACCGTTGGCAGTTCACCGTACGCAGCGTGACCTGCGGCAAGCCGCTGGCCCCCGCCGTCATGGCCCATGCAGCCGAGTCGATCGGCTCGCCCACCCCCACTCCCACACCCGAGGCCGGCAAACAGTTCTGCGTCGTGGCCATAGACGCGCTCAACGTCGGCAAGAGCGAGGCGGTCTGGAACGCCGACGACTCGGTGAGCCTGAACGTCGGCGACACCCGATACACCCCGTCGGATGAGGACGCCGACTACGCCTTGGACTACGCGCAGTACTACGCCGATAAAGGACAGACGGGACCGACGTTCGGGCGCAACCCGGGCAGCCGGGGACCGGCGCACGGGGTCTACCAGATCCCGACAGGACAACAGCCGACCAGCATCTGGGTCACCGGCTCAGCCATCACCTCGATTGACGGCGTGGAGCCGGGCTATCTAGTGCTCCTCAAGTGAGGCGCATCGTCGGCACGGCGCGGATAAACCTGCGCGAATGAAGCGGATTCAGCGAGCGGCCGGCGCGGTCGTCGGCTCAGCGGTGAGCGACGCCCTGGGCGCCCCCTTCGGGCTTGGCCCCCCCGCGAGCGTTCTCCGCGCGGGTTCCCGCGCCCGGTGCCGGTGGCGAGATGTGCGGAGGCGGTGGCTGGGACCCCGGCGAGGCCACTGACGACACGCAGGTGGCCGTCCTGGTCGCGGAGTCCCTCTGGAGCGGAGCGGACTGGATCTGCCGGACATCTTCGCCCGCTTCCAGCGGTGGGCGGCATCAGAACCGAAGGACATCGGCTTGCAGACCGAAGACGTCCTGACCACCGGCATGCCCTGGGACCTGGCCGCCGCGATTCATTTCCAAGTCAACCAACGAGCAGCGGGAAACGGCTGCTTGATGCGGGCATCTGGGGGTCCAGCCGAGATACGCGCCAAAAGGGGCAAGGAGCTGATCTTGATGCGACTTCGCACGTGGTCAGCACAGTGAGGCCGCAGTAAATGCGTAGACCTCGCCCTGGCGGCGGAGCGGACCGCCGCAGGTCGCGAGGATCACGGCAGGGGCTCCGTCGCAGTAAATCCGTTATTTACTGCGGCAGTTGCGAACGCGTCTCCGCGATCGAGCATCCGCCCGAATGTGGTTCTGCTGTGGGGACCTTGAGGGGAGGGGACTGTGAGTGCCCAAGGCGGACCGGGCCTGGCGCCCGGCTGTTCGCCTGGGTCATGCCCGCAGGTCTTCCGTCACGGGCAGGCACTCGGCGAGCAGGTCGACGACGTCGCGCCAGGCTCGCTGCGCGTGCT
The DNA here is from genome assembly GCF_011045025.1 of Streptomyces ureilyticus. Lineage (GTDB taxonomy): Bacteria > Actinomycetota > Actinomycetes > Streptomycetales > Streptomycetaceae > Streptomyces > Streptomyces ureilyticus. The sequence continues at coordinate 1,405 of NZ_JAAKZX010000257.1, forward strand.
GTGGGTGGTAGCCGACGCCGGGGACCGTGGGGTGGTCGACCGGCGGGTGGTGGAAGGCGTGCAAGGCGCCGCCGTAGACCGCGAGGCGCCAGTCGACGCCTGCGGCCTGCATCTCGGCGGTGAACGCGTTCCGTTGTGCGGGCGGCATGATCGGGTCTTCCGACCCGACGCCGGCCCACACCGGGCAGCGAATGCGCGCTGCCTCGCCCGGTCGGCCCGTGGTCAGTGCGTTGACTGTCCCGATCGCGCGCAGGTTGACGCCGTCGCGCCCGAGTTCCAGCCCGACGGCGCCTCCGGTGCCGTAGCCGATGGCGGCGATCCGGTCGGGGGCGGCCCGCGATTCGGTGCGCAACACGTCGAGCGCCGCATGGCCGATGCCCCGTATCCGGTCGGGATCAGAGAGCAGTGGTATGCAACGGGCCAGCATCTCATCGGGGTCGCCCAAATAGCGCCCGCCGTGAAGGTCGAAGGCCAGCGCTACGTATCCCAGCTCGGCGAGAGCATCGGCCCGGCGGCGCTCGACGTCGCTGAGCCCCATGCCTCTGGTCCGAGCAGCACCGCGGGTCGGCGGTCGATACCGGCCGGGAGCGCGAGGTGCCCGATCATCGTCAAACCGTCGGCCGGGTACTCGACCGTACGCGTCGTAATCGTCGTCATGAGACTGGACTGTAGTGATCGTCGAGCCCCGTCCGGCCGGTGTTCTGCCGCTGGCAGAACAGTGCCGTGTCCCTCTGAAATACGGGCCGAGCGCTCAGGGCTTCAAGATCGTCTCGTTGCCCCTTTGGCGCGTACCTCGGTCACAGCCCATCTACCTCCGCGGTTCACTTCGCACCCGCCGGCCAGGAAGCCACCATGGATGCGGCCCACCGCATCGCCGCCCTCACCCACGGCGACCGCGCGGCCTGGAAGGGCAGCGCGATCTTCCACGAACTCATCCGCCTCACATTCGAGGACACCGACCCCCTCGCCGCGCTCCCGGACATCCTGGCCCTTGTCCACCCCGGCCACCGCGGCCGCTACGCCACTGTCCTCGCGCCCCAATGGCACCCCGATCAGGCGACCGAATTCAACGGCGCCGTCTGGCCCTGCCTGGGCTCAGCCGTCTGGGCCCTGCGCACCACCACCAGCTTCGAAGACGCGATACACGCGGCGATCGACCTCGGCGGTGACACGGACACCGTCGCCGCGGTGACCGGAGGCCTCGCGGGGGCGTACTACGGGCTGCATGCATTCCCCGCCCGCTGGACCCAGCCGCTCCATGTCCCCCTCCCAGGCTTCGACGGACGGGTGCTCCACCCAGCCCGCCCGTCGGCAAACCGAGTGCGCGTACGCACCCGACCACCGGCCCGGCCATGGCAGGCCGGGGCACTGCAAACACCTCGCCGGGGGCCGTGTGCTGAGCTCCTGGCGTACGTCCGGGTAGCAGCGCAGCCGGACACTGGCTGCTCCGGATCCCGTGTCGTACGGTCTGACGTCGCGGTCGCCCACCGTCCGCAACGGATCTCACCGAACCCGGCGGTGCCGCCGGGTTCGGCCGAGAGATCTGAACCGGTACCGGGAATCAGGCGGCGACGAGCTCCTGCTCGCGGTCCGGCGTTTTGACCTTGGGCTTCTTGTTCGGCAGCGAGAGCCGGAAGACCTTGTGCCACGCGGAGAACACCTGCTTGGGCAGCGGGCCGGTGACGTATTCCAGCTCGTACTTCTCGAACAGTGCGCGCACCTTCACCGCGACCTCGGCGTACCGGTTGCTCGGCAGGTCCGGGAACAGGTGGTGCTCGATCTGGTGTGACAGGTTGCCGGTCATGAAGTGCATGGCCTTGCTGCCGCTGATGTTCGCCGAGCCCATCATCTGGCGCAGGTACCACTGGCCGCGCGTCTCGCCCTTGATCGACTGGCGCTCGAAGACCTGTACGCCCTCGGGGAAGTGCCCGCACATGATCACCGAGTGGGTCCAGATGTTGCGGACCAGGTTCGCGGTGAACGTGGCGGCGAGCGTGGGGAGGAACGACGGGCCCGACAGCAGCGGGTGGATCACGTAGTCCTTGAGCACCTGCTTGCGGATCTTGCGGCCCACGGCCTTGGCCCGCGCGCGGAACTCGGGGTTCTTGCGGCGGCGCTTGTGCAGGTTCTTGCCGAGCTCCAGGTCGTACGCTGCGATGCCGTACTCGAAGAAGCAGGCGTTGAGGAAGTTCCACAGCGGCTGGCCGAGGTGGAAGGGGTGCCACTTCTGGTCCTCGTCGACGCGCATGATGCCGTAGCCGAGGTCGTTGTCCTTGCCGATCACGTTGGTGTAGGTGTGGTGCAGCTCGTTGTGCGAGTGCTTCCACTGCTCGGCCGGCGAGACGTGGTCCCAGTCCCAGGTGGTGGAGTGGATCTTCGGGTCCCGCATCCAGTCCCACTGGCCGTGCAGGATGTTGTGGCCGATCTCCATGTTGTCCATGATCTTCGCCACGGACAGCCCGGCGGTCCCGAGCAGCCACGCGGGCGGGAAGATCGAGAACAGCAGCACGCCCCTGCTGACCAGCTCGAGCTTGCGCTGCGCCGAGATGACCTTACGGATGTAGGCGGCGTCCTTCTCGCCGCGGCCGGCGATCACCTCGTCGCGGATCGCGTCCAGCTCGCGGCCCAGCTCCTCGATCTGCTCCGCGGTCAGGTGTGCGGTGGGGTCGATGGCGGTCAAGGTGCTCCTACCGTTCGATGTCGCAGGGGCCCGCCGCGGCGGACACGCAGGTCTGGATGAGGACGCCCGGCTCGGCCTCGGTGATCTCGCCGGTGCGCAGGTCGCGGACGGCGCCCGCCTTGAGCGGCGTGACGCAGCCGAAACAGATGCCCATGCGGCACCCGGAGGGCATGAGCACGCCGGCCTCCTCGCCGATGTCCAGCAACGGCGTGGCGCCGTCCGCGTCGGCGGTCTTGCCGGTGGCGCTGAACGTGACCTCGCCGCCGTCGCCGGCGACGACGATGCTGGGGCGGAAGCGTTCGGTGTGCAGGCGCTCTTGGACGCCGTGCTCCATCCAGTGCTCTTCGGCGGCGTCGAGCAGGCCCGCGGGCCCGCAGGCCCAGGTCTCGCGCTCGGCCCAGTCGGGCACGAGTTCGTCGAGACGGGCGATGTCGAGCATGCCGTCTGTGTCGGTGTGCACCTCGGTGAGCCGCAGCTTCTTGTCCGCGGACAGGTCGTGCAGTTCGTTGCGGAAGATCACGTCTTGCGGCTGTGGCGCGCAGTGGACCATGACGACGTCGTCGACCTCGGTGTCGCGCAGCATGCCCATCACGGGCGTGATGCCGCTGCCGGCCGTCAGGTAGAGCACCTTGGCGGGCTTGGCCTGCGGCAGCACGAAGTCACCGGCCGGCTGGTCGAGCTGGATCAGCGTGCCCGGTTTGGCCCTGCGGACCAGGTGGTTGCTGACCTTGCCGTCCGGGATCGCCTTCACGGTGATCGTGACGCGGCCGTCCTGGCGGTTGGTCGGTGAGGTGAGGGAGTAGGCACGCCACAGGCGCACCCCGTCGACGTCGACCCCGATCCGCACGTACTGACCGGCTGTGTGGCCGCGCCAGCCCCGTCCCGGCCTGATCACGATCGTCGCGGCGTCACCCGTCTCGGGGTGCACGGCCTCGATGCGCCCACGCAGGTCAGCGCCCGCACGCAGCGGGCTGACCAGGTCGAGGTAGTCCGACGGCAGCAGCGGCGTCGTGACCATCTCCAGCAGTTTCCACGCCCTGCTGCGGAGGGCTGTACTCGTCATGACTCCAGCTTGCTGCGCCCAAGGCGTAAAGTCCTGACCGCAGGACGTAAATCTGGCTGACTGAATTGTTCGCAGGGAATAGAGACGTGAGTCATGCAATCCGGAGGGCCAGCGAGCTGGCCCTGGATGAGACGACGGTCGCCGCACTTCGGGCCGCGCTGAAGACCACCGCCGACGAGGTCGTCGAGGCGATCATCGACGAGGTCCCTCCCTACGCCAACGCCCTTTCGGGCCGCATGGGCGGCACCATCCGCCGAGCCGTCCGCACCGCCCTGGGGCACTACCTGGACCTCGCGAGCGGGAACGCCACAGGCGGCGACGCCGGTGACGCAGCCTACGAGCTGGGCCGCGGCGAGGTGCGCGACGGCCGTTCGATGGACGCCCTGCTCAGCGCCTACCGCGTCGGCGCCCGCGTGGCCTGGCGATGCCTGGCAGCGGGTGCCGTACCCGCAGGTCTGCCCGCCGCCGAGGTCGCCAAGTTCGCCGAGCTGACCTTCGCCTACATCGACGAGCTCTCCGCTGCGAGCGCGGCGGGCCACGCCGACGAACTGGCGGCCCGGGGGCGGGCTCATGAGCGCCACCTGGAACAACTGGTCCGCGACCTCCTCACCGACGCGAGCCCGGACGTGCTGCTGGCCTCTGTTCAACGGGCAGGGTGGCAGCCTCCGGTTTCGCTGACCGCGGTCCTGCTGCCCGCCGCCCAGGCCCGGCCTGCCTACCGCACACTTGACCCGAGCACCCTCGTCCTCGACGATCTGCCGGATGCCACCGGTGTGCTGCTCGTCCCCGATGCCGACCGATCACATCTCTTGAGGCAGATGACCGACCGCGCCGCCGTGGTCGGCCCGGCCCGGCCATGGACTCGTGCGTCCGCCTCGTACGCACGAGCCGTACGCGCGCGCTCCCTCTCCTCTGATGTTCGAGACACCGAGGACCACCTGCCCGAGCTGGTGCTGAGCGCCGACGTGGACGCGTTCGCAGACCTGCGCGCCCGAGCCCTCGCACCGTTGCGGACCTTGCCTGTCGCGACCGCGCGGCGGCTGGAGGAGACGTTGCGGGCGTGGCTGCTGCACCAGGGCAGGCGGGAGGAGGTGGCGGCGGCGTTGTTCGTCCATCCTCAGACAGTCCGGTACCGGATGTCGCAGCTGCGGGAGCTGTTTCCGGATCTCGCATCGCCACACCGGGTCCTTGAACTGACGCTGGCGGTCGGTCTTCGGGTCAACTGACGCGTACTTCGACCGTCCACGACCGCGTCCGCGAGCGGTCCAGGAATCGTGCCTCGTTCTCGGTGCTCAGCTAGCTCGTGCGGCCCGGGGAAGAGCGGTATGAGCCAGCTTAAGACCGGGGGCTGATGTGAAGACCAGACAAGGCCTCGGGAAGCCCGTCGGGGCGCTGTCTCTGAGAAGCGCGGTGGCGGATACGGCATGACTGGGTCCGGTGGACGATGCGCCGGATCGCATCGAGCATCGCGCGGTGGCAGTACGCCTCCGGCCGACCACCACGGCCGCGTATCCAGCCCGGCACCGGCAGCAGCGGCCGGACGAGAATCCACTCCTGCTGCGTCATGTCCGACGGATACCGGCGCTCGCGCATCGGGTTGTCGGCGGCGTTTCCGAACCGGTGAGCCAGACAGTCACACGCGAGAGTGGCCGAAGTGGACTCCGCCTCTGCGGTGGCGTACAACTGCGACAACAGGGCCTCCTGACGCACGAGTTGGCGTAGACACCCACCGAGCTACCAAGAGGCCCTGTTCCCATGCCCGGCACCGGCCGCGATCACCCGATCGAGACCCCGTTCGATGAACACCGCTCAAGATCGAAAAGCCAGCAGCTTCTCACACTGACATCGGATGCACGGAGAGGACTATTCAGCTTGCGTCGTCGGGCAGGACGTACTCCTTACAGTCGGCGCAGCCCTTGTGGTAGCTCTTGAGGATGGGCGAGGAGTTCACTTCCTGGTAGCCCCACTCCGCCGTGCTGTCACTGTGCCTCCAGCCGGAGTAGCGGATGTTTCCCGTGACGCGGTCCTTGTACTTGACCTTCACCCACGCATGGCCCGCGCACTCCGCGTTGTCCCACTTGTGGGATTCGGCGCCGTACTTGGTCATGGAGAACTCGTACTTCGCCGTCTTCAGGAAGCCACAGTCTCGCTCAATGTCCTTCTCGTACGTGGTCGCAGCGGCACTTGGGCCGCTGCCGAAGCCAACGAGGAGGGTTGCCGCCAGGGCGGTGGTCAGACCGATTCGGCGCATGGGTACGTGCATGGAATCCCCGATTTCATGGTCAGTTGGTCCGAACTCGATGTCGCTGCCGCGATTGTCACGTCGGCGGGCAACGGGCGGAACCTAGAATGTTCCAGGATCGGATCACCCCCTGTACCCGCGGCTGGTCCACCGGCATCCGCCGTTCCACTGACACAGTGCCAAGGTCCGCCGCACCGTCTAGCCAGCTAGTTGAGCAGGCCGCGGCAGCGCGGCTGGTTCAGCGGGTCCGGCTCGTAGAGGGCCAGAAGGCCAGCCTCGGCACGGTCGGGTGACTTCATCGGGATTCCTCCGTGGATACCCCCGCCTTCAGGCGGGGGAGGAAAGGGACTCCTGCGGAGCAGGGCAGGGAAAGCCGATTCGCCCTCTGGGCGGATCGGCGTCCACCATCAACTACCCGCATGTGGTCACAAGTTGATGTGCTAGTTGGTGAGCCATGGCCACTGGCGTGAAGCGGGCCTTCAAGTACCGCTTCTATCCGACCGATGCGCAGGCAGCCGAGCTGTCGCGCACCTTCGGATGCGTGCGCAAGGTCTACAACATGGCCCTCGCCGCCCGAACTGAGGCGTGGGCCAGGCAGGAACGGGTCAACTACAACCAGACCTCGGCCCTGCTGACGGCGTGGAAGAAGACCGAGGAACTGGCCTACCTCAACGAGGTCTCCTCGGTCCCGCTGCAGCAGGCACTGCGACACCTGCAGAACGCCTTCGCGAACTTCTTCGCCAAACGCGCCAGGTACCCGCGCTTCAAGGCGAAGAAGACCTCCCGGGCGAGCGCGGAGTACACCTCGTCGGCTTTCCGGTTCCGCGACGGCCGGCTGACCCTGGCGAAGATGGCCGACCCGCTGGACATCGTCTGGTCGCGCCCCCTGCCCGACAACGCCACGCCGACCACAGTGACCGTGAACCGGGACAGCGCCGGACGCTGGTTCGTCTCCCTGCTGTGCGAGGACCCGCGGGTCAAGCCGCTCGCGGCCACCGATACGGCCGTGGGTATCGATGTCGGCCTGGACCACCTGCTGACCCTCTCCACCGGAGAGAAGATCGCCAACCCCCGGCACGAGCGCCGCGACCGCGAGCGCCTGGCCAAGGCCCAGCGGGAGCTGTCCCGCAAGGCCAAGGGCGAGGGCGCCAACCGGCGCAAGGCCCGCCAGAAGGTCGCCAAGATCCACGCCCGGATCGCCGACCGCAGGCGCGATGTGCTGCACAAGCTGACCACTCGACTCGTGCGTGAAAACCAAACGCTCGTGATCGAGGACCTGACCGTACGCACCATGGTCAAAAACCGGAGCCTGGCCCGCGCCATCTCGGATGCCGCGTGGGCCCAGTTCCGGAGCATGCTGGAGTACAAGGCCGGCTGGTACGGGCGGGAAGTGATCGCGGTGGACCGCTTCTTTCCTTCGTCCCGGCTGTGTTCTGTCTGCGGCAGCCTCGCCGAGGCGATGCCGCTGGGCGTCCGTACCTGGACGTGTGGCAGTTGCGGCACGGCCCATGACCGGGACGTGAACGCCGCTGAGAACCTTCTGGCCGCCGGGCTGGCGGTGTCTGTCTGTGGAGCCGGTGTAAGACCTCAACGGAGTTCTCCGGGCGGGCGGTCGGCGATGAAGCAGAAAACCCCACGGCGCGAGCCGTAGGAATCCCCCTCGTTCACGAGGAGGAGGAAGTCAAGTCTCTCGCTTCATCGACTTCTTGGACTCGACCTGGTGTGAAGCTGCCGGTGTTGGACAGCAGCTTGGGAGTGGAGAGCTGCGCCGCAGTCTTCTTACCGATCCGCATCCGGATCCGGCCGCGGCCGGTGGACGGGTCGGGCTGCAGGAGGCTGCGAGTGGCGAGCCACATCTCGTCCCTCTTGTGCCACGGCCGCATGACGGCACCCGGGTCGCCTTGGCTGGGGGATTCGGACACCATGACGCCGACGATCTGTGCCTTGTGGCGGCCGTTCTCCCCCCAGCGCTCGAGCATGGACACCACGCCGTGACCGATGCCGTTGTTGTCGACCTTGACGCGGACGGGGTGCTTCGAGCCGATGGCGTCGGCCATACACTGCGCGGCGTGGATCTCCTCCAGGACCTTCTCCGCAAACTTGACCTGGTTGTCGTTGACGGCGCCGGCGGAGGCGTGACGCTCTTCGATGAGGTCGCCGACGGACCGGGCGATGGCGAACTCTTCTCTGAACTACCGGCGGCAGCGCGGCAACAGCTGCCGGCAAATCAGTGGCGTCTCCGTGGATGGGCCTCATAGCTTGTGCCTTCGTGACTGATGATCCGAAGACGCACCCGAATCGACACGGCCTCGGCCGGGTGTTCAACGAGGTGCCGGAGCTCTACGACCGGGTCCGGCCGGGATACCCCGACGAGTTGTTCGCGGACCTATGCGCCATCACCGGCATGGACAAACGGTCGTCGGTGCTGGAGGTGGGCTGCGGCACCGGGCAGGCGACGCGCTCGCTTGCAGCGCTCGGATGCTCAGTGACCGCCGTCGAGCCGGGCGCAGACATGGCCGCACTCGCTCGCCACTGAATCGCCTCCTTCCGCAATGTCGAAGTTGAGACGTCGACGTTTGAGGAGTGGGACAATTGCAGTCGACGCTTCGATGTCCTCGTGGCTGCGTCGTCGTGGCACTGGGTTGACCCGTTGATTGGCTGGCAGCGAGCGCACGACATGCTCCATCCCGGAGGCTGGATGGCGCTGCTCGGCCACGTCGTTGTCCGCCGGACGGGAGAACCGGAGGTGTATGCCGCGACCGCCGATCTCCATGAGCGGTTCTGCCCAGGGAACCCTGATTGGGGTCATCCGCCACTCGAGGAAGACGTGCGCGGTACCGACGAGGGTTGGGGCCTGGTCGACGATCCCGGAGAATTGTTCGGCCCCACGATTGTGCGCTGGTATCCAACTGTTCAGTGGTTCACCGGGGACGGCTTTGCCGATCACCTTCGCTCGTTGTCGCTGTACCGGAGACTCGATCGCGAAGTCCGTGAGCCTTTGCTCGACACCGTCGCCGAGCGGATCCGCATGCGGTTGGGCGACCGGGCATCACGCCGTTACCTGAGCGTCCTCCGTGTTGGAGGGCGCGCCCATTGAGGCCAGGGACCTGCCCCTGAACTAACCTTGATCTTTAACCTCGCACGTCATCCGACCTGCTGAAGTCTCCGGTTTCCGGGCATGCGTGACGCGGCCGTCCTCCACGCTTCGAGATGTCGAGTAACGAAGTGCGAAGGAACGGCCGCTGACGATGAGTCTGTCCACTGATGCCCCTGCCGTCGAGCCGTTGGGCGTGTTGTCCCGCTTTCGGGTTGAGTTCTACGAATGCCTCTACAGCCGTGCGGATGCGCTCTTCGAGCTGACCGATGCGGTGCTGTGCTCGGACGGTCCGGTGACGTCGCTGGTCGAGCTGACACTGACGGCCGAGCACCGGCGTGGGCACGGGGCGATGTACGACGCGGTCAACCACGGCTGGCTGGAGCCGCGCCGCCTGCGCAGGCTGCTGGCCTCCACGCCACTGCCGCGTGCCGCCGACGGGAGGATCGTGCTCGCCGTCGACGTGAGCAACTGGCTGCGGCCCGACGCCCCCACCAGCCCGGACTTGCTGTTCTGCCACGTCTATGGGCGGGGCCGCAGCGCGGATCAGTTCATCCCCGGCTGGCCCTACTCCTTCGTCGCCGCCCTGGAGAGCGGCCGCACGTCCTGGACCGCGCTGCTGGACGCGATCCGGCTCGGGCCGGCGGACGACGCGACCGCGGTGACCGCCGGCCAGCTCCGCGAGGTCGTCACCCGGCTCGTGAGAGCGGGGCAGTGGCGCCCGGGAGACCCCGACATCCTCATCGTCATGGACACCGGCTACGACGTCACCCGCCTCGCCTACGTCCTGGCCGACCTACCCGTCGAGCTGGTCGGCCGGCTCCGCTCGGACCGGGTCATGCTCCGTGACGCCGGCCCTCGCCGCTCCACTCCGCGCGGCGGGCAGCCCCGCAAGCACGGCGGTGTCCTCACCTTCGCCAAACCCGAAACGTGGCATGCCCCCGACGCCGCCACGAGCTGCGACACCGCCCGCTACGGCCGGGCCGAGGCCCTCGCTTGGGACCGGATGCACCCCCGCCTGCAGGCCCGCGGTCCCTGGCTCGACCACTGCGGTGAACTCCCGTTGATCCACGGCACGTTGATCCGGCTGAAGGTCGAGTACCTGCCCGGTGACCGCGACCCGAAGCCGGTGTGGCTGTGCTCCTCGCGCACCTCGATGACCGGAACAGACGTCGCCCTGCGCTGGCAGGCGTTCCTCCGCAGGTTCGATCTTGAACATACCTTCCGGCTGTTCAAGCAGACCCTGGGCTGGACCGTGCCGAAGGTCCGCGACCCCGCCACTGCCGACCTGTGGACCTGGCTGATCATCGCCGCCCACACCCAACTCCGCCTGGCCCGGTCCCTCGCCGAGGATCTGCGCCGCCCCTGGGAACGGCCCGCCGAGCCCCGCCGGCTCACCCCCGCCCGGGTCCGCCG
>NZ_JAAKZX010000258.1 GCF_011045025.1 Streptomyces ureilyticus
GGGTGGTTTCGGGCATGCGGGGACTCCGTTCCGGGTGAGGTGAAGGGGGCTGCCTGGCGGCAGTCGGTGGCCTGTCGAGGGCACGCTTCCGCGATGCCGTACCAACTTCCGCGAGTAGCCTTTGCGTCACTGAACGTACTGGAGCAGGGGGCTAATTTGGCCCCTCCCAGTGAAAATTGCGCCCGATCGTGTCTCAGTCGCACGCGCATGCGGGAGACTGCACACGACTGCACCCGGAAGGAACGGCATGGCAGCGAGGACGTCGCCCACGGAGCGCCAGAGGCGGCTGGGTGCCGAGGTGCGCAAGATGCGCACGTCAGCGGGGATCTCCGCTGAGTACGCGGCGGGACTGCTCGGCGTGGACCGGGGCAAGATCTCCAACATTGAGTCCGGTATTCGCGCCATCAGCCCGGAGCGGTTGCGCACTCTCGCCTGCAACTGCGACTGCCAGGACGAGCGATACGTCGATGCGCTGGTCGAGATGGCCGAGTCCAGCCAACGGGGATGGTGGGACAAATACCGCGGGGCACTCCCCCAAGGACTGCTGAACATCGCCGAGTTGGAGGCGCACGCCGTCCGCATGCGGGCCGCGTACTCCATGCACATCCCCGGCCTTCTACAGACTTCCGACCACGCGTTCGCCATCTTCCGGGTCGTCATCCCGCAACTGCCGGAGCACGAGGTGGCCCTGCGCCTGGCCCACCGAGTGGAACGGCAGCACGTACTGGACGGCGACCATCCGCCTGATTTCGTCGCCATCGTGCACGAGGCCGCGCTCAGGATGAGGTTCGGTGGGCGGGAGGTGGCCCGGGCGCAACTCGATCACCTGCTGAAGAAGTCCGAGCAGCCCAACGTCACGCTCCTGGTCATCCCATTCGAGGCGGGGGCATTCCCCGGCGCGGGGCAGACCGTGCTGTACGCGGAAGGTCCGGTGCCGCAGCTCGACACCGTACAGATCGACAATTCCCATGGGCCCGACTTCCTGCACGCGGACACCCAACTGGCTAAGTACTGTGCCCACTTGGACTGGATGGAAGGCATCGCCCTGTCGCCGAAGGCGTCACGCGACTACATCCGCGACATCGCCAACAGCCTTTGAGGAGAAGCCAGATGAACGACATCACGTGGGAAGAACCCTTCTGCGGCGAGGGAAACTCCTGCTTCCGAATCGGCACCGATCCCCAAGACAACGCCTACATCGCCATAGCCGGCGCCGAGGACACCTACCTCACCGACACCCGCGAAGCTCTACGCACCCTCATCCGCGACATCAAGGCGGGCAAGGCGGATCACCTGCTCTGACGATCTGTTCGAGGGTCGGTGAATCGCTTCCGCGCGCTGAAGACACGTCGGCCTCGATTTCGGCTCCTGCAATCACACGCGGGGCAGCCCGTCACGGCGCCCGGGGGGCGTCGCGAGACGAGCGCCCGCGCCCGGAGCGTACGGGGCCGTCTCCTTCGGGCAGTTGCTGGGCGGGGCGGCTTCGGCCTGCGTCCGTCAGCGTCAGGTGTACGAGGAAGGGCTGGGCTCCGGACAGGCGGAGGCGCTGCATGTGCGCCGGGGTGAAGCCGTGCCGGATGGCGGTGGTCAGGTCCTCGCGGTGAGGGAGGAGGAGTACGGCTGTGCCCTCGGAGGTGAGGACTCGGCGTAGTTCCGTCCACCAGCGGGAGGGGGCCGTGGCGAGCAGGCCGCCGGCGTGGGCCTGGGTGCCCCAGGGTGGGTTGCACAGGACGCGGTCGATGGAGTTGTCGGGGAGGGGGAGGCGGGCGGCGTCGGAACGGCGGATGGTGATGGGCAGTTCGGCGGCGTTGGCGCGGGCTGCGGTGAGTGCGTTCGCGGACAGGTCGAAGCCTTGGTAGCGGGCTTCGGGTTGAGCTAGTGCCGCCTCGATCAGGAGGGTGCCGGCGCCGCAGCACGGGTCGAGGACGGTGTGGCCGGGGCGGATGTCGGCCAGCACGGCCATGGCGGCGGCGAGCGGTGGGTGCAGGGTGCCCGGGATGGTGCGCTGCTTGTACGCGCGGCGGTGCAGCGGTCGTTCGTCGAGCCGCAGCATGAGCGTGGCCCGCGTACCGTCCAGGGTCAGCCGCCAGCCACAGCCGCCCGGCGGGGGCGCGGTCCCCGTGCGCCGGGAGTGGTAGGGGACGCCGAGCCGCCGCGCCAGGGCCTGGCCTACGACGTCCTCGGCGTCGTACCGGGTGAACGTGCGCCGGCCGAGAAAGGAGGCCGAGACGTCGATGCCGGTGATCCCCCGGGCCGACGTCGTCGTGCCGTGACGGAGGGCCAGGAGGTGGTCGGCGGCGGCGAGATGGGTGAGCTCGCCGAGTTCTGAGAGCTCGCCGAGTTCTGAGAGCTCGCCGAGTTCGGCGAGTTCGGCGAGTTCGGCGAGTTCGGCGAGTTCGGCGAGTTCGGCGAGTTCGGCGAGTTCGGCGAGTTCGGCGAGTTCGGCGAGTTCGTGCAGACGCTGTCGCGTCGTTCCGATGTCGGGGCGCTGGGCGGCCAGCAGGAACACGTCGTCCGCGGTGCGCAGCGGTGGCGTGGACCGGTTCGAGCGGAAATGGACTTCGCGGTGGCGTAGTTCGGTGACGGCGCCGAGTCCGGACCCGAGAACCTCGCCGGCGACCACGGCCTCCAGGCCGCGGAGGCAGCGCGCCACGAGGGGCGTGTGCATGGTGTTGTTCTTCTTCCACGTCAGCACCCGGGGCAGCGCTCCGCTGCCCCGCCTCGTCGGCGACGGGGGGATCCTCGCTTCGCCGACGGTGCCTAGCGGAGGTGGAAGAAGTACGTCATGGGCGGAAGTCTAACTGCCCTGCGGGCCTGGCGACTTCGAGGGCGAGTCGAGCGAGAGGTCTTGACAACTCTATTGGTCTGGACCAGCTTGTACGGCCAGCGGTGGCCACCGTTCCCCACTCAACTCCCCCCACCGGAGGCCGAAATGAACCGCGTACCAGGCATGCCCGGATGCACCGGGTCCCCCGGATCCAGACGACGGCGATGGGCCCGAGCCCTGGCCGCCGTACTCACCGGGTCCGCACTCGCCTTCGCCGGCCTGGCGGCCCAGGCGCCGGCGGCGGAGCGAAACGCCGCCGCCCTGCCCAAGCACGCCGTCACCGGCTACTGGCAGAACTTCAACAACGGCGCGACGGTCCAGAAGCTCTCCGACGTCCAGGACCAGTACGACATCATCGCGGTCGCCTTCGCGGACGCGACGGGGACGCCGGGCGCGGTGACCTTCAACCTCGACTCGGCCGGGCTCGGCGGCTACACGGTCGACCAGTTCAAGGCGGACATCAAGGCGAAGCAGGCCGAAGGCAAGAAGGTGATCGTCTCGGTCGGCGGCGAACGCGGCACGGTGTCGGTCAACGACTCCGCGTCGGCGACGAACTTCGCGAACTCGCTCCACTCCTTGATGCAGGAGTACGGCTTCGACGGCGTCGACATCGACCTGGAGAACGGCCTGAACGCGACGTACATGACGCAGGCGCTCCGCTCCCTGTCCGAGAAGGCGGGTGCGTCGCTGGTCATCACGATGGCGCCGCAGACGATCGACATGCAGTCGACGTCGAACGGCTACTTCCAGACGGCCCTGAACATCAAGGACATCCTCACGGTCGTCAACATGCAGTACTACAACAGCGGTTCCATGCTGGGCTGCGACGGCAAGGTGTACAGCCAGGGGTCCGTGGACTTCCTGACGGCGCTGGCCTGCATCCAGTTGGAGGGCGGCCTGGCCCCGTCCCAGGTGGGCATCGGCGTCCCCGCCTCCCCCAGCGGCGCGGGCAGCGGCTACGTCCCACCGTCCGTGGTGAACAACGCCCTGGACTGCCTGACCAAGGGCACGAACTGCGGCTCCTTCAAGCCGTCGAAGACGTATCCCGACCTGCGCGGCGCGATGACGTGGTCGACCAACTGGGACGCGGCGGCGGGCAACGCGTGGTCGAACGCGGTGGGACCGCACGTCCACGGTCTGTCCTGACGATCACCACCACAGCCACCCCGCGACCGTATGGGGCTGCCTAGCCCGTCGAGTCCGGCTTCCAGTCCTGGACGAGGAGCCCGAGCAGCACCTCGTCCAGGAACTCCCCCATCACCCAGGCGTTGGAGCGCAACACGCCCTCGCGGACGAAACCGTTGCGCTCGGCGGCGGTCAGCATCGCGACGTTGTCCGACAGCGTCTCGATCTGCAGCCGGTGCAGGCCGCGCACGACGAAACCGTAGTGGCACAGCACCGCGACCACGTCGGTGCCGTAACCCTTGCCGCGGGAGGACGGCAGCAGCCCGATGCCGATGTGCGCGGACCGGTTGTGGTTGTCGATGTCCCACAACGATGCGACGCCGATCAGCGTGCCGCCGTCCAACTCCACCACGGAGAACGGGGCGTGCCGCACCTCCGTGTCGTCCACCACGTACGGCGCGTCCCCCGAGCCGGACGTGATCGGCCGCCAAGGCCCGTCGTCGGCCCGTGACTGGTAGACCACGTCGCCGTAGAGCTCGGCCTGAAGGATCGGTATGTCGTCCTCGTGCCGGGCCCTCAGCCCGACCTTGCTGCCCTTTAGCATGCAAGGTTCCTATCCGACCGGATTGGCCGGCGGCAATCCAATAACAGGCGACCTTCCGTGTCCGACCGGCAACCGTGAAACATTTCCTGGGGTCCACCGCATCAATGAAGTGAGGACGGTACGGGGGACGCCGAGGGATCACGGGGGACGTAGGCATGAGACTGAGGGGCGAGGACGGCTACGCCGAGTTCGCTGCGGCGCGGGCCGGGCATCTGTACCGGTCGGCCTGTCTGCTGACCGGCGGTGACACGCATCTCGCCGAGGATCTCGTGCAGGAGACCCTCGGCCGGTTGTACGTCAGCTGGCGGCGGGTGTCGCGCGTCGGCAATCCCGCCGGGTACGCGCAGACCGTCCTCACCCGTACGTTCCTCGCCCACCAGCGGCGGCGCAGCAGTACCGAGCGTGCCACCGACGTCCTTCCCGACCTGGCCGATCCGCACAGCGCCGCCGACGACACACCGCTGCGACTGACCCTCGTAGAGGCGCTGGGGCAGCTGTCCGCCAAGGACCGGGCCGTCGTCGTCCTGCGGTACTGGGAGGACCGCAGCATCGAGGAGACCGCCGACGTGATGAACGTCAGCTCGGCCGCCGTACGCACCCGCTGCGTACGGGCCCTCGGCCGCCTGCGCGTGCTCCTCGGCGACGGCCTCAGCGAGTACGCGGCCCGCTGAACGGCCACCGCGACCCCATACCTCCCCATTCCAACGACCTTGCAGAGACGGTGGTTTTGCCATGCCCGCTGAACACCACGAGAGCCGCCACGACGTCGACGCCGGCCTTTTCGAGGACCGGCTCGGCCTCGCCCTCCGCCAGGCCGGTGACTCCTTCGAGGCCGACCGGAGTGGCCTCGTCGCCGCCGGCGAGGTACGCGGTCGCAGGCTCCTGCTGCGACGCCGGGCCGCCGTCGTGGGAGGCGTGGCGGCCGTCGCCCTCGTCGGGGTGGGCGGGACGCTGCTCGTGCCCTGGGGCGGGGCCGCGGACGGGCAGCAGTCCGTGGCCGGCCGCCGGTCGACACCGACCCCTCCCGCCGAGAACGACGGCAGGGTCTCCGGCGCCAAGCTGGTCCACACCCTCAAGAAGCTGCTGCCCCAAGGGGAGTTCAGCGAGGAGCAGGGGCGGGGTACGGGCGCGGAGCTGGGGCCGTATGCGCAGGTCGTGTTCGACGACGGCAAGGGCCCGGGTGCCGTCTCTGTCAGCCTGAACCGGGTCGAGCCGGGGAGCGAGGAGGCCCGTCAGTGGACCCAGTGCCCGGACAGGAACCTGATGTCGTACGACCGCTGCACCTCGAGCCGGCTGTCCGACAACTCGACGCTCATGCTCTTCCAGGGGTACGAGTACCCGGACCGCCGTGTGGACACGAAGCGGTGGACGGCCGATCTCGTCACCCCTCAGGGCCACCACATCAGCGTGAGCGAGTGGAATGCCGCGGCGGAGAAGGACGCTCCGGTCAGCCGGGCCAACCCGCCTCTGTCCACGGACCAGTTGAAGCAGGTGGTCATCGCCAAGGCCTGGCGTACCGCGATCGACGCCATCCCCAAGAACCCGAAGGGCCAGGAATCGCAAGGCCAGGACCCGAATGCCCCGGCGCCGGAGGAAACCCCGAACACGCCTCCGGGCACCAGCGGCGCCACGATCAGCCAGACGCTCGCTTCCTTGCTCCCCAAGAACGTCGACGTGGTCTCGAAGGGCGGTCAGGAGACCGAGTACGCGTATCTCGTGGTCGACGACGGGAAGGGGAAGAGCTTCCTCCAGATCAACGTGCAGCCCGACATGTCGGATGTCGAGCACCAGCTCTTCGGGGCGGACGCGGAAACCCTGCCCGACGGCACGAAGGTCGCCACGAGCCAGGGTCCGGGCGAGCAGGGGGCCGAGGGCGTCGTCATGTGGACCGTCGACACCATCAGGACCAACGGCCTGCGGGTGGTGATCAGCGCCTTCAACACCGGTAGGCAGCACGACCCCGCGACCCGCGAGACACCCGCGCTCACGATGGAGCAACTCAGGGAGATCGCCACGAGCGAGAAGTGGCAGCAGCTCGGCTGAACGGCCCGAGCCCGAGCCGCGCTCCTCCCGCGAGCAGCCGCGTCAGAACAAAGCGTCAGAAGAACTCCGACCACGGCTGGTCCCAGACCTGCTTCACGCACAGGACGATGAAGAGCAGGCCCGCGATCACCAGCATGGCGTTGCTGAGCGGTCCATTGCGCCATTCCCTCGGTGTGCGGGACGAGTTGAGGAGCCAGACCAGGGTGAGGGCGAGGAAGGGGAGGAAGGCCGCGCCGAGGACGCCGTACAGGATGATCAGCCGGAAGGGCTGGCCCTCGAACAGCAGCACCATCGGCGGGAAGGTCAGCCACAGCAGGTACGCGCGGAACGGCCAGGACTTCTCCCGGGCGCCGGACGCCACCGCCTCACCCGACCCGGCCTCGGCCCCGGCCGCCGCCTCGTCGCCGGTCGCTGAAGCCCCGCGCCGCGCCCGGAAGCGCTCGACGAAGTCCGCGAACATCAGGCTGACGCCGTGCCAGACGCCGATCAGCGAGGTGAACGACGTGGCGAAGAAGCCGATGAGGAAGAACTTCGACGTCGCCGTGCCGTACTCGTCCTCCAGGATGCCGCCGAGCTGGACGAGGCCCTGGTCGCCGCTTGCGATGGCGATGTTCGAGGCGTGCAGGAGTTCCGCGCCGACGATGAGCATGGCGATGACGAAGATGCCGGTCGTGGCGTACGCGACGCGGTTGTCGAGGCGCATCACCTTCATCCAGCCGGTGTTCGTCCAGCCCTTCGCGTTGACCCAGTAGCCGTACGCGGCCAGGGTGATGGTGCCGCCGACGCCGCCGATCAGACCGAGGGTGTTGAGGATGGAGTCCTTCTCGTCGGGGAGGACGGGGAGCAGGCCCGCGAAGGCGTCGCCGAGGTTCGGGGTGACGCGGATCGCCAGGTACACCGTCACCACGAACATGACGCCGACCAGGATCGTCATGACCTTCTCGAAGACGGCGTACTTGTTGAACCAGACGAACACCAGGCCGACCAAGCCGCTGAGAATGGCCCACCACTTGAGGTCCATGACGTCCGGGAAGAGCGCCTGGAGGGGGAGTCCCGAGGACGACATGGCCGCGGCGCCGTAGACGAAGCCCCAGATCACGAGGTAGGCGACGAAGAACCACGTCGTCCAGCGGCCGAGGCTCGCCCAGCCCTCGAACAGGGTGCGGCCGGTGGACAGATGCCAGCGGCCCGCCGCCTCGGCCAGGGAGATCTTGACGAGGCAGCCGAGGACGGCGGCCCACAGGAGGGTGTAGCCGAAGTTCGAGCCGGCGATGAGGGTCGCGACGAGGTCGCCCGCGCCGACACCGGTGGCGGCGACCACGATGCCGGGGCCGATGTACTTCCAACTGGATTTACGTGGGCTGGAGTTGGTCTCGTCCGATGCCGTTTCCCCTGAGTTTCCCGCCGTCTTGCCGGTGTTTCCCGTGGTGTCCGCCATGCCGATCAAGAAAGCGCAAAGCGGGCGATGGCACAAGGGGGCATGCGTGTATGCCCGGTGACGTTCGCCTGGTCTTGACCCGGCCATGCCAGACCTTCACGATGAGCGCCACACGCGCACAGGCCATACACACGCACCCGCACACACGTGAACGCCCGCACCCGCACGTCGCACAGTCCCGCCCCCCGCTCCAACCCCCCACATTCCGGAGACCCCGGAAGTCCTGGAGAAACAAGGAGACTCAATGCGGCAACGCATAAGAGGCAGGCGCACCGCCTTCCTCGGCACCCTCCTCGCGCTCGCCCTCGCGGCGCCCATCACCGCCACGACGACCAGCGCGTCCGGCGCGCCCGGTGAGGCGGCCCCGGTGGCCGCGTCCGAAGCGGACCGGGAGATCCGCCAGTACGAGGTCCATATGCACTCGGACTCCAAGTCCCGTACGGCACTTCAGAAGTCCGGCGTCACGGTCGACGACGCCGACGACCACACCGTGTTCATCTCCGGCCGAGCCGACCAGGTCAAGAAGCTGCGGCAACTCGGCTACGAGGTCACGCCGATGGGCGCGGTACCCGACCGGTCGAACAGCAAGAAGGACGTACGGCCCCTCGACTTCCCCTCGGCCGACTCGCGTTACCACAACTACGCCGAGATGAACTCGGAGATCAGCCAGCGGCTCTCGGCGTACCCGAACATCATGAGCAGGCGCGTGATCGGGAAGTCGTACCAGGGCCGGGACATCGTCGCGATCAAGATCAGCGACAACGTCGCGACCGACGAGTCCGAGCCCGAAGTCCTGATGACCCACCATCAGCACGCGCGCGAGCACCTCACCGTCGAGATGGCGCTGTACCTGATCCGCGAACTGGGCGCCGGTTACGGCTCCGACCAGCGCATCACGAACATGGTCAACAACCGCGAGATCTGGATCCTCCCGGACCTCAACCCGGACGGCGGCGAGTACGACATCGCGACCGGGCAGTACCGCTCCTGGCGCAAGAACCGGCAGCCCAACAGCGGTTCCTCGAACGTCGGTACGGACATGAACCGCAACTGGGCCTATCGCTGGGGCTGTTGCGGCGGCTCCTCCGGTTCGTCGTCCTCCGACACCTACCGGGGTTCGGCCGCCGAGTCCGCGCCCGAGGTGAAGGTCGTCGCCGACTTCGTCCGCAGCCGGGTCGTCGGCGGTAAGCAGCAGATCAAGGCGGGCATCGACTTCCACACGTACAGCGAGCTGGTGCTGTGGCCCTTCGGCTACACGAACGCGGACACGACCACCGGCATGACGGCCGACGACCGCAACGCCTTCGCCACGGTCGGCGGGAAGATGGGCGCCAGCAACGGCTACACGGCCGAGCAGTCCAGTGACCTCTACATCACGGACGGCTCGATCGACGACTGGCTGTGGGGCGACCAGAAGATCTTCGGCTACACCTTCGAGATGTACCCGGGGTCCGCGTCCGGCGGCGGTTTCTACCCGCCCGACGAGGTCATCGAGCGCGAGACGTCCCGCAACCGGGACGCTGTGCTGCAGCTCCTGGAGAACGCGGACTGTATGTACCGGTCCATAGGCAAGGAGGACCAGTACTGCTGACGGGCGAGTGACGTGCGTGAGGGTGCGCCCCCGGATCGGCTCGGGGGCGCACCCTCTTGTTGTACGCGGCTATTCCTGGAAGTACGCGTCCAGGACCTCGTCCAGCTCCTTCTCCCACTCCTTGACCTTGGCGCGGGAGGGGACGCGGAGCTCGACCGGGTACCAGCGGCGTTCGGGGGTGTGGACCGTGATCGTGTACCAGCGGCCGAAGCGCGAGGTCTCCGACTCGACCGCGCCGATCTCGTCCCAGCGGAACTCGGCCTCGTGGTCGTCCAGGCGCAGTCGTACGCCGCTGTGGTCGGCGGTGATCTTCGCGCGGTAGTCGGCGGCTTCGAAGACGGGGCCGTCGGGACGGGTCGCCTCCGAGTGGTCCGAGTCGTCTGACTCATCCGACTCCGACTCGGCTTCCCCTTCCGGCTCCGACTCCGGCTCCGCTGTCCCTTCCCGGTCCTCCGCCTCGTCCGGCTGATCCGCGTCGTCGGACTCCGCCGAGGCGCCCTCGTCGGAGACGTCGTCGGCCTGGTCGGCGGCCGTGTCCGTCTCCTCGGAGGCCGTCTCTTCCGCTGCCGCGGTCTCGTCGGCCGGGTCCGGGTCCTTGAGGCCCTTGGGATCGGCAGGGCGCGGGCCCGTGATGCCGGGGACGAACGCCGGGTCGGCTGCCGCGCCTTGCAAGGGCTGGATGCTGGGTCCTCTGCGCTGCTCCACGGTGGGCAGTATGGCCGATGAAGCTGTGGCGTGGGGGGCCGGGGCGTCACTCGTGATCGAGGCGTGGCCGAAGTCCGTACGGGCAGCCGCTATACGAACAGGCTCAGCGCCGCCGCCACCACGAACCCGGCGACGGAGAGCACCGACTCCAGGACCGTCCAGGTCTTCAGGGTGTCCCGTTCGGAGAGGCCGAAGTACTTGGCCACGATCCAGAAGCCACCGTCGTTGACATGCGAGGCGAAGATCGAGCCCGCCGAGATCGCCATGATGACGAGGGCGATGAAGGCTTGGGAGTGGTCGCCTTCCGAGAGGAGCGGGGCCACGATGCCCGCGGTCGTCACGATCGCGACCGTCGCCGAGCCCTGGGCCACGCGCAGCACCAGCGAGATCAGATACGAGAGCACGAGCACCGGCAGGCCCACGTCATTGAAGGTGTCCGAGAGGGCCTGCGCGACCCCGCTGCCCTGGAGCACGGCGCCGAAGATCCCACCCGCGCCGACGACCAGCAGGATGTTGCCGACCGGCTTGAGGGAGGCGCTCGACACGGTCTCCAGGGACTTGCGGGACCAGCCGCGGCGGATGCCCAGGAGGTAGTACGCGAGCAGCAGCGCGATGGTGAGCGCGACGAAGGGGTGGCCGAAAAACTCGATCACGCTGCGGCCCGTGGACGGGTCGAAGGCGATGGAGGAGAACGTCGCCATCAGGATCAGGAGCAGCGGGGTGCCGATGATCGCGAGGACGATGCTCAGCGGGACCGGCTTCTCCGGAGGCGTGACGCCGTCCTTGCGCTGCTCCTCGGCGAGCGCCGACTTCGCCTCGTCGGCGGCCTCCACCATGTCCTGCGGTACGGGGACGAAGAGCCGCTTGCCGATCCACGCGGACCAGGCCCAGGCGGCGAGCACGGCGGGCATGCCGCAGACGATGCCCATCAGGATGACCCAGCCGAGGTCGACCTTCAGCAGTCCGGCGGCGGCTACGGGGCCGGGGTGCGGCGGCAGGAAGGCGTGCGTCATGGACAGACCGGCGAGCAGCGGCATCGCGTAGAGCACGATCGACTTGCCGCCGCGCTTGGCCGCCGCGTACACGATCGGCGCGAGTACGAAGATGCCGACGTCGAAGAAGACGGGGATGCCGAAGATCAGCCCCGTGAGGCCCATGGCGAGCGGGGCGCGCTTCTCGCCGAAGAGGCCCAGCAGCCGGGAGGCGAGCACCTCTGCTCCGCCGGAGACCTCGAGTACGGCGCCGAGCATGGTGCCCAGGCCGATGATGATCGCTACGTGGCCGAGGGTCCCGCCCATCCCGTCTTCGATCAGCGAGACGGCTTCGGATCGCTGGACGGTGCCGAAGAGTTCGGTGACGGAGAGTCCGGCTGACAGCCCGACGGCTATCGATACGGCGAGCAGGGCGACGAAGGGCTGGAGTCTGACCTTGATGATCAGGACCAGCAGCAGGGCTATGCCGAGCGCGGCGATGGTCAGCAGACCGGCGGTGCCGTCTATGAGGAGGAGCAGGCCGCCGGTGTGGGGTGGGGTTTCGGACATTTGGGGGTCCTCTGGGT
>NZ_JAAKZX010000259.1 GCF_011045025.1 Streptomyces ureilyticus
TGGACGGAGTGCAGAAGCCGTCATGGGCCTGGGGGTTCGCCGTAACCTTGCCGGTGCCGGGAAGATCCAGGCAGAAGCCGTACTTCTTGTTCACGAACAGCACTCCGCCCTTGGGCATTTCGGAATTGCCCTCCGACTTCGAGGGCTCCGGCGGCTTCGGTTTCGGTGCGGGGGGTGGCGAGGCCGAAGCGGAGGCCGACTTCGATGGCGAGGCAGACGGCGACAGCGACGGCGACGGGTTCGTGGACGGCGAGAAGCTCGGTGCGGGCCGGAGGTCCATAGGCGACCTGTCGATGCCGTTGCCCGCATTGGCGGCTTGTTCCTGCTTGTCTCCGCCTCCCGCTCCGCCGTCGCCCAGTGCCCACACCGAGCCGAAGGCGAGTGCCGCCACGGCGACGCCCACCGCCCCGATGACCAAGGGACGCTGGAGCAGGCTGGGCGCCTCGTACTCGTCGTCCGACTGGGGCCGTGCCTTTTTGCGGCTGGATTCCCCGGCGGCGGGGGCCGGGCTGTGAGCCGGAGTGACCTGTCGCCCCGCGGGCTGCGGTATCGCGTCCGCCTCGGTTCCGCCAGACCCGGCAACCCCTAACCCTAAAGGCCCTGCGGACCGGGCAGCCTTAGGCTCCCCTTCCTGACGCCGCTCCAACAGCCTGCTGGACCCATCCGGCGCCACCTCGACAATCGCCACATACCCCGCGGACGGGTCGGAGATCGCCGCCTTAACGGCGGCGCTCCGGCTGCGGGCGTATCCGTGCAGTGTGTCCAGGATCGCGATGTCGACCGACTCGCCCGGCATCACCGGCACGGGCTCGCCGTCGACGGCTGCGGAGCCGTCCGCGGAGATGACCACGGCGAAGTGGGAGGACGACCCGGACCCTTCCCCGGCGCGCCCCAGTCGACCGTCCCCGTCCCCGGGGGCGAGGGGTTCGTTCCCCGTGATCGACTTGTCCGCTCCTTCACCCCGGATCATGTCCATCCCTTCCGTACGCCGTCGGCCGGGTGGCCTCGTGCGAGCCCGCCTCAGCCCAAAACGTTGAAAGCGGCCTCAAATGATCACAAAGAAGGCACCACGGCCACCCCCTGCGCAACACAGGCAACGGGCGCCCGAGTAAAACAGCCCAGCCCCACCAGACACCAGTTTTGTTACTGATTCCTAAACAACCGTGAACGGAAATGAGCCATCAGTTCGCGCCTGCCGTGACATACGCCGTGAAGGCGCACAATTATCCCCCGTGCCTCGCGGCAGCGCGGCCGGCCATGTCGGTCACGTGACGTGAACACGGCCGACAGGGCGGTCGGCAAGGCGCCGGGCGCGGCCCTTTACGAGGCTGTCGGGTCTGCGGGGCCTGCCGGGTCTGCGGGGCCTGCGGGTCTGTCGAGCCTTGCGGCCGAGCGCGGAGGCGTGCGCGACGTCGGCGGCCAACTGGTCGTGCAGGCGTACGGGTAGGTACTCGCCCGGACAGGCCCCACCCACCGGGCCTTCCGGCCGGGCCGGTCAGCGCGGCGGAAGCGGCCGGCGGGGCAAGGGCGCGAAGGTGCGAGGTCGACGCCTTGCCCCGCTCAGCAGTGCTCAGCTCTTCCGGAAACTCCACTCATGGTCGTCGGCGGCATTGCAGCCAAAGAGCGTGGCGTTGGCGTACTTGACTTTCTGGTCCGTCCTGGCCACGTCGAGACACAGGTCGCTGCTCTTCTGGTTGCGGATCCAGTACGTGCCGTTGGGGCGCTTGTCGAACCACCAGAGCTGGTTGTCTTCCTTGATGCTGGCGTTGCATATGGCCACGTCCACCGGTGACGTCACTTGAGCGGAGCCCTGGCCTGTCGGTTCCAGGCAGCGGCCGGACTTGATGTTGCGGATCAGGTACAGGTCGGCTCCGCGGGTGCCGCTGCCCTTGGAGGCCGGGTGGATGAGCCACTCCTGGTTGTCGGTGGACGGAGTGCAGAAGCCGTCATGGGCCTGGGGGTTCGCCGTAACCTTGCCGGTGCCGGGAAGATCCAGGCAGAAGCCGTACTTCTTGTTCACGAACAGCACTCCGCCCTTGGGCATTTCGGAATTCCCCTCCGACTCCGAGGGCTCCGGCGGCTTCGGTTTCGGTGCGGGGGGTGGCGAGGCCGAAGCGGAGGCCGACTTCGACGCCGAGGCAGACGGCGAATTGCTCGGCGACGGCGACGCGCTGATGGACGCGGAATCGGTCGGCGCGGGGCTGAGCGCCGGCGGAATCTTGTCCTTGTCCTTGTCCTTGCCCTCGGCCGAGCCGGCGGCGCTGTCCTGGGCCTTGCCGCCCCCCGAGCTGCTGCCGATCAGTATGAGCGGAACGACGACGGCTGCCGCCACGACGACGCTTACCACCCCGACGAACCATGGTCGCCTGTGCAGTGCGGGCGCCTCGTACTCGTCGTCCGACTGGGGCAGTTTCCTGCCGCGGCTGGAGCCCTTGTCGAGGTCCGGGCCGAGAGCCGGGGTCGAGGCCCGCTGCGGCTGCGCAGGCTGGGCCATCATGTCCGCTTCGGCATCGTCGATCCCGGAGATGCCGGGGGACCCGGGATCGATGCCGGGGAAACCGTGGTCCTCGCGACCGACGCCGGGGTGGCCAGGATGGCCGGGGTAGCCGGGGTCCTCGTCATCCACGCCGGAGAAGGGGGAGGACCCGGGACCGAGGCGGGGGAAGCCAGCGTCTTCGTGGTCGACACCGGGGTAGCCCGGATCCTCGGCATCGGCCCCCGATAAGTCGGCGTCCTTGGCGTCGAAACCGGAGAACTCGGCAGACCCGGCGGATCCGGCAGAGCCGGCGGATCCGGCAGGCCCGGCAAGCCCGGACCCGGTTCCGGCGGCCCCAGCGGATCCGGCGGCCCCGCCGGCCCCGGCGGCGGGCTCCTCATCCCCGGCCAACTCCTCCTGGTGCTGCTCCAGAAGCCTGCTGGAACCGTCGGGCGCGACCTCGACGATCGCCACGTAACCCGCGGACGGGTCGGAGATGGCCGCCTTCACGGGGGAGCTCCGGCCGCGCGCATACCCGTGGAGCGTGTCCAGGATCGCGATGTCGACCGACTCGTCTCCCACAACCGGCACGGGTACGCCGTCAATGGTGGCGGAGCCGTCGGCCGAGATGATCACGGGGAGGGGGGAGGACTGCTCGGACGTCTCCCCGGGGGCCACGTGCTTGTCCTCCGTGCTCGGCTTGTCCGTCTCGTCGCCTTCTTCACCCAGGCTCATACCCATCCCTTCCTGATGTTGCCGTCCGCGTGGCCGCTGTCCGGGGCCGCCGTGTTCCCTCAAGCGGTCACAGACGGTACGTCACAGCGATCCCCGCACACCGCAACGGGCTCCGGGGCGAAACAGTTCAACTCCGCGCCCCTACCGGACAATTGCCTCGGGCGGTCCGGCCGCACGTAGTCCGTTCCGTCGATCCGCGAACAAAAGTGAACCGTATGCACGCTTTTGACGTGGGGACGGCTACGGCGGCCTCCAGGTCCCCCTCGTTCCTCGGTGGCCGGCCGGCCCTGCCGACCGTGTGACGTGAACGCGGCCGGCAGGGCCTCCTCCGTACGTGAAGGGAGCGATCGCATGACGGCTATTCAGTCCAAGACCAGCCGCTCTTCGACGATTTCGACGACCCCGAAGATCTCACCCTCGACGATCTCGAAGGCCTCGAAGCCTTCCGAGTCTTCGAAGACGGATACTCCTGAGCCGGGTGTGCGGGACGACGCCTCGTTCCCGCAGACGCAGGACGTGTTCGTCGGTGTACTCACGGCACTCCGGCGGGCCGTCGCCACGGGCGACGGCAGCCACAGCCTCACCGTCATGGCGAACACGTCCAACAACCGGGTGGTCGGCAAGGCGCTGGGCGCAAGCGTCTCAGCAGCGTTCGACGACACCGCCGAGACGACAGCCGATACGTTCGACTAGGCCCTGTCGGGCAAGAGTTGGTCTGGACTGCCCGACGTCAAGGCCCCCGAGGTGCTCTCAAGTACTGCCCTCGAGCGCTTGGCGGCTTGGACAGAAAGGGCACACCTGCGGTTACGGATGAGTACGTTCCGTGGAGGATTACGGTGTCGCAGTCGACTGTATGTAGAATGCACCCAGTGAGCGCAACCCATGAAGATTCCGTGCGCTTTGCGGTGCTGGGGCCGGTCCGGGCATGGCATGGCGAGCGGGAACTGGACTTAGGTTCGCCGCAGCAGCGGGTGGTACTGGCGGCGTTGTTGTTGCGTCACGGGCGTCCCGTCACGGTCGGCGAGCTCGTCGACGCGGTCTGGGGCGAGGAGCCACCGGCGGCAGCGGTGTCCGTTCTGCGTACGTATGTGTCGCGGTTGCGCAAGGTGTTGGAGCCCGGGCGTGAGGCGGGTGAGTCTCCGCAGGTGATCGTCTCGGCCGCGGACGGATATCTGGCCCGCATCCCGGACGATGCCCTGGACCTGCGAGTGTTCGAGCAGCGGGTCGCCGAGGCGAAGAAGCTGCGCGCCGCTGACGGCGCGGACGGGGTGTCTGCCGCAGCGGACTTGTTGCGTGCCGCGCTCGGCGAGTGGGAGGGAACGCCGCTGGCGGGGCTGCCCGGCCCGTTGGCCGAGGCTGAGCGCTCCCGGCTGAACGAGGAGCGGCTGAACACGCTGGAGTCCCGGTTGGACCTTGATGTCCAGCTCGGGCGCCACGGTGAGGTGATCGCGGAGCTGACGTCGCTGACCGGTGAGCATCCGTTGCGGGAGCGGCTGTGGCAGCTGCTGATGCTGGCGTTGTACCGGTCGGGGCGACAGGCCGAGGCGTTGGCGGCGTACCGCAGGGCACGGAGCACTCTGGTGGCCGAACTGGGCATCGAGCCCGGTACGCAGCTGCGGGAGCTGCACGACCGGATCCTGGCGGCCGACGCCGCACTGGACCTGCAGCCCTCCCCGCCAGTGAGGGACCCTTCCCCGCCGCTGGAGGACGCATCCTTGCTGCTGGAGGACGCCGACCCGTCGGCGGATCCGGCCGTCTCCCCCGGCGCGAACGCGGCCCGCCCCGCGCAGCTGCCCGCCGACCTGTCCACCTTCAGCGGCCGTCGCGCCGAACTCGACCACACACGAGCCCTGTTGCCCGACGAGGCAGAGCACCCGGCCACGATGGTGATCAGCGTGATCTGCGGTATGGCCGGCATCGGCAAGACCACCCTGGCGGTGCACTGGGCCCATCAGGTCGCCCACCGCTTTCCCGACGGCCAGCTCTACGTCAACCTGCGCGGCTTCGACCCCACCGGCTCGGTCGTGTCGCCCGGGGACGCCATCCGCTCCTTCCTCGACGCGCTCGGCGTCCCGCCACAGCGCATACCCGCCAGCCTCGACGCCCAGGCAGCGCTGTACCGCAGCCTGCTCGCCGACCGGCGCGTGCTCATCCTCCTCGACAACGCCCGCGACACCGACCAGGTACGCCCCTTGCTGCCCGGCTCCCCCGGCTGCCTGGTCATCGTCACCAGCCGCAACCAGCTCACCGGCCTGATCGCCAACGACGGAGCGCATCCACTGACGCTCAACCCGATGACACGCACGGAAGCGCACAGCTTCCTGGTCCGCCGCCTCGGCGCCGGACGGCTGGTGGCGGAACCACAGGCGGTGGACGAGATCATCGCGCGCTGCGGTCGGCTGCCGCTGGCCCTGGCCGTCGTCGCCGCCCGGGCCGCCACCCATCCCGCCTTCACGCTCAGCGCCGTCGCCCAGGAACTGCGCGACAGCCAGGGCAGCCTCGACGCCTTCGCCGGGGGCGAACTCGCCACAGACGTACGAGCGGTCTTCTCCTGGTCGTACGAGGCCCTGTCCACCCCGGCCGCCCGGCTGTTCCACCTGCTGAGCCTGCACTCCGGACCCGACATCTCCGCCCCCGCCGCGGCCGCCCTCGCCGGGCTGCCGCTGCGCGAGGCACACGCCCTGCTCGCCGAACTCACGCACGCCTACCTGCTCACCGAGCACTCACCGGGCCGCTACGCACTGCACGACCTGCTGCGCGTCTACGCCGCCGAACGCGTCGCCACCGAAGAGACCCCGCAGGAACAGGACCGGGCCGTCGAACGGCTCCTGAGCTGGTATCTGCACACCGCGGACGCCACCTACCCATTCCTCGCCCCGCAGCGTAGACGCGTACCCCTCGGGCCGCTGCCTCCCGGCTGCCGCCCTCTGGCGTTCGCCACGCACGACCAGGCCCTTGGGTGGTGCGAGACCGAACGGGTCAACCTCGTCAACGCCGTGCACCAGGCCGCGATCCGAGGCCGGCCGGACATCGCATGGCGCCTGCCCGCCGTTCTGTGGGGGTTCTTCTACCTCCGCAGCCATCTGCACGACTGGCTCTACGCCGCCCGAACAGGCCTTACGGCCTCCCACGGCGCCTCCGACCGCAGGGGCGTGGCCTGGGGCCTCGGGGACATGGCCGCGGCTCTGACGCACATGCGCCAGTTCGACAAGGCGATCGGCCACCTCAGGCAGGCGATGGCCCTCTGCCGGGAGCTCGGGGACACGTACGGCAGGGCCCAGGCCCTGAGCAATCTGGGCAACACCTACCTCCATGCCGGCCGACTGGACAAGGCCGTGGAGTACAGCCGCCGCGCGCTGGCCGTCGACCGGGCCCTCGGCAACGCCTGGGGGGAGGGAATCGACCTGGCCAGCCTGGGCGACGCCTACCAGCGGCTCGGCCGGTTCGAGGAGGCCATCGAATGCCTGGAGCAGGCGCTGACCGTGCTGCGTGCCATCGGCAACCGCTGGTTCGGCGGTGTCACGCTCGACATCCTCGGCACGGTCCACCACCGGCTCCACAACGCCGACGCCGCGATCAGGTACTACCACCAGGCGCTTGAGGCCCATCGAGACGTCGGCAACCGATGGGGCGAGGGCCACACCCTCGGCCACCTCGGCGACGTCTACCAGGCCGTCGGTGCGCAGGAGGCGGCCCACACCAGCTGGCGGCAGGCACTGGCGATCTTCCAGGAGTTCGGTCACCCGGACGCCCGGGAGATCAGGGAGAGACTGCACAGCCTGGACACCGGTACGTTCAGGATCCGTATCTCGCGGGGCGACAACTCCTCGGCGCCGGTCGTGATACCGAACAGGTGACTCCTTCATCGCTGACCTTGCCAGACCATGCCTGAGCTTGCCGACCGGTCTACCGCGTGCGTCTGCAAGTCCTGGCGCCGGGGGCCGGCGTCCAGGGTCTGGTCGCCCGGGGCACGGTGACCGACACGGCTTGCGCACGACTGCCACCGCCGCCGGGCAGATCACACCCGCTCCTGCGCATGGGTGCGTACCACTCGACCCCGTCAATCCCCTCAACGTGCGGACACCTCCGGCAGTGGGCCTCGCCGTGCCCCCTCCTGGATCACGGCGCGGATGAATTTGACACGGACGGGAGCTGAGAATGGTTCAACTTCTGTTCTGTGTCAGTCATGTACTTCGCGGTCGCGCGAGAGGGCGGCAATGAACATCGACGTTCTCGGCCTTCGGGCCCGCAACCGGGTCCGGCTCGGGGCCGCTCACACCGGACCGCGGGCCGAGCCGCCGGTGTCGGCCGAGTTGCCGACCCAGACGCGTCCGTGCGTCTTGTTCCCCAGGGTGACGGCGTGCTCGGCATCGCCGGCGCCCGCCACCCCGGAGACCCGGTCGCCGTGGTCGGCGGGAGGGGACTGCATCGCCGAGGCCACGACTGCCGCGACGACGAGAACGACCAGCAAGACCGTCAACAGAACTGGGTGTCTGCGCATACAGGATGCCCCTCTGGTCGGGCGGGCACTGGGGCGCGGGCACCGGGGGCCGGCGATCAGGGATCAGGCGGTGCCCGCACGTGCACGACGGAGGCGCGGCACGGACGGTTCACGAGGTGAGCGGTTCGGACACCGAATCCCGGTTCTGGCGATGCGGTATCGGCCCTTGAGAGACGGCGGACGATCCCGAGGGGACCCGCGGACACGGCGCACGCGGGCACGAATGGAGTGCCCAGTGATGAACCGTTCATCCCGGCCGTTCGTTGTTCGTCACGTCAGCACTCCGACCATGAGAGAGGGGCACCATGGCCACTCCCGCCCAGCGTTCCCCAGGCTCCGAAGACAGGACGCTGACCAAGCGGCCTCCTGGCGGCGGGGACTTGGTGCAACAGCTGATTGATCTGGATGAAAGGGCAGCACGCAGCAGAGAACGCCGCAGGCGCTTGCAGGACGGGCTACGTCGCCTGTGGAGGTTGATGCGCTCGGCGCTCGGCGGGCGAAGCGCCTCATCCGCCGGTGGGAGGGAGACCGACGGATTCGGCCAGACCGAGGCCCGGCCGGAGCCCCGCCCGGCTGTGGAGCGGACGGCGCCCGACCCGGCGACGATGGGTGAGCAACGCGCGCAGGCCGACACCTGGAAGCCGGTAAGTCGGAGGATGGGACGCCTCGAAGAGCGGGTCCGCGAACTTCCGCATCTCGCTCGAGAAGCCTTCGAGGATGCGGTTCTGAAACGGCTCAGGACGGATGACAACCTCCGGCAGCAATTCGACGCACATCCCGAGAAGTTCCCGACTGTCGCGAAGTACGCGAGCAACGCGCAGACAAGGGAGATTTTCGACGCGGCAGCCAAGGAGATGCAGTTCGACACCCCCAGTCAGGCCGAGCGGGCCACGGCGTTGGAAGCGGAACGTCGGACCGCGTTGGGCCAAGCGCTGGGGTCGGTCGGTCCGGAGCAGCTGGCCGAGGCTGAGCGGGCGGCGTGGGCTCAGGAAGCGGAACGTCGGACCGCGTTGGGCCAAGTGCTGGGGTCGGTCGGTCCGGAGCAGCTGGCCGAGGCTGAGCGGGCGGCGTGGGCTCAGGAAGCGGAACGTCGGACCGCGTTGGGCCAAGTGCTGGGGTCGGTCGGTCCGGAGCCGCAAGCCGAGACGGTGGCCGAGCGCTTTGTGCGCTCGGCGCAGCAAGCTGACGAGGCGTCCCAGGTCCGTACGGAAGGTGATCGTGTTGAGGCCGGGTTCACGGTCAGCCTTGCGGGCGGGAGTGAAACTGATCACCTAGCTGCGGCCAAAAGCATTTCGGGGGAGCTAGACCGTGCCACGGAAGCGTTGGCGGAAATCGAAAGGAGGATGTCGAAGGCCGCGGGAGTTGACCCTATTCCCGCACGACTAGGCGCGCCGGGGGCTCCGGAAGCGACACAGGAGTCGAGCTTTCAATTCAGCCCCAGTATCAGGAATCTTGACGGGATTACAAATTACGCACCACACTTCGCCGAAGGAAACCTACGCATGGCGAATTCGTCGGACACTCCGGTTTCCCCGTCATCGGCGGCCCCTCACTCCCTGCTCGGCGCCCAGGGCATGGAGCTTGTAGGCCTAGAGGTCCGCGCAACTTACAGGTCGACCGATACGAATGACACGCCGTCCAAAGGCTCCGATCTATCTCGGCCGGCGGTCCAGCAGCCCGGCAACCCGCAGAGGGGCAAAGGCCCCGGCCCCGGCCGTTAGCCCAGCAAAGCGACCCACCCCAGCTCTTCGATCACGTGGCGCACCAAGGTCGTACTCTTTCGGTGCTTGTGGGCGAGTGTGCAATTTTTGCGTTCTCGATGAGACGGTTCAACACTCGATGTCGATGTCGATGTCGGCTCATTCCACCTGCCGCAGTCCATCAAGTCCGCCAATGCCACGGGCCGCGCCGGCTTTCCGGCGCGGCCCGCTTCCTGGCCCGTTACTGTCGTTGCTGTCTACGAGTCAGGGCCCCTCATATGGGACCGATGTGGCTCAGCCCGCCTCGCGGTACGCACGGCCGTTGGCGGTCGGGTTCGTACCGTCGTAGAGGCCGGTCGGGCTGGTCTTGGTGCCGAGGGTGAACCACGCGTACCGCTGCACGAAGTCCAGGCTCTCCAGCATCGTCGCCGACGACTTGATGAAGGCGGTCTGTTCCTGCTCGTTGGGGTAGCGGGGTTTGCCCTGGGAGAAGTCGATGAGGCCGTACTCGGTCAGCCAGATCGGCTTCTTGTAGCGCTCGTGGATGCGCTGCAAGTAGCCGGCGAGCTGGTCGGTGGCTGCCGGGCCGAAGCCGGAGCCGTACCAGTGCACGGGGATGAAGTCGACCCGCAGGCCACGTTCGGCGGATCCCTTCATGAAGCGGTCCAGCCAGCTGTCGGGTTTGTCGGCGTCGGTGGCCACCGCCGGGGCTCCGAGGGGCAGGCCGGTCTTCTCCAGTTGGGGCCACAGATCCAGGGCCTGTTCGGGGGTCATGTTGGCCTGGCTGGGCAGGTCGGGCTCGTTGAAGGTGAGGAGGTTCTTGCCTTCCTGCTTGGCCTTGCCCAGCTCGGCGTCGTTGACCGACTCGGGGCCCCAGATCGTCGGGACGAACTCGACGCCTTCCGGCTTGGCGACCTCGCCGGTGGAGGAGGCCCAGTTGTGGTACCAGGACGCGCCGGACTCGGCCAGCGCCTTGTCGGCGCCGTCGAAGGGGTTGAGGTTGATTCCCTTCTTGCCGACCGCGGGCGCGGGGTCGCCGGGGTTCGGGTCGCTGGGAGTGGGGTCGGGGCTCGGGTTGGGGTTGGGGTTCTCGGGAGTGCCGTTTCCATGGAAGGTGACGGTCATGCCCTTGCACTTGCTGCACTGACGCATGACCTGGTTGCCCGATTCGGCGTCGTGCTTGGACCACGAGTAGGCCTTGGGGCACTTCTGGGCGAGCGCATCGCTGTAGGCGGTCTTCGCGTCCCGGTTCGGGTTGACGCACACCAGCGGCTTGCCCGTGGCCTGGTCCTTGGTCAGGTTCTCGGGCGGGCAGGCGGCCAGCAGATCAGTGGCGCAGCCCACCTCGGCGCACTCCCCGCCGTCCTCGGGCGGCGGCACACCGTCGGGGGTGATGGTGATGGGCGTCGATACGGCGTTGACGTAGCTGACGTCGTACCAGGGTGCCGCTGCGTCGCGCGTATCGAAGTTGAACTCGGCGAGGCTGGTGGGCTGTTCCCCGGTGGAGCACCGGTCGGCGTACGGCCCGCAGTCACCGACGGCGCAGTGGAACGTGCTGCCTTCCTCACCGGTGCAGCCCTTGCGGGGGAAGAGCGTGCCGCGCCAGTGCCCGGCGCCCGAGTTCTCGGGGATGGTGATCTTGGCGGACTGGCCCGGGTCAAGCGTCGGCAGCCCGGTGAGCGGGGCCGAGCCGTCGGCGCTGGCCGAGCTGCCGACCCAGATACGCTCGTCCGTCTTGTTCTGCAAAGTGACGGTGTGCTCGGCATCGCCGGCGGCAGCGGCCGGCGCCTCGGCGATGCTCTCGCCGGAGCCACGGGAAGCGGACTGGATCGCCGGGATTGTGGCTGCCACACCGACGATGACCAGTAAGAGAACTAGGAGAAGTGGTCGTCTGCGCATACATGCCTCTCAAGTCGGGCTCGTGTCGGATCGACGATCAGAGCGTGTGTCGGATCGTCGATCAGGCATCGCCTGCGTGCGCACGACGTGTGCGCGCGGCAGACGGTTCACTGGGACCGGCTTGGGTCGACGAGGCAGCGATTAACGGCCTGAAGGCACCTTCCGTGAGGCCGGCGGTGCCGAAGCGATCTGTTGGTTATTGTCCAAGAAGTGATCGCAGCCGTCGACGATTCCTTGCGATTCGCTGTCAATCTTGCCCACAAGGCGGCTGAACGTGCCGTGGCTGTATGTGCCCCCAACGGGATTCGAACCCGTGCTACCGCCTTGAAAGGGCGGCGTCCTAGGCCGCTAGACGATGAGGGCTGGGGCCTGCCTGGGCGCCTCACGGCGCGTCGGGGACGTCAGCAGCATATGGGAGTCGGGGGGTATCGGCAAAACGGGTTAGGAGGAGGGAGTGGGGGAGGCG
>NZ_JAAKZX010000025.1 GCF_011045025.1 Streptomyces ureilyticus
GGGTGAGGGGGTGGTGGCCGTGGGCTAGAGGAAGATGCCGCGCGTGAGACCGCCGTCGATGCCCAGGGACTCGCCGGTGATCGCGGCGGCCCTGGGGGAGGCGAGGAAGCAGACGGCCTGGGCGATCTCGTCCGCCTCCAGAACCCGGCGGATCGGTGTGCGGGCGATGAAGTCCGCCTCGACCTCGGCCGCGGTGATGCCGCGCTTGGCGGCCTCCTTCTCGTAGAGCTCGTGGATGTGCTCGGTCTCCACCACACCGGGATGCAGGGTGTTGACGGTGATGCCGGACGGGCCGAGCTGGTCGGAGAGGGCCTTGGTCATGTGGACGATCGCGACGTTGCGCAGGCCGGAGAGCGCGTGGCTGGAACGCCCGGTCAGTCCGCCGATGTTGATGATGCGGCCGTAGCCGCCCGCCTTCATGTGCGGGGTGACGGCCTGCGCGCAGCGGAAGTAGCCGACGACCTTGGTGTTGATGTCGGCCAGCAGCAGTTCGGGGTCGGCTTCCTCGACCGAGTTGCGGACCAGCCCGGAAGGGGCGGCCGCGCCGTTGACGAGGATGTCGATCCGCCCGAGGTCGTCGGCCACACGCCGCACCATGGCGCGTACGGACTCGGTGTCGTTGGTGTCCGAGGTGTAGGGAACGACGCGGCCGCCGGTCTCGGCCTCGAGTTCCTTGGCGGTGCGTTCCAGCAGGGGCAGCCGACGGGCGGTGATGACGACGGTCGCGCCCTCGGCGGCGAGTTCGCGGGCGGTGGCTTTGCCGATGCCCAGGCTGCCGCCGGTGACGATGGCGGTCCTGCCGCCCAGTTCCAGGTGCATGCGTGTCTCCCACAGAGGTGATGGGCAATAAGGGGCTTCAGCGACAAGGGGCTTCAGCGACAGGGTGTTGCGGCGACAAGAGCCTTCGGCGACAAGGGCCTTCGGACGTCAGCTGAGGTTGACCCAGACGCTCTTGACCTCGGTGTAGTGGTCGAGCACGGTCCGGCCCATCTCCCGGCCCCAGCCGGACTGCTTGAACCCGCCGAAGGGCGACGCGGGATCCGTGAGGTTGTAGCAGTTGATCCACACCGTGCCCGCCTGCAGTTCGTCCGCGATGCGGTGGGCATGGCCCAGGTCGGAGGTCCAGATGCCGGCCGAGAGTCCGAAGGGCGAGTCGTTGGCACGCTCGACCAGATCGTCCACGTCGTCCCAGCTCATCGCCGCCAGTACGGGACCGAAGATCTCTTCCTGGACGATGCGCAGGCCGTCGTCGGGCGCCACGAACACCGTCGGCTGGACGAAGAAGCCGCCGTCGTACGGCGCGTCGAGGTCGGGCCGCCCGCCGCCCGCGGCCAGCCGGGCACCCTGCTCCCGGCCGGCGGCGATGAACCCGGCGACCCTCTCGTGATGTCTCGCGGAGACCAGCGGCCCCATCTCGGTGGCCGGGTCGCTGCCGGGCCCCACGACGATGCCGCGGGCGCGCTCCGCGACGGCGTCCAGCACCTCGTCGAAGATCTTGCGGTGTACGTACAGCCGGGAGCCGGCCGTGCAGACCTGGCCCTGGTTGAAGAAGACGGCCTGGGCGGCGGCCTCGGCGACGGCCTGCGGATCGGCGTCGGGAAGCACGATGTTCGGGGACTTGCCGCCGAGTTCGAGGGAGACCTTCTTCAGGTTCCCGGCGGCGGCACGGACGATGGCGCGGCCCGTCTCGGTGGACCCGGTGAAAGCGATCTTGTCGACTCCGTCGTGCGCGGCGAGGGCGGCGCCCGCCGTGGCACCGCGCCCGGTGACGACATTGACGACGCCGTCCGGCACCCCCGCCTCCTGGAGCAGCTCGGCGAGCCGCAGCGTGGACAGCGGGGTCTCCTCGGCCGGCTTGAGGACGACCGTGCAGCCGGTGGCCAGGGCGGGCGCGAGCTTCCAACAGGCCATCGACACGGGGAAGTTCCACGGCACGATCAGACCGGCCACGCCCACCGGCTGACGTGTGGTGTAGTTCAGCACCCGCAGCCCGCCGCGCGGCGACACGGGGATCGTGCTGCCTTCCAGCTTGCTCGGCCAGCCCGCGAAGTACCGGAAGAGTTTGACGCTGGTGCCCACGTCCACGGCCCGCGCCACCGAGACCGGCTTGCCGTTGTCGTGTGACTCCAGCAGGGCCAGTTCCTCGGCATGCGCCTCGATGACGTCGGCGATGCGGTTCAGCAGCGCGCCCCGCTCCATGGGGCTCATCCGACGCCAGCCGGGGTCGTCGAAGGCACGGCGCGCCGCGGTGACGGCCCGGTCGACGTCGGCGGCGTCGCCGTCGGGAACGGCGGTGAGCACGGTACCGGTGGCGGGGTCGACGCTCTCGAACGAGCGGCCGCTCAGGGCCCCGACCCAGTGGCCGCCGATGAACATGGTCCGCGGTTCGGCCAGGAAGCGAGTGACCGCTTCCGCCGCGCCGGTGACCGGGGCTGCTGCGCTGTGCATGGTGGCTCCTCTCACAGGGCCATCTCGATGAGCTGAGGGCCGTCGGCGGCTAGCGCACGGCCGAGTTCGCGCCGCAGCGCCTCGCCCGTCTCCACCCGGGTGCCGGGAACGCCGTAACCCCGGGCCAGCGCGGGCCAGTCGAAGGCCGGTTCGTCCAGGCTGGTGAGCGCCATCGCGTTGGGCCCTGGCCGGCTCTGTCCGTGCCGGCCGAGTTCGGTGCGCAGTACGTTGTAGGCGCGGTTGGAGGCGATGAGGGTGACGACGGGCAGCTGCTCGCGGGCCATCGTCCACAGCGACTGGATGGTGTACTGCGCGCTTCCGTCGGACTGCAGGGCGACGACCTTGCGGCCGGGTGCGGCGATCGCGGCGCCGGCAGCGGCGGGCAGGCCCTGGCCGATGGCTCCGCCGGTGTTGGTGAGGGTGGTGTGGCGGGCGGCGCGCGACGACGCGGTGAAGAAGGGGTAGCCGCAGGTGCCGCCCTCGACCGAGACGATGGCGTGTTCGGGCAGGAGCCGGGCCACGATCCGGCCGACCGACTGCGGCGTGAGCGCTCCGTCCGGGAGTCCTTCGTCGTCCGGGCGGGGCCGCTGTGGGGCCGGTTCGGGAGCACCGAGCGCGTCCGCGAGGGCTTCGAGCGCGAGTGCGCCGTCCTCCTCCGGGGTGCTCAGCACCTCCACGGTGCCGTAGGGAGCCAGCAGGCTGGGAACCCCTTCGTAGCCGAAGTACGACACAGGCTCCAACGCACCGGCCAGCACGACCAGTTGAGCCCCGGCGAGGGCCTCGATCGCCTTCTCCGGGAAATACGGGAGCCGGTCCAGGTCGGGAAGGCCGCCACCGCGCTCGGCGGCGGCCGGGAAGGTCTCGCTGTACAGGACGGCCCCGGTGGCGGAGGCGATCCGGGCCGCCGCCCTTTGGCCGCGCTCATCGAGTGCCGCACCGCCCAGCAGAAGGACAGCCCGCTCGCCGGCACGCAGCCGCTTGGCGATCGCGTCGATGACGTCCACCGCCACTTCCGGCCGGCTCCGGGGCCGGGGCAACTCGACGTCCACGGGGGCCTTGAGCACTTCCTGCTGGAAGTCGGCCGGGGCGATGAGCGTGGCCCCGCAGCCGGGCGCGGCGGTGGCGGCCGCGACGGCGCGGGCGGTGAGCTGGGCGAGGCCCGCGCCGGAGGCGGCGGTGCCGACCCAGCCGGAGACGGGGCTCGCGAGCGAGACGATGTCCGAGGTCAGCGGAGCGTCATGAACGAGATGCCAACTGGCGTGATCTCCGATGACGTTGAAGACGGGGGAGTGGGCCCGTCGTGCGTTGTGCAGGTTCGCGATGCCGTTGGCGAAACCGGGGCCCAGGTGCAGCAGCGTCATCGCCGGCCGGCCGGCGATCCGGGCGTAGCCGTCGGCCGCGCCGGTGCAGACACCCTCGAAGAGCCCGAGCACCGCGCGGGTGCCGGGAACCGAGTCCAAGGCGGCGACCAGGGGCATCTCCGTGGTCCCCGGGTTGGCGAAGCAGACGTCCACTCCGGCGGCGAGCGAGGTCTCGACCAGGGCCTCGGCCCCGGTCAGGCCGCCGGACCGGTTCGCCTGCCAGACGGTGGTGGCGTGGGTCATGGACATTCCTCCGTGCACTATGCGCACCGTCCGTGCGTATAGTGCACAGCATTGGCGTGGTGCGGCTCCGGCGTCAACCCCCGGAGCCAACAGACCCGTGCCATACGCTGAACGCGTGAGCGGAACCGGGAAGGCGGTAGGCGGCGTGCGGGCAGAGGCCGCGAACGACGCGGAGGGCGGCGCGGGTGACGGACCCGAAGAGAAGGCGAAGCGCCCCAGCCAGCCGCCGTCGCAGACGCTCGTCAGAGGCCTGGCCGTTCTACGGGCCGTCGCTCACCAGCCCCGTGGCCTGACGGTCGCCGAGATCGCAGCCCGGACGGGGCTGCACCGGACGGTCGTGCACCGCCTCGCGGGCACGCTGGCCGCGGAGGGATTCCTGGCCAAGAGCGCGGACGGCGCGTACGTACCCGGGGGAGAACTGCACACGCTGGCGGGCACTTCGCGGCCCACCCTCGCGGAGTTCATCCAGCCACTGCTGCAACAGCTCGCGGACCGGTACGGCGGTACGGCGATCCTGTTCTTCCCGGAACCGGACTGTGTCGTCGCCGTGGCCACGGCGGTTCCCCAGGACGCCGACTATCACCTCGCCTACCGCAAGGGGTCTCGCCAGCCGCTGGACCGGGGGGCCGCCCCGTGCGCGATCCGGGCCGGACGAGCGCCTTCTGGCGACGACTCGGACGCCGTCCGTGAGGCCCGTCGCAAGGGCTGGGTCACCAGTCACGGCGCGGTGGAACCGGGAGCCCACGCGGTCGCCGCTCCGCTGGCCCGCGACGGAGACGTACTGGACGCCTGCGTCATGTTCGTCTCGCACCGGCAGGACCGCGTCGACGAGGCCACACCGGAAGTGGTCTCCGCCGCGCGAGCGGCCCGAGCGTTCTTGCTGGGTCCGCGCTAGAGCCGCCCATCCCGCGTTCCTCGCTGGTCAACCGCCGCCCCTGCCGAAGCACTTCGGCGGGGGCGGCCGCATTTGTGTCCGCCGGGCCTTGACACCCGCCACGAGCCACAACACGATGTGCTCTCAACAAACGTACAGCGCGTACGAATATCGCACAGTGGTGAAACTGGAGGCTGATCGGGATGACAAGCCCTGATCGCACCACCCTGGCCCACGGCCGCCTGTCCCTGATCGGCGTCCTCACTCAATCACTCGGCTTCATGGGACCGGTCTTCTCGGTCGCGGCCCTCCTGCCCCTGGTCGTGGGCCTGTCGGCCACGGGACGCGGCGCCGGCGTCGCCACCCCGGTCGCGATCCTCATCGCCGGTATCGGCATGTGCGGCGTGGGATGGATCATCGCCCAGTACGCGAAGCGCATCCATCTGTGCGGCTCTCTCTACGAATACGTGAGTGACAGCGCCGGACCTCGCACCGGCGTGATCGCCGGATGGCTCTACTACGGAGCCATGTTGGTTCTAGGAGCCTCGACGTACCTCGTCCTCGGCGGACTCACGCAGACGTGGCTCAAGAGCGCCCTGTCCGTGGACGTGCCGTGGTGGCCGCTGTCCCTGATGTACGCCGCCGTCACCTCGACGATTCTCGTGGTCGGCGTTCACGTCTCGATCCGGGCGCAGCTCATCCTCGCCCTGGGCGCCATGATCGTCGTCCTCGCTTTCTCGCTGGTCATCATCTTCCGCGGCGGCCAGAACGGCGAGAGCTGGTCCGCCGAACCCTTCAACCCCTTCGCCGTAGGGGGTCTTAATCTGCTCTTCGGCGTGCTGTACGGCATCAACATGTTCATCGGGTTCGAGTCGGCGGCCAACCTCGCTGAGGAGACCTCGGATCCCAAACGCCATGTGCCGCGGGCGGTCATGCTCTCGTTGATCATCGTCGGGGTCTATTACGTGGTGGTGGCCTACGCGCAGGTCATGGGTTTTGGCCTCGACGCGGACGCGTGGAAGAACAGTGTCTTCCCGCTGGAGAAGCTCTCGTACGGTGAGGAGTTCGGCTCTGCCGCGTTCGGAAACATCCTGGCGGTCCTGATCATTCTCGACATCCTCGCGGTCGCGATCGGAATCGGCGTCGCATCGACTCGGGGAATGCTCTCGATGGCCCGCAGTGGCCGGCTGCCGTCGAAGCTGGCTGTTCTGCACCACCGGTTCCGTACCCCTGTGTGGGGCGCCGCGCTCCTGGGCGCCGTTTCGTGCGTCGCCATCATCGGTGTGCACCTGGCGGGCGACCGGATGTTCGGCGAGGCGGCCGGGCAGCCGCGATGGTCGTCGGCGTTCGGCTGGATGGCCGGCTTCGGCGGAACAGGCATGGCGATCATGTATCTCGTCGTCGGTGCCGCGGGTGTGAAGGGCCTCTGGAACCATGTCAGCCGCACCAAACTGCTCATCGCCGGAAGCACCGGTGTAGCAGTGGCCGCCGGCGCTGTGTTCGGCGCGGTCTACCAGGCGGCCAGCCCTCTCAACACCGTTCCCTGGGCTTTGCTCGTGTGGGTGGCACTGGGTGCGGTCTGGTCCTTCTTCGCGCTCGGC
Organism: Streptomyces ureilyticus; assembly: GCF_011045025.1. Taxonomy (GTDB): domain Bacteria; phylum Actinomycetota; class Actinomycetes; order Streptomycetales; family Streptomycetaceae; genus Streptomyces; species Streptomyces ureilyticus. The sequence continues at coordinate 6,528 of NZ_JAAKZX010000025.1, forward strand.
CGGTCGTCCCGTACGGGAGAACCCTTGACGGACCAGGCGGCGGAAGACACCAGTGAAGTGACCCCACTGTGACGACGCCCCGGACCACCACTCACCTCACCCTTCATCCCCCATGCCATCAGGAGGAAAGGCAGTGACCACCACCACGACCACCACCACGGCGCACCCGTACGATCCGCTGACCGCCGAGGAAATAGAAAAGGCCGTCGGTGTGGTGCGTGCCGGCCATTCTCAGCGGGGGGCGATGAAGTTCCCCCTGGTGCGGCTGGACCTCCCGGACAAGGAGCAGGTGCGGGCGTACGACCCCTCGCGCCCGATCCCCCGCGTGGCCTTCCTCGTCGTCTACGACCCCGAGGCCAGTGCCATGTTCGAGGCCCGGGTCGATCTCACGGACGACAGCCTGGTCTCCTTCAAGCACCTCCCGGGCCTGCAACCGCCCATCATGATCGACGAGTTGATGGCGCTCGACGAGATCATCAAGAACGACCCGGCCGCCGTGGAGGCCCTGGCACGGCACGGAGTCGACGACCTCTCGCAAGTGCAGTTCGACCCCTGGTCCACCGGCACCCTGCCGATCGAGGGTGTGGACGCGCGACGACGCGTGATCCGCTCGACCGCGTACGTCCGGCACTTCACCGAGGACAACGGCTACGCCAGGCCCGTAGGGAACCTCGTCTTCGTCATCGACTGCGACAGCCGTTCGGTGGTGGCCATCTCGGAGGGGGATCCGCTGCCGCTTCCGCCGGAGAGCGGGAACTACGACTCGGGCAGCGTGGGACCGCTGCGCGACGACCTCCGCCCCATCGAGATCACGCAGCCGGAAGGACCCTCCTTCACGGTGTCCGGCAATGTCATCGAGTGGCAGCGATGGCGGCTGCACGCCCACATCGACGTGGTGGAGGGCCTCGTCATCAGCGATGTCTCCTACCTGGACGAGGGCCGTCGGCGCTCGATCGTGCACCGGGCCGGGATCAGCGAGATGGTGGTGCCCTACGGCGACACCAGCGACGACTTCTACTTCCGGAACGTCTTCGACGCGGGCGAATACAGCCTGGGAAAGACAGTCGGTTCGCTCAGTCTCGGATGCGACTGCCTCGGGGAGATCCGGTACCTCGACGCCGTGCTCTCCGACGAGTCGGGCACCCCGCACACCATCACCAACGCCATCTGTCTGCATGAGGAGGACTACGGAATCCTCTGGAAGCACTGGGACTTCCGCTACGTCGAGCAGGCGGAGGTCAGGCGCTCCCGGCGTCTCGTCGTGTCGTCGATCCACACGATCGGCAACTACGAGTACGGCTTCTTCTGGTACTTCTACCTCGACGGGACGATCCAGTTCGAAGCCAAGCTGACCGGGATCGTCCAGACGCGGGCCGTGGCTCCCGGCGAGCAACCCGCCTACGGAACGCTCGTGGCGCCCCAGTTGGACGCGCCGAACCACCAACACCTGTTCAACATGCGACTGGACATGGAAGTCGACGGGCCACGCAACACGGTCGTGGAGGTCGACGCGGTGGGTCTTCCGATGGGGCCGGACAACCCGTACGGAAACGCGATCGTCGCCCGCCGCACGGAGATCACCAACGAACGTGATGGCCGCAGGATGTGCGACCCGCTCACCGCGCGCAGCTGGAAGATCACCAATCCCGGTGTGCGCAACCGCTTCGACGAGCCCGTCGCCTACAAACTGGTCCCCTTCGTCGGCCCGACGCTGCTCGCCGCTCCCGAAAGCGATCTCGCGCGGCGCGCCGAGTTCGCGCGGGCGCATCTGTGGGTGACCCGGTACAGCCCGGACGAACTGCATGCGGCGGGTGACTACCCGAACCAGCACCCGGGGGACGGGATCGGCCAGTGGATCGAGCAGGGGCGCGATCTGGCCGACACGGACGTGGTGCTCTGGCACACCTTCGGCACCTCGCATCTGCCACGGCCCGAGGACTGGCCCATCATGCCGTGCGAGTACGTCGGGTTCGCGCTGAAGCCGGTCGGGTTCTTCGACCGCAACCCCTCGTTGGACGTGCCGCCCCCGGCCGGGCATGGCGCGAAGAGCTGTCACTCCACACCGCAGCAGGGCGACGGCGACCGGCACGGCGAGTGACCTTGCCGGGCCCGCACCCGTACACCGGACGCGTGCGGGTTTCCGGCTGTTCCGCCGGGGTGACGCACCGGCGTGGGCTTCAGGCTGTCCCGCAGGGGTGACGCACCGGCGTGGGGCGCTATCGACTGACCGCTTCCGGGCCGGCCGCGCCGACCAACTGGGTCGCGGCCGTCCCCGCGGCCTCCGTCACCAGACGGGGAACCTGGTCGTCGACGAGCTTGAGGCCGAGTTGCACCACTCCGAGGCTCGCGGTCGACCAGTCCGAGACCCGGATGGGGGCCGCGATGCCGATCGCACCTTCCTGGATCGAGCCCACGCTGACGGCGTAGCCGCGACGACGGGCCTCGCGGACGTCGTCGGTGTCCTCGTCGCTCTCCGGCCTGCCGGCGAGGATGGCGATGCCGTCCGCGCCGATGGTCAGGGCGTGCCGGGCGCCTTCCCGCATGGCGAGGTGCATGGTGGAGTTCGGCGGCTCCGCCGTCAGCAGGATCAGGGCCTGGTCGCCGTCGGCGACGCTCAACAGCGCCGTGCTGTTGGTCTGTTCGCTGAGCCGTCGCAGAATCGGCAGGACGGTGGCCTGCAGCCGTGGTTTGAGTTGCCCGGCCAATTCGGCCACGCCGAACCCGAGGATGTAGCGCGTGCCGATACGGGCGACGAGGCTGTGCGCCTCCAGCGTGCGCAGAAGACGGTAGACGGCCGCCCGGGCGATGCTCAGCCGCTCGGCGAGCTCTGCCGCCGTGAGACCGTCGGCGTTCCTCGCGAGCAAGGACAGCACCGTCAGCCCACGGTCAAGAGTCAGGGACGTTTCCCCGCCGGTCGCCGCCACGATCTTCTCTCGCCTCCTGCCTAACCGTGCCGCACATCATGTCACGCCGGTCAGAACGGTCGTATGGCGCCGACCCCTTGACCCGGCGTCACCCTCATCCCTATGGTTTCGAATATCGTCCACAGAGAACGGTAATCGTACTCATGCTAGCACGCACAGAAGCCGAACAGCTGGTCAGCACGGTTCCGACGGAGCCCTACTTCGCCGGGCGATGGGGCAGCGGTCAGAGCATCGACACCTTCGACGTGACCGACCCGGTGACCGAACGACGGCTCACCACCGTTGCCGCCGCCGGAGCCCGGGAAGTAGACGAGGCCGTAACCCACGCCCGGTCCGCTCTGGACGAGGGTGAGTGGGGGAGAACGGACGGAAGCGCCAGGGCGCTCCTGCTGCACCGGCTGGCCGATCTCATCGAGGCCCGGAGCGAGGAGTTCGCGACGCTGGAGTCGCTGGACATCGGCAAGCCCGGCTTCGAGCCGCGGGCCATCGACCTGCCCCAGGCGATCGGGGCCTTCCGGTACTTCGCCGGCTGGGCCGACAAGCTGGAGGGCCGCTCCGTCCCGACGTCCTCGTACATGGGCCGGCCCACGCACAGCTACACCGTGCGCGAGCCGGTCGGAGTCGTCGCGGCCATCACGCCCTGGAACTCGCCGACCATGATCGGATCGTGGAAGATCGCGCCCGCGCTCGCAGCGGGATGCGCCGTCGTCCTGAAGCCTCCGGAGGACGCGCCCCTCACCTCCCTTCTCCTCGCGTCGCTGATCGAGGAAGCCGGGTTCCCGGCAGGGGCGTTCAGTGTGCTTCCGGGGCTCGGAGCCGTGACGGGCCAGGCGCTCATCGATCACCCGGGGGTAGACAAGATCTCGTTCACGGGAAGCCCCGAGACGGGATACAAGGTGGCAGTGGCGGCCGCGAAGGGATTTCGGCGTACGACTCTGGAACTCGGCGGCAAGAGCCCTCAGATCGTTTTCGGGGACGCCGATCTGGACGAAGCCGCGATGGGTGTGGCGGTCGGAATCTTCGCCAATCAGGGCGAGGTGTGTGCCGCGGGCAGCCGCATCCTGGTCGCTCGTTCCGTGTACGAAGAATTCGTCGAACGTCTGGTGGCGCGTGCCCGCGACATCAAGGTCGGCGACCCGTTCGACGAAGGCACCACGATGGGCGCGTTGATCAACTCACGGCAGTTGGAGCGGGTTTCCCAGTACGTCGCGGCAGGAATCGACGACGGCGCCTGCCTGGTCGCCGGGGGCGGCCGACCCGAGGGCAAAGGGTTCTTCATCGAGCCGACACTGTTCGCCGACGTGGACAACACCATGGCGATCGCCCGGCGGGAGATCTTCGGGCCCGTGGGGGCGATCATCGCGTTCGACTCGGAGTCCGAGGCGGTCGCGACGGCCAACGACAGCGATTACGCGCTGGCCGCCACCCTGTGGACGTCCGACGTGAGCAGGGCGCACGTGGTCGCTCGCCGCGTGAAGGCCGGGGCTGTCGCGATCAACGGCTGGGCGCCCCTCGACCCCCGCCTGCCGTGGGGCGGTTCCAAGCTCAGCGGTCAGGGGCGGGAACTCGGCTGGGCCGGTATCGAAGCGAACACCGAGGAGAAGACGGTCACCGCCGTCCTCTCGTACACACCGGACAAGTGAACTCGTACACACCGGACAAGTGAACCGGCGCCAGTCGCCTACTTCTACTTCGTGATCGAGCATCATCCCTCGGAAGGGGATTTCCGTGTCAGCACACGTGTTGGTCGTCTACTACAGCGCTACGGGGTCCGTGCATCGGCTGGCGAAGGCAGTGGCCGAAGGAGCTGAATCCGCGGGCGCCGAGGTACGGCTCCGCAGGGTCGCCGAACTCGCTCCCGCCGAGGCGATAGCAGCGAATCCGGACTGGGCCGCGCATCGGCAGGAGACCGAATCGACCGTCGAGGTCGTCGAACTCGCCGACCTGGAGTGGGCCGACGGATACGCCTTCGGCACACCGACGCGTTACGGCGCTCCGGCGGCGCAGCTGAAGCAGTTCATCGACACCGCCGGAGGTCTCTGGCAGGAGGGGAAGCTGTCGGACAAGCCGGTGACGACCTTCGTCTCCTCGGCCGAGCAGCACGGCGGCCAGGAGTCGACGATCCTGTCGCTGAACAACGTCTTCTACCACTGGGGCGCGGTCATCGTCCCTCTCGGCTACACGGACGACATCGTCTACGCCGCCGGTGGAAACCCCTACGGGACCTCGTGGCCCGCGGGATTCCCCTCGACGGCACCGGACGAGGTCACGCTGGACTGCGCTCGTTTCCAGGGAGCCCGGTTGGCACGGTTCGCGACGCTGCTCGCGGCGGACAGGGCGCAGGTGTCCGCCGCGCAGGGCTGAGCGGGCCGAGCTGAGCGGGCAGAGCTGAGCGGGCAGTCAAGCCGAGGCTGTTGGCCCGGCGGCCGGGGCGCGAGGCACGCTAGCCGTCTGCCCGTGAACCCGGGCTATTTCTGGGCTGACCCGCTGGGGCGGGCGACCTCGATGCCGACTCGTCCGCCGATCCGCAGTGCCTTGGTGCGGGTCGGCTCCACGGTGAAGCCGGCCGCGGTGATCCGCTGCGATACGGCGTCGGCGGCGTTGTCGCGCAGTTGTTCGCGCATCCGGCCGCGCATCCCGGCCTGCCGGCGCCCTCGGCCGTGCTCGTGGTCATGCCCGTGCTCGTCGAGCACCGCGTCGGCCAGGACCAGCAGGCCGTCGGGCCGTAGCACCCGGCGCACCTCGGCCAGCAGCGCGTCCTTCGACGTGCTGTCCAGGTGGTGCAGCATCAGGCTGGAGAAGACTCGGTCGAACGAGCCGTCGTCATAAGGCAGTTCCTGGGCGAACCCGCGGTCCAGCCGTATGACGAGGCCCGCCCGCCGGGCTTTGCGTCCGGCGCGGGCCAGTGCCTGCGGGTCAGGGTCAAGGCCGATGAGGTCCACGTTCCGGTGCCGCTGACCGGTCGCCCGCAGCAGGTTCCCGGTGCCGCAGCCGACGTCCAGCACCCGGTGCCCGTCCCGCAAGTCGGCCAGCGTGATCATCTCCTGGTGGATCGGGCGCAGCCCGAACACGTGGTGTGCCACGTCGTAGAGCGGCGTCAGGAAGTGCTTGCCCAAGCCCGGGATGTACTCCCGCTCGGCACGCGTCTGAGACAGTTTTTCGGTCATGCCATCAGTCTGGCCGCGTCCGAAGCTGCGGACCTGTACCGATCCGTGGCTCCAATGGGACGATTCGACGGTGAGGACCGTGCGAAAGGCGCCCAGCCGGGAGCGGCCGGCGACCTACTCGTTGTTGCCGGCACCCGGCGAGCTGCCCGTGGCGACCTGGCGGCTGGAGCACGGCTGGGAGAGCACCGGCTGGCAGAGCACCGACAGCTTCGAGGAGCACGCGCACGACTTCCCCGGCCTGGCGTACTTCCAGTCCGCCGGCGGGCTGCTGCGCACCGGCCGGCGGACCTGGCAGATCGAGGCCGGTGACCTGTTCGTCATCGCGCCCGGCGATGTGATGGGCCAAGTCCACGCCAGCGACCTGGCCCAGGCCCACGGCTGGGGCGTGTTCTTCACCGCCGACGCGCTCGGCCCGGACGTCCCCGGCGCCCACCTGGCCTGGCGCACGCACCCGCTGCTGTTCCCGTTCGTCCGCGGCGGAGCGATCGGCGCCCTGCGGATGCGGGTGCCCGAACCGGACCGGCCCGAGTGGGCTGCCCGGATCCAGGCCCTGCACGAGGAGCTGGCGCAACGCCGGGACGGCTACCGGGAGGCCGCGCTGGCCCACCTGACACTGCTGCTGGTCGGGGTGTCCCGGCTCGCCGCCGACGTCGTGGGCGACCTGCGTGAGAACCGGGAACCACTGCTCGCCGAGGTGTTCGAGGTCATCGAGCGGCGCTACCCACAACCGCTGTCACTGCGCGACGTGGCCGCCGCAGTCAGCATCTCCCCGGGCCACCTCACCTCGACGGTACGCCGACGGACCGGACGTACCGTGCAGGAGTGGATTACCGAGCGGCGCATGGTGCAAGCCCGGCGCTTGCTCGCGGCGACCGACCTGCCGATCAGCGAGATAGGCAGGCGCGTGGGCTTCCCGGACGCCGGCTACTTCGCCCGCACCTTCGGCAAGGTGCACGGAACGAGCCCCGCACAGTGGCGGCGAGCCGGCGGCGCCGATCCCGGAAGCAGGCCGCAACGCTGAGAGGGCGCGCGGACAGGCGGCGACCAGGGCGGCGTTGTCGCCCGCCGCGGACCGGCCGCGTTGTGGACCACTGCCTGGCCCGGGGGCGTGTCACCGAACTTGCCCCAGATCGGCTCGCCGACCACGCAGGCTGACGTCACCGAACCGTAAGCACCCACCCCGGCCCATATCGCCCGCCGCCCGGCCTACAGTTCAGCCGACCCGGTCCCGAGCCCGTCATCAGGAGCTGTCCCTTCATGCGTGCCCGCCTGATCCTCCCCGGCCTGCTGGCCGCCACCGCGCTCACCCTCGTCGGCTGCGGTGCGGAGAAGTCCGCCTCCTCCGGCAGCGCCGCGGAGAAGACCAGCTCTCCCGCTTCCGGGTCCTCCGCGCCGGCGCAGGACGGGGCCGGTGCCGGGGCGGTCCCGGAGGCGCTGCGGTTCACCGGTACGACCGTGGACGGCAAACCGTTCGACGCGGCCACGCTGGCGGGCAAGCCCACCGTGCTGTGGTTCTGGGCTCCTTGGTGCCCCACCTGCAAGGCTCAGGGTCCCGAAACCGCCAAGGTCGCCGCCCAGTTCGAAGGCCAGGCGCACGTGCTCGGGGTGGCCGGACTCGACAAGACCAAGGCCATGAAGGACTTCGTCACCGACACAGGGGTCGGCACCTTCCCGAACCTCGCCGACGAGGCCGGAGACGTCTGGAAGAAGTTCAAGATCACCCAGCAGAGCGTCTACGTGATCCTCGACAAGGACGGCAAGACCGTCTTCACCGGCAGCCTCCCGGCCGGCAAGGGCCTCGCCGGCAAAGTCAGCCCGCTCGTCGGCTGAACCGGCCATGTCCGATCTGCCCCTGGCCCTCGCCCTGACCGCGGGCATGCTCGCCGCCGTCAACCCCTGCGGCTTCGCTCTGCTCCCCGCCTACCTGTCGCTGCTCGTACTCGGCGACGACTCTCCGAGCCGTACCGTCGCTCTCGGACGGGCTCTGACCGCCACCGCGGCGATGACGGTCGGATTCGCCGCGCTCTTCGGCGTGTTCGGCCTGGCCGTCCAGCCCGTCGCGGGACAGGTGCAGGAGCAGCTGCCCTGGTTCACCATCGCCTTCGGGCTCCTCATGGCGCTGGCCGGCACCTGGCTGCTCGCCGGGCGCCAACTCCCCACCCTGGCCCCGAAACTGCGCCGCGCGCCGACCGTCACCCGCTCCCTCCCCTCGATGGCGCTCTTCGGCATGGCGTACGCGACCGCCTCCCTCGGCTGCACCATCGCCCCGTTCCTCGCCATCGTCGTCTCCGCCTTCCGCAGCGGCTCGACCGGCGAAGGCATCGCCCTGTTCGCCGCGTACGCCGCCGGGATGGGCCTGATCGTCGGCGCCGCCTCACTGACCGTCGCCCTCACCCGCGCCACGGCCGTAACCCGCCTGCGCCGCCTCGGCGCGGTCGCGCCCCGGCTCGGCGGCGCACTGCTCCTGGGCGTGGGCGGGTACGTCGCGTACTACGGCTGGTACGAGATCCGCGTCCAGCGCGACCCCACCCACCAGGACCCGGTCATCGACGCGGCCGGAGCCGTCCAGCGCGGCATCGCCGAGCCGCTGGACGCCGCCGGCCCCGCGGTGATCGCCCTCGTCCTCGCGGCCCTGGTCGTCACGGCATTGGTGCTCGTCCGCTTCCGGCGGGCCCGAGGGGCCCGCCGGTCACCCGGTGCGGACACCGGTACGCGGTCAACTCCCAGCACCATCCCCTGAGTTGGGGGCAGCAGAGGTCAGACGGTCATGGTGGTGCCGTCGAAGCGGCTGAGGGTGAAGACGGCGTCCTCCAGCGTCGACTCCTTGGCCTCGCGCAGCACGCCGATGGCGATCTCCTCGCCCAGCCGGACCGCCTCGGTGTAGTCGGTACGCCAGTGCACGCCGGCCATGTTCCGGCCGGTGGCGATGTTGGCGGCGACCTTGTTGAGCTCGCCGCCGACGGTGAGCCCGTCGGCGTCCGGGCCGGTGTACGGCTCCAGAGCGGTGCCATCGGTGCTCGGCACCACCGGGTCGGCCAGGATGTGCGACTCGTCGAACCACGCCTTGAGGATCGTCACGCATGCTCCCGCCACCGTGGCGTGTCCGGAGCCGTAGGAGGGGTGCGTCGGGCTGCCCTCGGGGAACGCCTGCGGAAGCAGGTAGCTGCCGTACTTCTCGAAGACCCGCTTGACGGCGACGGAGTCCAGCACTTCGCCGTCGATCGGGTACTCGCGCTGCCCGCGCAGCTGCTGGTGCACCCGGCCGCCGAACTCCTCCGGCCGCAGCCGACGGTGCACGTACCACTTCTGGAACCACACCGCCTTCAGGGCCCGCGTGGCCACCTCGGTGACGAGCGAGAGGATGTGCGGGCCGCCGTACGTCCCGAAGCCGATCTGGTTGCGGGAGAAGTTGTACGGGTTGCCCGCGTCCGCAGGCGCGTTCTGGCCCAGCAGGATGAGGGTGGCGTTGAGGTAGGCCTCGTACAGCGCGTCGAAGTGCACGTAGTGGGCCAGATCGCGCGGCGTCTGGATGTACCGCCGCGTCGCGTAGTCCCGCTCGTCCGGCTCGGGTTCGGAGCCGTTCTGCACCTCCAGCCAGTCGCCCCAGGTGGTCATGTGGTCGACCGGGCGGACCAGGGTGTCCTGCCGCTGCGGGATCAGCAGCGTGCCGTACGGGATGTCCTTGAGCAGGAACTGCGAGAGATACGGCCCGACCAGATCGCCGCGGGTGTCGCCGCGGAAGAGGGTCTGCGGCGTGACCTGCCCGTTCTGCTTGGGCGCCCGGAAGTCCGAAAGACCGCTCAGTTCGACGGCCGCCTCGGCGACCAGTTCGCTGTCGCCGAACCGGGTGAACAGCACGTCGCGGCACAGCGCCATCCAGTACAGCTCGACCGCCTCGGCGGAGTTCCGCGCGCTGTCGATACGCGGCGCGGGAGCGATGGCCAGGGCCTGGGCGTCCGGGCCCTGCGGGTCGAAGGCCAGTCCGGACTGCGGGTTGGTCAGCTTGCGGGTGTCTCCGAGTGGGATGCGCTCGAAGTCCTCGTAGCTGCCGGTGGCCAGTGCCCGGCGCAGCAGGTGGTAGGCGGCCGGGTCGACCTCTCCGTACTTGTTGTGCGGTAACGCCTTGGAGTAGGTGGCGACGAACGGGTGGTCCGTCTCTTCCCCGTTGGCGGTGTGGGCCGGTACGTGGCGCTGGAACTCCGCCTCGGCGGCCCGGATCCGCGCGTCGCGCGCGGCAAAACGACGATCACTCATGCGAATACCCCCGTATTCCCCGTGAGTTGTGCGTGAATTGCACTCTTGACCCATAAGACGCCCGGGCACGCAGGACTGTTCCGAGGGAACGAGCAATCAAGAGAATTTGCACATATGTAGTGTGAACCTCCGCCTCCGCCTCCGCTTCGGCCTCCGCATCAGACCGGGCAATCCCGCAAGCAGAGTCACGTCACCCCCAGCAAGGCGCCTCGTCGCGCACGTGGACGGTGACGCGTGCGCCGTTCACGGTGGTGGTGCCGCACTCGTGGAAGTAGCGGTCGAGGGTCCGGCGTTTCGCGCGTCCCCCGCGGCTCATGTCCAGTGGCTCGCCCTGGCCTCGTGCACCACGATGATCCGGCGGAAGGACCGTATGCGGTCGGGGATGTCGCGCGTGGGGAGTTCGGTGCCCGCCAGGTTGTCGGCGGAGACGGGGTCCTGCGCCAGCGCGAGGTCGGTCAGGTTCCGGGTGTCCTGGGGGCGGGTCTGGGTCCACACCCGGCGGCGTTCGGGAACGTACAGCAGTCCGTCGCCGGGCTCTGCCGCCTCGCGTACGGCGCGGCCGATGGCGATGACGTCGTCGCGGCGGCTCTCCGGGGTGCGCAGGTGGATGCTCACCGGGACCAGGGCAGCCAGCACCGCCGTCAGTGCCAGCCAGGCGGGCCACGTCGGTGATGGCAGGGTCCGGGCCCGGGCGAGCCCGGCGCCCAGCAGCAGGGCGAACCCGATCGTGCTGTACAGGACGTACCGGTCGACGAACAGCGGCTTGACCGGGGAGAACAGGAGCAGCAGCAGGCCGGGCAGGAGGAGGATCGGCAGCGCGAGGGCGGGCAGCGGGACCGGCCCGCGTCCGCCCCGGACAAGGTGCCGGGCGCACCACACGCCCACCAGGGCCATGGCGGCCAGGCCGAGCAACTGCGTCGGGTCGGGAAAGCCGATCCACGCCACCTGCCCCGACTGGCAGGCACTGAGCACCACGAGCGGCAGCGTCCCGGCCACCACGCACCCCGCGGCCCCGGCCCACCTCCGGATCACCCGGCGCTCGACGCCGGACAGGATCAGGGTGACGCCGTGGGCGGGCAGGACCAGGACCGCGAACTCATGGAGCAGGCAGGCGGTCAGCATCACCACCCCATAACCGGCCCACCACCACCGCCGGGTGCGGCGGGAGACGGCCGCGAGCAGCAGGACCGTAGACCAGGTGGCCAGGGCGCAGACCATGGCGTACGAGCGCCCCTCCTGCTCGTACAGCTGCACCTGGGGGATCAGCGCGAAGACCAGCCCGGCCAGCAGCCCGGCCCGCGGTCCGGCCAGGCGGAGCCCCAGCACAGCGACGCCCGCTGCCGCGAGGGCCATCGCCGGCACGGATGGCAGCCGCAGGGTGAGCAGTCCGTCGCCGAACAAGGCGAACAGCCCGTGCATGAGGCTGTAGTACAGGGCGTGCACCAGGTCTATGTGCAGTGCGGTGCGCCAGATGTCCGCCAGGCTGCGCTGCGCGAGTTCGTACGTGACGGCCTCGTCGCCCCACATGCTGTTCTGCCGGCGTATGCCCCACAGGCCCAGGGCGAGCGTCAGCGCCATCGCCGACAGGACTGCCGTCAGCCCCCGGCGGACCGCGGACCAGCGGAGTGCGGAGGAAGGACGGGCGGAGTGCAGGCGTCGGCGCACCTGCGGCTGTGCGGTGGTGATCGCGGCCTCCGGGAAGGGAAAGCCGGCACACTGCTGGCCGGCCGGGCTCGGGGACGGCGGCCGGCACTTGTGCCGTCCGCCCTCCCCGACCCTTTCGCCCGAGGGGTGAGGACCGCCTCGGGCGAATGGACACTTCTCCCTGGCCCGGGACGCGTCCGCATCGTCCGATCGGCCACTTCTGGAGCCGGAACCGTGGACACCCGGCCGGAGGGGCACCGCGACCGCAGAAGTGTGTGCCCGAGCGGGCGGCGCCAGAACAGTGGCCTGTTGGCCGGGGCGTGTGCGGCAGCCCGAAGGGCGGAGGAACCGGCGAAGACGTCGGCCCGGCGTGCCGGTTCTTGCGGGCCAGGGGCAACCGCACGAACGACCCACGTGCGACCCACGGGAGTCCTCCGGATTCGCTCCTGGCACACTGTCGCCTCTGGACACATCGGCGCGGCGATGAGACAGGGGGACGGGTGCCTTCGCAGGACGTGCAGCAGCGGCCGGACGTGGCCGTCGTCGTGGCTGCGCGCGCCGGGGACCGGCAGGCGTCGGAACAGCTGATACGGGACAGCCTGCCGCTGGTTTACAACATCGTCGGGCGAGCGCTGGACGGACACAGCGACGTCGACGACGTGGTCCAGGAGACGATGCTGCGCGTCCTGGACGGGTTGCCCGGCTTGGAACAACCGGACCGTTTCCGCTCGTGGCTGGTCGCGATCGCCATACGGCAGGTCCGCGACCGGTGGCGCAGCCGGCAGAGCCGGCCGGTCGCGGCACCACTGGAGGAGACCGTCCATGAGGCGGATCCGCAGGCCGACTTCGCCGATCTGGCGATCCTCCGGCTGACGCTGTCGGGCCAGCGTCGCGAAGTGGTGGAGGCGACCCGCTGGCTGGAGGACGAGGAACGCGAGGTGCTCGCGCTGTGGTGGATGGAGGCCGCCGGTGAACTGACCCGCGGCGAACTGGCGGCGGCCTGCGGCCTCACCCCCCAGCATGCCGCGGTGCGCGTCCAACGGGTCAAGGAACGGCTGGAGACCGCCCGCGCCGTGGTACGGGCCGTGGCCGCCGCGCCACGCTGCCCGGAACTGGCCGCCGTGCTCACCTCGTGGGACGGCCGGCCGGCCGCACTGTGGCGCAAGCGGCTGGCCCGCCACGTCCGCGACTGCCCGCAGTGCTCGTCCCGTGGCTCCGACCTGATACCGGCGCAGAGACTGCTGAGCGGCTTCGCACTGGTGCCCGTACCGATCGGCCTGACGGGGCTGGTGCTGACAAAGGCGCTAACGGCGGGCTCGAGCGGGGCGACAGCGGGTGCGGGCGCGGGCGCGCAGGCGGCGGGCGGTGCCGGGCGGGTGGCGCGCCATCTCGGCCGGCTGGCCGCCAAGCCGGTGGCTGCGGTGACCGCGGGTGCGGTGGTGGTCACGGCCGCCGCAGTGGCCTGGTACGCCGGCACGCGATCGGACGAGCCGGCCCCGCGACCCGCCGCAGCGGCCCCGCAGTCCCCTCCTGCCCGGTCGGCCCCGAGCGCGTCCGCCTCTCCTACGCTGTCGGCCTCGCCCACCCCGACCCCATCGGCCACGGCGCGGTTGTCGGGGCGCCATGCCCTGCGGTCGGTCGACGTCCCCGGCCACTACGTCAGCCAGGCCGCCGCCCGCTTCGGTGTCCTGACTCCGGTCGGCTCCACCAGCTCCACAGCCGCCCGACAGGACGCCACTTTCAGGTTCGTCCCCGGTCTCGCAGACTCGGACTGCTACTCACTCAGGGACGCCAAGGGCCGATACCTGCGGCACTACGCCTTCCGCATCAAGGTGGACACCAGCGACGGATCCGCCCTCTTCCAGAAGGACGCCACCTTCTGCCCCCGCTCCGGTACCGCCACCGGGTCACTCTCCCTGGAGTCGTACAACTACCCAGGCCGCTACCTCCGCCACCGGGAAAACCTCCAACTCTGGATCGACCCCTCCGAGAACACCGCCGCATACCGAGCCAGCCGCTCCTTCCTCGTGGTCGGTCCCCGGGGCTGACACGCACAGCGACCGGTACTGCGTACGGCCGGGCAGGCGGCACCGGCTGCCCGGCCGCAGGCAGTGGTGCCGCTCGGGCCCGGTCGGCCGACTACTGCGTGCCGTCGCGCCGTATCCGGTCGCGGCGGCGCAGGAACAGCAGTCCGCCGGCGATCGCCGTGACACCCGCCGCAGCGGTCCAGCCGACTATGTCGTCGGACCCGGTCGCGGCGAGATCGCCGTCCGCCGCCGGGGAGGCGGAAGTGGACGGCGTCCCACCCTGAGGGGACGCTCCGGAGCCTGAGCCGGCCCCCTCGCCCGCCCCGCCGGAGGCAGCCGCAGCCGACCCGGGCGAAGCCGCCGTATCCGCCGCCCTGTCCCGCGTGAACGCCAGTGTGCCGAAGCCCAGTTGGTCGAATCCTCCGCTGTTCCCTCCGTAGTCCCCGCCCCCGCCCTCGGGCGCGACCTTGGCGGCGGCCTGGGTGAGGTACGTGGCGGACAACCCCCGCCGCTTGGTGTAGTGGTTGGCGATCATGGCCCAGACCGGCCGCGTCATGGCCGGGTCGGCGGGGGCGACCCTTGCGGTGGTCTCGGGCACCGACCGGCGGATCATCGGGCCCCTCTCGCGGGTGCTGGGCGTGTACGGCACATCACCCCCCAGGCTCCACTTGGCCACGTACTGAGCGCCCTTGAGGAAGCGGTTGTCGTCGTAGCCGTACAGGTCGATGCCCTGGTTCCAGGCCATCTCGCAGACGGTGGCCATCAGCCCGACGCCCATCAGCGAGTGCGCCTGGTCGCGCCCGGCCTCATGCCACTCGGCGAGCCCGTCATCGTGCACGACCGGGATGGCGTTCTTGACCGCGGCCAGACCATCGCCGTTCTTGAAGTACTCGACGGCCTGCTCGAACCTGGCCCGGTCGTCGCAGAAGATGCCGGTGGCCATCACGCAGGCGAGGTTGCAGAGGTCCCAGTTGGCCCAGTAGTGCTTGGGGTAGGTGCCGTTGTGGTCGACGATGAATGCCTGACTCACCTTGCAGAAGACGTCGAGCATCGTCTTCTGGAATCTCTCGAGTTCGAAGTCGTCGTGGTCGCGAACGAGTTCAGCGGCGTTGGCGGCCTGATAGCCGTAAATTCCGGCAGCCAGGAACCGGTCGGCGTCGCCGTCGATTTTCGTCAGCTTCGCCGACCAGGCGTTGAGGATCGCCACGGCGGTGTCGGCGTGCGCGGTGTCGCCGCTGACGTGGTAGCGCAGGGCGTTCTGGTAGGCGGCGTGGATGTCGTTGTAGAGGATCGTGTAGTTCTGGGGGCTGGGGCTGTTCAGCCCCCGGTACACGATGGTCTGGGGGTTGGCCCCCCAGCTGCTCTGCGCATGCCGGTTGGCGGTCAGCTTGGCGAAGCCGGCCGTGTACGGTTCGGCGCCCGCCTTCACCTTGGCGGCCATACGGTCCAGGTCGGCGCGGGTGTGCAGCAGGCCCGGGTGGGCGAAGGCGGCGCCCGCCGCGCCGGCGGGAGTCGGGGCGAGGGTCGCACCGATGGCGACGGCCCCGACTGCCGTGCCCGTGGCTTTCAGCACGCTCCGGCGGCTGATGGGGGGTGTCACGTTCACGTGCGCATTCCTTGTCGTCGCGGTTGGGGGGACGCACAGGAGACGTGAGAGAGCGACGGCCGATAACAGAAACTCGACGCCCGTTACGCGCCGGCAGGCAATAAGAGCCGGCAGGCCGTGAGAAGCCGTACGAGCCGGGGCGCGCCCGGGCGGCCTGGTCTTCACCGCCTCCGGCGCCGCCCTGCGCTCGCCCTGTGGGGGCCCTGTTCACCAAGCGGGACGCCTGAGAGGACGAGAGCAGCACTGTGTCCTGGGGCCGGTCGCACATCCGGAGCGGGCGGGGCACGCTGGAATCAGCCACTCACGCTGCACACGGGCCCGCCCGTGCGGGGACGAGCCCATACGCCGGTGCAAGGGAACAGAGGGAACAGGACGAGGTGACCACGGATGCGCCACGGGGTCGTGTCACCACTGCGCCTGGTTCGGCGGGGCCGCGTCCCGTCCGGAGAGGAGCGGAGCGGCGGGCACGACGGGCCTGGCGGGCATGACCGGCCTGGCGCGCCCGTGGAACCCGCAGAACCTGTGGAACCTGCAGAACCCGCGGAGCCCGCAGCACCCGTGCCACCCGTAGAGCCCGTGCGCAGCCGCGGGCACCGCAGGCGCGAACTGGGCCGCTTCGTCCACGTCAGGAGTACGCGCGTCTGGCAGCGCGGCAGGGAAGTGGAGCTGATGCACCGGGCCATGGGCTTCGCGGCCCTGGGACTGGTGACGATCGCCCCGCTGCTGATCGTGGTCGCGGCGGCCGCCCCTATCCAGGAGCGCGGCTTCTCCACGTGGGTCGTGGACGGCATGGGACTGTCCGGGCGTTCCTCCGACGCCGTACAGGAGCTCTTCTCCGCACCCGGCAAGGTCCTCAGCACGATCAGCGTCCTGAGCGTGGTGCTGCTCGCGCTCTTCGGCGTGCCGTTCGCGGGCAGCGTCCAGACCGGTTACGAGAAGGTGTGGGGCCTGGCGGCCGGACGCTGGCACACCGTATGGAGACGCGTGGCGTGGCTCGTCGCGCTGACGGCCTACCTCTTCGCCGTAGCGCACAGCGAGACCATCCTGGGGTCGGGAGCCCTGGGCACATGGGCCCGCATCGGACTGTCCTCGCTGCTGGGCGCGCTCTTCTTCTGGTGGGGCCAGCGCTTCCTGCTGGGCGGACGCGTCTCCTGGCGCGCCCTCCTGCCGGGCGCCATCGCCACGATGGCGGGCCTGGGCGGCCTACGGGTGTTCTCCTCCCTGGTCTTCTCCCCACTCATCGTGAGCAACGCGGTCTCGTACGGCGCGGTCGGTACCGTCCTGATAGTGACGTCCTGGCTGGTAGGCGTCGGCTTCGTCGTCTTCGGCGGCGCCCTGGTCGGCCGCTACTGGTACCTCCACGAACCGCACCACATTCCGCACCCGCACCCGCACCCGCGCTCCCGCAAGCGGTGAAGCGCACGCCGATGCCTCAGCACCGACTGATCTCCGAACGATCCACGGGTCAGCGCCCTGATGATCGAGATCAGTAACAGGGACGCGGAGACGGCCGTACCTGCTGCCGCTACACCCCCGCTCCCACCAGGAACTCGCTCGGTTCCCCCCACCACGACACGTACAACCCGTCCCTGGCGCGCGTACAGGCCACGAACACCAGGCACCGCTCCGCCGCCAGGTCCGCCTCGTGCTGCAGCCGGTCCACCTCCACGGGTGTCACCGCCTTGGGGAACGGCAGCACCTCGTCGCGCAACCCCACCACCGCGACGCACCGGTACTCCAGCCCCTTGAACGCGTGCATCGTGCCCACACTCACCTTGTCCGCGCGCCCCGTGGACGCGCCCTTCAACCGGGCCCCCGGAACGCCCGCCGCCTTCAGCCGCTCCACCACCCGCTCGCACGTCCTGTTGAGGCGTGCGCACACGCCGATCTCGCCGGGTGCAACCCCGCCGTCGAGCCAGCCGCGCACCCGCGCGACCAGGGCGTCGAGTTCGGCATCCTCCGCGGTCGCGCCGTACGTTTCCGGCCTGCTGCCGTGCAGGGTCGAGCGGTAGCCGAGGAGGGTGTCGTTGCGGGAGTCGTCGGCGAGTTCCGCGAAGGGGCGGCCGATGAGGAGCCCGGTGGCCCAGCTGAGGATCTCGTGCGTCGAGCGGTAGTTCTTGCGCATCTTCGTCGAGCGGCCCGTGACTTTGATCCCGACCGCCTTCAGCGACACCTTCGAGTCATAGATGCGCTGGTGCGGGTCGCCCGCGATGAACAGGTCGTCCGGGCGTTCCGGGACCGCGGCCCGCAGCAGGCGCCACTGCGCCGGGTGGAGGTCCTGCGCCTCGTCGACCACCACGTGCCGGTAGCGCGGCCCCTCCGCCTCCAACAGGTCGGCGGCCTCCGCACAAGTGTCGAGGTAGGTGCGCAGGCCGTCGGCGGCCAGGCGTGCCGTGAACTCCCGCACGGTGTCCCACACCACGCGGCGCCGCGCCACCGGCAGCGCGCTGCGCGCGAGAAAGCCGTCATCTCCGAGCTTCGATATCGCTGCCGCCGAGCCTGACGCGGTCACGCGCTACCTCGCACAATGGCGAAGACCTGACGCGTGAGTTGTGGCCTGAACCGCCGTGTGTCCCCCATGCGAAGAGGGCTGTGCACCCCCTCGCGTTCGCCGAAGCGCGGGACTGCGTCATCGTCTCCACCTCCACGCTGGAACTCGGCATCGACTGGTGCTCGGGACGGCCGGGTGGAGCCGCCCGCCCCGCCTCTGCGGGACGGGCGGCTCGGGCAGGGCTCAGTAGAGCTTGTTGACAGCCGTCACCGTGGTCGCCTTGAAGTCCGCGACCTGCGCATGTTCGAAGGTGCCTATCTGGGCCCACCGGACGTAGGTCACGGTCCTGCCGTCCCGGCCCACCGAGAACAGGCTGACGTCGGAGGAGCCCCAGTCGGAGACGGTGTGCAGGCCGTGGACGGTCGCGCCCTCCTCGACGTCGATTTTGCCGTAGTTCTTCTCGGTCGCCGTGAGGTCGGGAGTCTCCTCCATGAGCCGCTCGGCACAGTCGGCGATCTTCTGGCGCAGCAGGGCGGCGAACGCCTTGGCCCGCTGCTCACTGCGCTCCACCACGGTGACCTGGAACGCGTTGGTGTCGTACTCGGTCCAGTACTCACGGTGGCTGGAGATGGACGGCAGCGCCTCCCCGACGCAGACCGGCGGGTGCTCGGGCTGCCCGGCGACGACCGGACCGGCGTACCAGGGCGACTTCGGGTGCGGCGGCAGCTCACCCGGTTCCAGGAACCGGGGAGAGCCCGCAGCCATCGCCGGGGCGGCAGCCAGGGTGAGTGCGGCCCCGGTGGCCAGCGCGGTCAGTGCGAGCCGGGTACCGCGGATGCGGACGTTCATGATTCCCCCATGCGTTGTGTGTCGAGACGACCGGATGCGGAAGGAGGGGACGCGCTCGTGCGGCCCGCCAAGAACCTTCCGGTCATGACGTCTCGTAAGACTCATCAAGGTGCTCTTCCGTTGCCCTGCGCTCTTGCTGCATATATGCAACGAATGTCACCGGACGGCAACGGAGCATCGCGTTCTCCCGTGCCCCGGAGGAGTTGGGCTCGCTGCAGACCCGGATCGACGCTGGAGACCTGAGCAGTACACGTCGTTCGCGTTCACCGCGCACCTCCTCGACGCCGGTATCGATGCCTCGATCGGCACCAGGACTTCAGCGCGACCGCAGCCCCAAGTAGTTACTCAGCGCTACACACCACCTGGCGGTAGCTGTACGAGAACAGGGCCGTCGCGGTGGCGGCGGCCGCCGTCTGTCTTTTCCTGTGCTTCCTGTGCGGCTTCAGCCGCTCGGCCACCGCGGGACGGTGTGCGGCCGGAAGCATGTGATGGTCCGCGCCTCGAGGTGGAAAGGGAGCCCGGGCGTGTCACCGGGGCACCGGGTCACGGGGTCACCGGGTCCGGTGAGACGGTGCGACCGCGTCTCGGCGAAAAAAACGATTGAGTTGGCAACCTTTCCGCTCTGAGTGGCCACTCAGGGGTGTACCGACGAGGGCGAGCCGTGGTCAGCGGCGCTACGCCCTCTGTGTCAACACCCGATCGGAGCCCCACGTGTCACCAGACGACCCGAGATCCGCATGGCAGCCGATGCCTTGGGGTCGCACGCCCCGCCGTAGCCGGATGCGCCGGCGCTTTGTCGCGGGGGCGGTGGCGGTGCTCGCCGCCTCGGCCGGTGTCGGCGCCCTGGCGCCCAGCGCGGGCGCAGCGCCGACCGTCGACATCAGTGTGGATGCCGGTACCTCCCTGGGCACGGTGCCCAGCAGTGGTGTCGGCCTCAACACGGGCTACGGCGACGAGCACATGGGGACCGCCAAGGTGACATCGCTGATGAAGGCCGCGGGCGTTCGGCAGCTGCGCTATCCCGGCGGCTCCGGCGCGGACGACTACCACTGGAAGACCCACACCTACGGCGACGGCAGCGGCTGGATCCCCTCCAACACCAACTTCGACCGCTTCATGGCCACCGCGAAGAAGGTCGGCGCCCAGCCGATCCTGACCGCGAACTACGGTTCCGGCACCCCCCAGGAGGCCGCCGACTGGGTCAAGTACGCCAACGTCGACAAGGGTTACGGCGTGAAGTACTGGGAGATCGGCAACGAGGTCTACGGCAACGGGCACTACGGCGACGGCAAGGGCTGGGAAACCGACAACCACGCCGACAAGAGCCCGAAGGAGTACGGGAAGAACCTCGTCGCCTACTCGAAGGCGATGAA
Source organism: Streptomyces ureilyticus (assembly GCF_011045025.1). Classification (GTDB taxonomy): domain Bacteria; phylum Actinomycetota; class Actinomycetes; order Streptomycetales; family Streptomycetaceae; genus Streptomyces; species Streptomyces ureilyticus. The sequence goes on from NZ_JAAKZX010000025.1 coordinate 26,863, forward strand.
GGCCGTGGATCCGAAGGTGAAGATCGGAGCGGTGCTCACCACCCCCGGCTTCTGGCCGGATGCGGAGAAGGCTCCCGGTGACACCGCCGACTGGAACAACACGGTCCTCTCCATCGCGGGACGCTCGATCGACTTCGTCATCGTCCACTGGTATCCGGGCGGCACCACCACTGCCGACCTGCTGAACACCCCCTCCCGGATCGCCGGTGTCAGGTCCTCGCTGCGCTCGCTGATCGCCAAGTACACGGGCTCGCGCGCCGCTTCGGTGGAGATCGCGGTCACCGAGAACGGCGCCGTCGGCTCGCCCGCCCAGACCAGCCAGGCCGCAGCCCTGTTCGCGCCGGACACCTACATGACCTGGTTCGAGCAAGGCGCCACCCACGTGGACTGGTGGAACCTGCACAACGGCACGGACCAAGCACCCACCACCGTCCACGGCCAGACCGACTACCAGGACGGGGGTGTGCTCTCCGCTGGAACCTGCGCCGGGGGGAAGTGCCAACCGCCGCGCGACACGCCCTTCCCCACCTACTGGGGCATCCGCTCGCTGACCGCACTGGCGAAGCCTGGCGACACCATGGTCAAGTCGTCCTCGCGCAACTCGTCGGTCGCCGTGCACGCGGTGCGGAGCAGCAAGGGCGGTCTGAACGTCATGCTGATCAACAAGAGCCCGAAGGACGCGGCGCCGGTGTCGCTCTCGTACGCCGGATTCACCCCGGCCGCAGGGGCGGTCACGACCGTTTCGTATGCCAAGGGAGACACTGCCCTGACGACGGCGAAGCGGGGCACGGCGGTCGCACAGACGCTGCCGCCGTACTCGATCACGACTCTTCAGCTGAAGCCCGCGCCGGGGACCGCTGGCGCTGACAAGCCGACGCCCGCCCCCACGCCGACCGCCCCCACGCCGGTTGTCTCCGCCCCCGGCACGACCGGCACCCGTGCGCAGGGGGAGATCGGCGCACGCGTCGGCCAGCCGACCCCGAACAGCACGTCCGGCGACCTGGCTTCCACCGGGGCGAACAACGCTGTTGTCACGTACAGCGCCCTCGGTGGCCTGCTGGTCATCGCTGCCGGCGGCGCGCTGGTGCTTCGCGGACGTCGCCGCAGGGGTTTGCACGGGAAGTGAGACCGCGTGAGTGACTGACGGCCCGGCAACAACGCCACCCACCCGTGGCGTGCGCGCCGGGCCGTCGGCCTCCGCGCCGGCGTCGGCGGTCAGGAAACAAACACGGCCCGGGTCGTTGACCTGGACCTGGCCTACCTCGGCACAGGTCCCGACCCGTGGGGCGGCCCACGGGCCGCGTTCCGGGCCACCGTGGAACTGCCGCGCGAGGACTTCGCGATGAACTACAACCAGGTCGTCCAGGTCGTCCAGGCCGTCCAGGCCGGCATCGGCACCACGCTCCGCGTCGGGATCGACCTCCAGGCCGTCCACGGCCCGAGCGAGTTCTGGGCCAGGGGCCTGGGCGACTAGCAGAATCGGCCGAGAGGGTCCTCCTCCCCTCCGGCGCCAAGCTGCTGGCCAAGCCCATGATCATTCTCAGCGCCAACGGCTGTACCGATGTCCCAAGCCCGTACAAGGGCGGCCGCGCCCCAAGTACAGCCCTCGCACGCTGGCGAGCCCAATGAAGCTCATTTTGCGGAAGTCGGCGAGATTTCTTACGCGGAGGGAGGCGGGGCTGGCGGCGTGGTTCCGGCGGTGGGCTCGGCTGGAGAGGCTGGCGGTCAGCTTGTGTACGTATGAGTGCAGGCTGGTGCCCGGGCTGTTGCAGTCGGAGGAGTACGCGCGGGCGGTGTTCGAGGGCACGATTCCGGTGGTCTCGGACGAGCGGCTGGAGGCTCTGCTCGCGGTGAGGACGGAGCGGCAGAGGATGCTGTACGAGCGGCCGACCGTCCCCTTCAGCTTCATCGTCGAGGAGCATGTCTTTCGGCGTCGGTACGGGGACGCGGAGCAGATGCGGGGCACGTTGGACCACGTACTTGAGCACAGTGCTCCGCGCAACGTGACGCTTCAAATCGTGCCGCTGGAAGGTGGGTTGCACTCGTGTCTGGATGGCCCCGTGCGGCTCGCCGAGACGGCGGAAGGGCGGCGGTTCGCGTACTGCGAGGGACAGCAGAACGGGCGCTTGATCGCTGACGTGAAAGAGGTGAGCCTCCTCCAGCAGCGCTATGACACACTGCGCTCGCAGGCCCTCAACCCCAAAGACTCCCGGGGCCTGTTGGAGCGACTGCGGGGAGAGCTATGAGCACGTCGGAACTTGCCTGGTTCAAGTCCAGTTACAGCGGGAGCCAGGGTGACGACTGCGTAGAGGTCGCCGTCACCGAACAGGCCATCCACGTACGGGACTCCAAGGACGCGGCGCGGCCTCACTTCGCCGTCGGGCGTGAGGGGTGGGCGCAGTTCGTGGGGTTCGTGGGATCTGTCTCGACGGCCTGAAACGGGTCGCCTGCCCGTCTGTTGACCCTCGACCTTGTGTAGGGCTCAGAGTTCCGGGTGTGGAGAGCGAGATGCGCAGCATTGGTGAGATGGCCCGGGACAGTGGACTGGGCGTGAGCGCCCTGCGGTTTTACGACCGTGCCGGTGTGCTTGTGCCCGCCTGGGTGGATCCGGTGAGTGGCTATCGCTGGTATGGCCCCGAGCAGCTTGAAGAGGCTCGGTTGCTGGCTCGGTTGCGGCGGGCGGGTATGCCGTTGGCGGACGTCAGGCTGGTGCTGGCCGGCTGGTCCAGTGCGGACACCGACCTGGTGCGCAAGCTCCTTCAGACGCATCTGCGGCGTCTTGAGCAGGGGCTGTCCGATGCCCGCGGTGAGTTCTCCACGCTCCGAGCACTACTCGACCACAGGGAGAACAACCCTATGACTTCGCTCCGCACCGCCACCGTCAAGCTGTCCGTCTCCGCGCTTGAGCTGGCCGCCGCGTTGGACGCCGTTCGTTTCGCCGTCAGTACCGACCCGGAGTTGCCGATGCTCGGTGGTGTCCTCTTCGACATCGAGGGCGAGGCACTCGACGTCGTGGCCACCGACCGGTACCGGATGGCCGTGGCGCGGGCGGATACCGCCGGGCACGGCGGTACCCGTGTGCAGGTCATCGTTCCTGCCCCGCTCGCCGATGCGATGCGAGCGCTGCTGAGTGACGAGGAGCCCGTCCAACTCGCCGTGGACGGTGACCGCGTGACGCTGGAGACCGAGGACGGGGGCCGTCAGGCGGCCGGGCAGTGCCTTGATCACGACTTTCCTGACTACCGTCGCCTCGTTCACGTGCCGGCTGGGCGCCGCGCCCTTGTCGATGTGCCGGCTTTCCAGGAGGCGGTACGGACCGGTCCCGTCCGGGCGAGCGAGGTGCGCAAGCCGGATGACGTGTCATGCGAACTGAGCGTGCTCAAGGTGACCGACGACGGCACGGTGACCATCTGCGAAGACGGTGACGACGGCCAGGACCAGGTCGCCGTCAACCGCGAGTTCCTGCTGGACGCGCTCGCCGCCGGAGCCAGGGACCAACTGGTCCTGGAGTTCGGCGCTCCCACAGCGCCCTTGGCGATCCGCCGTCCCGACACCCGGGACACGTTCTCGATGCTGATGCCGGTCCGCCTGGAGGACTGACCGAGAGGCCGTTCGGTGGTGCTGATCGTGGACCGGCCTCGGATCTCAGGGGTGGCCTGGCCGCGCAGGCACTGAGGCCGGTACGCGCCCAGTCGTCACCAGCGCTTCATCCAGCCCTGTCGCCGTTGGCGGGCCGTTGTCAGTGCCTCGCGTTAGTCTGCGCGCATCTGACCGATTTCCCCGATCAGGGAGGTTTTGATGGCCTCGAAGCTCAATCCGTATCTCAGCTTCAACGGTGACGCCCGGCAGGCGTTGGAGTTCTACAAGGAGGTGTTCGGCGGCACGCTGGCGATGAACACCTACGGCGAGTTCGGGCAGGGGGACACGCCGGACGCCGACAAGATCATGCACGGGATGCTGGAGACTCCGAGCGGCTTTACCCTGATGGGTGCCGACGGTGCTCCGGGGCAGGAGGCGCAGCCTGGCGGCAACTTCTCGGTGGCTCTGACCGGCGACGACGACGCCGAGCTGCGCGGCTACTGGGAGAAGCTGTCCGCCGACGGCTCGGTGTCCGTGCCGCTGGAGAAGCAGATGTGGGGCGACGTATTCGGTATGTGTACGGACCGGTTCGGCGTCCCGTGGATGGTGAACATCAGCGAGAAGCAGGGCTGAGCGCGGAACGGCACGGGGCGGAACCGGATTCCTCCGGTTCCGCCCCGTGCCTCATGCATTCCGCCCCGTGGCCAACGCTCCTCGTCGTCACCCACGACCCGCTCGTCTCCGGCCAGGTCCGCCGCACGGTCCGCATCCGCGACGGCCGTACGTCGACGGAGACACTCCGCACACCCGACGGCACGGACGCGGAGGAGTACACGGTCCTCGGCCGCACGGGCCGTCTCCGACTGCCCACGCGACTACGCGGAACGCTACGGACTGCGCGGCCGGGTCCCGCCTGACGGCGGAGGCGGACCATGTGGGGGTGTGGCCGGACGAGAGCGACCGGCCCGGACCTGCCGGTCTGCCGTAGCAGTGTTCTGTGGACACACGCTGTGTTGCCTCAGGCCGTGTTTCGAGCGGGCCGGCGACCGCTGCGCCGCCCGGGGGCTTGAGGTATCCGCCACACCGGGAATGTTCGGACAAAGCAAGGCGCGGTCGGCGCCGGACCGAACAGGGCACGGTCCGACCCGTGATGTCCAGGGCCGGGGTGGCCGGACAGCGGTCACAGGACCGGTCGGCCCTGACAGTGGCCCTTAGGCCCCATGACAACGAGGGTGTGTCCGGGGTGGAGTGGAGGGGAGAGCAAAGCGTCTGGACGTAGGAGGCACGATGAGTGGTCTGGTGGTCGTTGGTGTGGACGGGTCGGCGTCGGGTCTCGCCGCAGCGGAGGCGGCGGCACGGGAGGCGCAGGCGCGTGGAGCGGGGCTGCGCGTGGTGCATGCGTTCCTCTGGCCGGCCATGCATGTGGCATTGGAGCCATCGCCGCTGGGCCCGCCCGGGGGCGGGATCCGGAACATGGTGGAACGTCTGGTGGCCGAGGCGGTGGAGCGGGCGCGGGCGACGGCGCCGGATGTCGATGTCAGTCACGCGGTGGTGACCGGTGAGCCTTTGACGGTCCTGGAGGCGCAGTCGCGTTCTGCCGAGCTGGTGGTGGTGGGGTCGCGGGGCATGGGTGGGTTCGTCGGGCTGCTGGTGGGGTCGACGGCGGCGCATCTTGCGGCGCACAGCCGGTGTCCGGTGCTGGTGGTCCGTGAGCAGCCGAGTGCGGACGGGCCGGTCGTGCTGGGCGTGGACGGTTCGGCCGGGGGAGAGCGGGCGGTGGAGTTCGCCTTCGCCGAGGCCGAGCTGCGGAAGGCACCGCTGGTGGCCCTGCATGCCTGGACCACGTGGAATGCGCCGCTGCCCGCGCCGCAGGACGCGTCGGAGCCGTACGCGAACCCGCCGGGTGCTCTCGCCGAGGCGGAGGAGCGCTTGCTGTCCGAGGCGCTCGCCGGCCACCGGGCGCGCTACCCGGGTGTGGTGGTGGAGCACAGGGTGGTGCACGGTCGGACGCGGGAGGCGTTGATCGACGCGAGCCGGTCCGCGCAGCTGATGGTGGTGGGTGCCCGGGGGCGCGGCGGTTTCGCCGGGTTGTTGCTCGGTTCGGTCAGCCAGGCCCTGCTTCACCACGCCCACTGTCCTGTCGCGGTGGTGCGGGCCGCGGGCACGCATCACTGACCGCACCCGGCCCGGGGCCCGCCGCCCTGTTCCGCGGTGCGGGCGGGCGGAGGGCCCCGGGCCGGGTGGGGGCGAAGCGGGTGAGGACGGGGCCGCAGATGGCGAGGAGCATCACGTAGGTGGTGACCAGCGCTGCGAGGCGGCCCTGCGTGGGGGCGGCCAGGCCGATGATGACGACGGAGAACTCGCCGCGGGCGATGAGCGCGGTTCCGGCCCGCAGTCCGCCGCGGCGGCCCGCGCCGTCGCGGCGGGCCGCGTACCAGCCGGTGGCCAGCTTGGTGGCTCCGGTGACCACCGCCAGCGCCACGGCGGCGGGCAGCATCGGCAGCAGGTCGCCCGGATCGACGGACATGCCGAGGGCCAGGAAGAACACGGCGGCGAAAAGATCGCGCAGCGGGCTGAGCACAGTTCTGGCCCGGTCGGCGGCGGCTCCGGTCAGTGCGAGCCCGATCAGGAAGGCGCCGACGGCGGCGGAGACGTGGATGATCTCGGCCAGCGCGGCGACGATCAGGGTGATGCCGAGGATCCGGAGCAGTACCTGCTCGGCATCGGGGTGGGACAGGATCCGGCTCACATGGTGGCCCCAGCGCCAGGACACGGCGATGGCCGCGACGACGGCCGCCATGGCGGCCGCGACGGCTAGCAGAGCCTGCCACCAGGTACCTCCGGAGACGACGACGGCGAGCAGTGGCAGGTAGGCGGCCATCACGAAGTCCTCCACCACCAGCACGGACAGCACCGCCGGGGTCTCCCGGTTGCCCAGTCGGCGCAGGTCGCCGAGCAGGCGGGCGATGATGCCGGAGGAGGAGATATAGGTGGCGCCGGCGAGCGCGAGGATGCCGGTCGCGTCCAGACCGAGCAGCCAGCCGGCCACGGCGCCGGGGGTGGCGTTGAGGGCGAGATCGACGACGGCGGAAGCGCGGTGACGTCGGACGCTGACGGTGAACTCGCGGACGGTGAAGTCCAGGCCGAGGACGAGCAGCAGGAGGATCACGCCGATCGAGGCGCCCGCGTCGACGAAGTCCCGGGCGGCGGGAACCGGGGCGATGCCGCCGTCGCCCAGCGCCAGCCCCGCCACCAGGTACAGCGGCACCGGAGAGAGGGCGAAGCGCCGTGCGACCGTGCCGAGCAGACTCAGCGCGGTCAGGATGACCCCCAGCTCCAGCAGCAGGGCGATGGGTGTGTGCACCGGTCAGCCCTGGACGATGCGCTGGACGCCGGCGATGCCCTCGCGGGTGCCGATCACCACCAAGACGTCACCGGCGCGGAGGGCCTGGCCGGGCCCGGGTGAGGCGATCACCTCCTCGCCGCGGACGACGGCCACGATCGACGCGCCGGTGCGGGTCCGGGCCCGGGTGTCGCCCAGGACGCGTCCGGCGAACGGGCTGCCCGGACCCACGGTGACCTGACCGGAGCTCAGGCCGGGCACCTCGCGAGTCAGGTCGGCGAACCGCTCCGCGATGCGCGGGGCGCCGAGAATCTCGGCGAGAGTGTCGGCCTCCTGATGGGTGAGCCGGACCACCGGCCGGGCCTCGTCGGGGTCGTCACCGGGGTAGACCACCAGCTCGAAGTCGCCCGAGCGCTGGGCGATGACCCCGATCCGGTCGCCCTCGTGGTTGACGAACTCGTACCGCAGCCCCACGCCGGGCAGCAGCACCTCGTTGACGTCCATGTGGATCTCCCCGCCAGTCATCAATTCGGATCTCCCGCGCGGACCCGTGGTCGCGGCCCGCCGTGCCCATGTCTTCGGCAGGCGTCGCGGGGGGCTCAAGTTCCCGTACAGCGGGTGTACGACCCGCTCGGTTGCGGCCAGTGTCCTGACCGCCCGGGAGGACCCGGAAGGGCCGAGTGGCCCACGCGACGGCCCGGTGGCCCCTAGGCGCAAAAGGGTGGCTGCGCCGAGGCTGAGGAGCCGAAGAGCCGCGCATCGGCGGCGTTCCGGGACGGAGAACCCAGTGACTGATCCGGTGATCGTAGGTGTGGACGGCTCCGCCTCCAGTCTTGAGGCGGTCGACGTCGCGGCCCGTGAGGCGCACCTGCGTGGCGCCCCGCTGCGGATCGTGCATGCCTTCGGCCAAGCCCCCGGACACCTGCCGACCGGTGGGCCGACGTGGAGCCCGGCCGACCACGGTCTGGAGCCGATGACACAGGGAGTCCTGGCCCGCGCCGAGGAACGGGCGTACGGGGTCGCGCCGGGCACGGCCATCACCCGGTCGGTGGTGGCCGGGGAGGCGCTCCAGGTACTGGAGATCGAGTCGCGGTCGGCATCGCTGGCCGTGGTCGGCAGCCGGGGCCTGAGCGGCTTTTCGGGGCTGCTGCTGGGCTCGACGGCGGTGCGTCTGGCAACGCACGGCCGCTGCCCGTTGATGGTGGTGCGCGGCCGTCCCGATCCGGCCGGTGCGGTGGTCATGGCCGTGGACGGCTCCGAAGCCGGCGAGGCGGCGGTGGAGTTCGCGTTTTCCGAGGCGGCACTGCGCAAGGCGCCGCTGGTGGCCCTGCACGTGTGGAACACGTGGAGCGAGCGCGCCTACGAAGGCCCCGGCGACCCCCTGAACGCCATGGTGGCGGACGTCGACCACCTCCGTGAGGCCGAGCAGCACCTGCTGGACGAGACGGTCACCGCCTGGCAGGAAGTCTTTCCACAGGTCGCGGTGGAGCGGCGCCTGGTGCGCTCCCGGATCCGTCCGGCTCTGATCGACGCGAGTCGGGGGTCCCAGCTGGTGGTGGCCGGCGCCCGGGGACGCGGCGGCTTCACCGGCCTGCTGCTCGGCTCCGTAAGCCAGGCCCTGCTGCACCACGCCCACTGCCCCGTCACCGTCGTCCGCGGCAAGGAGTGACCGTGCCTCAGCAGACCATGGCAGGGAACCACCCCCTGCCGGTACAGACGCCCTCGCAGCCCGACGCCTACCGACGCGACGCGGCCGAGGTGGCGGACTTGCTCGCCGTGGTCCCGGCCACGGGCCTGGCCACGGCGGACGCCGAGCGGCGGGCCGCCGCCTGGGGAGCCAACGAACTGGCCGAACCGGCCCGCCGGCCGCAGTGGCTGCGCCTGCTGGACCAGTTCCGCAGCTGGCTGATCGGCATCCTGCTCGCCGCCGCCGTCATCGCCGGAATCATCGGCGAGATCAAGGACGCCCTCGTCATCGCCGTCGTCCTGCTCATCAACGCCACCATCGGCTACCTGCAGGAACGCCGTGCCGAGCGCAGCCTGGAGGCTCTGCGCCAGATGCTGGTCCCCACCGCGCGCGTGCGCCGCGACGGTCAGGTGAGGGTGATCCCGGCCGGCACACTGGTGCCCGGGGATGTCGTCCTTCTGGAAGCCGGCGACCGTGTCCCGGCGGACGGGCGTCTGGTGGTCGCCGAGTCGGTCGAGGCCGCCGAGGCCGCGCTGACCGGCGAGTCCCACCCCGTGGCCAAGACGACCGCGCCCGCCGCGGCCGACGGCGACGAGCCCGTACCCGTCGCCGAGCGCTCCGGCATGCTCTTCATGAACACCGCGCTGACCCGCGGCCGCGCCGAGGTGATCGTCACAGCGACCGGGATGCGCACCGAGGTCGGTGCGATCGCCGAGGCGCTGCGCACCGGCGCGGAACCGTCCAGCCCGCTCCAGGTCCAGATGGACAGCCTGGGCCGACGTCTGGCCCTGGTCAGCGGCGTCGCCGTGGCCGCCTACGTGCTCGTGTCCCTCCTGCGCGGTGAGGAACTCGCAGACCTCGCCCTGCGGGCAGTGGCCCTGGCGGTCGCCGCGATCCCCGAAGGGCTGCCCGCCGTCCTCGCGCTCACCCTGGCCCTGGGCGTCTACCGCATGGCCCGCCGCGGTGCCATCGTCAAGCGCCTGGCCTCCGTCGAGGCGCTCGGCTCCGCGACCGTGGTGTGCAGCGACAAGACCGGCACCCTGACCATGAACGAGATGACGGCCCGCGCTCTGTGGGCCGCCGGACGCGACTACGAGGTGACCGGCGAAGGCTACGACACCACCGGCACCGTGCTCCCCGCGAACGGGGAGAGCGGCGTGGACGTGCGCGACGCGGTGTTGCCGTTCGCGCTGTGCAACGACGCCCGCCTCACTCCGGACGGCGTCATCGGAGACCCCACCGAGGCCGCCCTGATCGTGCTCGCCCACAAAGCCGGTCTCCACGCCGAACTGCGCACGCACATGACGCGTACGGGTGAGGTGCCCTTCGATCCGGCCGCCAAGTACATGGCCACCTTCCACGGTGACGCCGACGGCCGCGTCCGCGTCCACGCCAAGGGAGCCGTCGACGTCCTGCTGGACCGCTGCACCCATGTCCTGACCGAACACGGGCCGGCGCCCCTCGACGCCGAGCGCCGCCGGGAGGTCGCCGACGCCGCCCGGCGGATGGGCAGCCAGGGCTTGCGCGTCCTCGGCGCCGCCACTGCCACCACCGCCACCACCGGCCGGCCCCACCCGGAAGAGGTGACAGGGCTGACCTTGACCGCCATCGCCGGGATCGCCGACCCGCCCCGCCCCCAGGCGCGCGAGGCGGTTGCCTTGGCGCAGGCGGCCGGTATGACCGTCAAGATGATCACCGGGGACCATGCTGACACCGCAGCCGCCATCGCCCGCGAACTCGGCTTCACCGGAGACGTCGTCTCCGGCACCGAACTGGCCCGGATGAGCGACCAGGAGCTCGCGGACCGGATCGACGACATCGGCGTCTTCGCCCGCGTCGCCCCCGAACACAAGGTGACCATCGTCCACGCCCTGGCGCGGCGCGGCCACATCGTGGCCATGACCGGGGACGGCGTCAACGACGCCGCTGCCCTGCGCGCCGCCCACATCGGCGTCGCGATGGGCGTCACCGGCACTGACGTGGCCAAAGAGGCCGCCGACATGGTGCTCACCGACGACGACTTCTCCACCATCGTCCGCGCGGTCCGCGAGGGCCGCTCCATCTACGACAACATCGTCACGTTCGTCCGCTTCCAGCTGTCCACCAACATCGGCGCCATCCTCACCCTGCTCGCCACCGTGCTGGCCGGACTGCCCGCCCCCATGTCCGCGATCCAGCTGCTGTGGGTCAACATCATCATGGACGGGCCGCCCGCCATGGCCCTGGCCATCGATGCCCCGCGGGACAACGTGATGCGGCGTCCGCCCCGCCCACCCGGCGAACGCATCCTGAACGCCCGCCGCCTGGCCGCCATCACCCGCTCCGGCACGGTCATGGCCGCCGGCACCCTGGCCGTCTTCACCGGCGCCCGCCACCTCACCGACACCGCGACAGCCGCCACCATGGCCTTCACCACGTTCGTCCTCTTCCAGCTCTGCAACGCCCTGGCCGCGCGCAACGAGGACGGCCCCGTCCTAGGTCGTCACCAACTGCACAACCGCGTCCTGTGGATCTGCCTGGCCGCCGTCCTCACCCTCCAGGTCATCGCCGTACAGGTGCCCTTCGCCCAGGGAGTCTTCGACACCGTCTCCCTCAGCCCGGCCCAGTGGGCGATCTGCCTCGCCACCGCCTCGACCGTGCTGCTGACCGAGCATGTCTGGCGGGCCGCACAGGCACGGTTCAGCCACCCGGCCGACGTGAAGCACGAGAACTGAGCCTGGGAGACACCACGACTTCGCCGGCTCGCGAGGCTCAAGAAGGTGACCGGAGGCGCCCCGGCCGACTGGATGCGGGCCCGGCTGCCGTTCGTCCGCGGCAACGGATGGCTGCGCTGAACACCACCGGTGCGGCGGGCCCGCCGCACCGGTCCGCGATGGGGCCGGTCGGACCGTGCCCGGGACCAGTGGCCCCTGCCCCGGAAACCCGCTGAACGAGACGCTGAAACCGCATCACCCGACACAAGAGGAGGACACCATGGCCCGCACGATCACCGTAGGACTCGACGGCTCTGCCGAGAGCCTGGCAGCCGCTGAGTGGGCGGCCCGCGAGGCGAAGCTGCGCGGCCTGCCGGTCAAGCTGGTCCATGTGTGGCAGCCGGTGCCGGAGCGCATGGCTCAGGCGTCGCTCCTCGGAGCCGAGACCCACCAATACTGGACCGAGCGGATTCCCCGCGAGGCCGCCGAGGGCCTGAGACTGCGTCACCCCGGAGTCGAGGTGAGCACCGAGCAACGTACCGGCACGCGCTCCGACGTACTCGCGGAAGCCGCCCGTGATGCGGAGCTGCTGGTCATCGGCTCCCGCGCGCTGAGCGGGCTCGGTGGCTTCCTGGTCGGTTCCGTCGGCCAGGGCGTGGTCGCCCGGACCGAGGTGCCCGTGGTCCTCGTGCGCGCCGGTGAACAGTCTGCCGACGAACACGCCATGGATCCCGCCGGCGTCCCGTCGGCCGCCACCGCGTTCCGGCCCGTCGTCCTCGGCCTCGCCGCAGGCAGCCCCGACGAGGCTGTGGTCGCCTTCGCCTTTGAGGAGGCACGGCACCGCGACACCGAGCTGCACGTCCTCCAGGCCTGGAACCAGTCGCCCTATTCCGTCTACACCATGGGATCCGGATTCGAGCCCCACGAGGAGTTCGCCCGCGAGAAGGCTGCCGTACTCACCGAGGCGTTGCGTGCCTGGAGGCAGAAGTACCCGGACGTCGAGGTCGTCGAGGTGTCCCGCCCCGGCAGCGCCGCCGGCCTCCTGATCGACGCCTCCCGTGACGCCTCCCTGGTCGTTGTCGGCCGGCGCGTGCGCCGTAACCCCTTCGGCGCCCACATCGGTGCCGTCACCCACGCGGTGCTGCACCACGCCACCTCACCCGTCGCCGTCGTCGCCCACGACTGACGCGCTTCATGCCCCGGGCCGGGCATCGCTGCCGGGAGATCCCGCACCGAGCGCGGTATCCGACAGGGTTCCGGCCCGTGGCTCCAAGGCCGCTGGCAGCTTCAAGGACGGTGGTTCGAGGGCAGCCGGCAACAAAGACGGTCCCGCCCGTACGCGAAGTACACGGGCGGGACCGTTCCGGGCTGCTGCGCATGGCCGCGTGCCCTGCCGCTCACTGCTCGCGGCGGCCTATCAGGTCGTAGCCGGCCTCGTCCACGGCCTCGGCGACCGCGTCGTAGGCCAGGCGCTCGCCACTGGACACGGTCACGTGGCCGGTCTTCAGATCGACCTCTACGCCCGTGACGCCGTCGAGGGCGCCGACCTCGGAGGAGACGGCCTTGACGCAGTGGTCGCACGTCATGCCCTTGACCTCGTAAATGTCCTGCACCATGACTCTGCTCCTCTGGCTGCTTGGCTTTCCTGCTTGTTCCTGATGGAGCCCATCATACCCCTAGGGGGTATAAGTGTTGTCAAGGGCTTGCAAGGGCTGACGGCCCGCTTCCCCGGCACGTACTAAGGGCACCAGTACGTGCCGCAGTCGGTCGATGCGGAGGTGTCGATGGGAATCCTGGCCTTGACCTGGTCCATCGCGGTGCTCGCCGGGCTTGTGGCCGCGGTCAGCTCGGTGCGGATGGTGACCAGCAGAGGCGGGGCCCGGTTCGCGGCGGGCGGCGATCTGCTGATGAGCGTGTGCATGGCCGCCATGTCCCTGCCGCTGACGGTGAGTTGGTACGCGGAGTACGGCATGGGATGGGCGGTGGTGTTCGCGCTGCTGGGGCTCGCCGGGGTCGCGCTGGCCGTGAAGCACACGCGTGAGGGCGGGTGGAGGCACGGTGGGCACTGGGTGCGTCTGATCGTCGGCAGCGCGGGCGTGGTGATCATGACGCTCGCCATGACGAGTACGTCCTCCGGGCCGGTGCTCGCTCTGGGCGGCTCTCACATGGCGCACATGCCGGGGATGGAGCACATGGCGGCGGGCTCGGAGTCGGCAGGGCACTCGCATACGGAGGCCATGGACGGTCACGGGCACGGGAGTGTCGTAGAGGGGCACGGTCACGGGACGGAGTCGTCCGACCTGGCCGCTGCCGGCGATGTCGGCGCATCGGCGTCATCGGGTGCCGCCGTCTGGCGTCTCGTGGTCGTCGTGCTCGCGGTCTGCTTCCTGTTGTCGATCGCCGCGTCCATGTGGGCGCAGGTCCGGGACGCGAACCCGAGTCACCGCCTCGCCGAGGGCCGCGCAGGCAGCCGCCGCCACAACTGGAGCCGCTGGCTGCTCGCCATGCCGGACACGGTCGTCGTCTTCCTGGCCTCGCTGACGCTCGCGGTCCGGGACCGGGCCCGGACCGTGAAGGGCGGCACCCACCGCCGCCGCCCCGGCGCCGCACCCGAGGCCGCGCTGGCCGCCCATGTCGGCATGGGCGGCACGATGGCGGCGATGCTCCTGCTGATGGCGGTCTAGCGAGCCGTATCTGTCTCAGCTCGCCGCCTGAAACCCCCGCAGGCGCAGGCTGTTGCCCACCACGAAGACCGACGAGAACGCCATCGCCGCTCCCGCGATCATCGGGTTGAGCAGGCCGGCCGCTGCGAGGGGGAGGGCGGCGAGGTTGTAGGCGAAGGCCCAGAACAGGTTGGACCTGATGGTGCCGAGGGTGCGGCGTGCGAGGCGGATCGCGTCGGGCGCGGCCCGCAGATCGCCCCGTACGAGAGTGAGGTCGCCGGCCTCGATGGCCGCGTCCGTGCCCGTACCCATGGCCAGGCCCAGGTCCGCCTGCGCCAGCGCGGCCGCGTCGTTGACGCCGTCGCCGACCATCGCCACCGAACGGCCCTCTGTCTGAAGGCGCTTGACCACGTCCACCTTGTCCTGGGGGAGGACCTCGGCGATGACCTCGTCGATGCCGACCTCGGCGGCGACCGACCGCGCGACCGCCTCGTTGTCGCCGGTCAGCAGGATCGGGGTCAGGCCGAGCGCCCGCAGCCGGGTGATCGCCTCGGGGCTGGTGTCCTTGACGGCGTCGGCCACCTCGAGAACCGCACGGGCCTCGCCGTCCCAGGCGACCGCGATCGCCGTACGTCCGGCCGCCTCGGCCTCCGCCTTGGCGCGCTCCAGGTTCACGGGCAACCGGATCTCCCACTCGGCCAGCAACTTCTCGCGGCCGACCAGAACCGCGTGCCCCTCGACGATGCCCTGAACGCCGAGACCCGCGACGTTCGCGAAGTCCTCCGGGGTGGGCAGCTCGCCGACCTTCTGCGCGGCGCCCGCGGCCACCGCCTTAGCGATGGGGTGCTCCGAGGAGTGCTCCAACGCACCGGCCAGCCGCAGCACTTCGTCCTCGGGGGTGCCGTCGGCGGCGTGCACGGCCAGCAGGGTCATCCGTCCGGTGGTCACCGTGCCGGTCTTGTCGAGGACGATCGTGTCGACCTTGCGCGTGTTCTCCAGTACCTCGGGGCCCTTGATCAGGATGCCGAGCTGCGCGCCGCGCCCGGTGCCGACCATCAGCGCCGTCGGTGTCGCGAGCCCCAGGGCGCACGGGCAGGCGATGATCAGGACGGCGACCGCGGCGGTGAAGGCGGCGGTCAGCCCGGAACCGTTGCCGAGCCAGAAGCCGAGGGTGGCCAGGGCGAGGCCGATCACGACCGGTACGAAGACCGCGGAGATCCGGTCGGCGAGCCGCTGGGCGGCGGCCTTGCCGTTCTGCGCGTCCTCCACCAGCTTGGCCATACGGGCGAGCTGGGTGTCCGAGCCGACACGAGTGGCCTCGACGACAAGCCGTCCGCCGACGTTCAGCGTGGCACCGGTGACGCCTTCGCCGGCCTCGACCTCGACCGGTACGGACTCGCCGGTCAGCATGGAGGCGTCCACGGCGGAGGAGCCCTGGACGACGACACCGTCGGTGGCGATCTTCTCGCCGGGGCGCACCAGGAAGCGGTCGCCGACCTTCAACTCGGCGATGGAGACGGTCAGTTCGCGACCGTCGGCCCGCAGCACCGTCACCTCCTTCGCGCCGAGCTCCAGCAGCGCCCTGAGGGCCGCGCCCGCCTTCCGCTTGGACCGGGCCTCGAAGTAGCGGCCCGCGAGGATGAAGGCGGTAACTCCGGCGGCGGCTTCGAGGTAGATGTTCCCGGCGCCGTCACCGCGGGCGATGGTCAGCTCGAAGGGGTGCGTCATGCCGGGCGTGCCGGCCGTGCCGAAGAAGAGGGCCCATACCGACCACAGGAACGCGGCCGACGTACCGACCGAGATCAGCGTGTCCATGGTGGCCGCACCGTGCCGGGCATTGGTCCAGGCTGCGCGATGGAAGGGCCAGGCGGCATACGTGACGACCGGCGCCGCCAGCGTCAGGGACAGCCACTGCCAGTACTCGAACTGGAGGGCCGGGATCATCGCCATCGCGACGACCGGCACGGCGAGGGTGACGGCGGTGATCAGGCGCTCGCGGAGCGGCCGCAGTTCGTCGTACGCACCGGAGCCGGGCCCGTCCTCGCCGCCGGGTGTGGACTCGGGGCGTACGGGTGCGGGCTCGTGAGCGGTGTAGCCGGTGGCCTCGACCTTGGCGATCAGGTCCTGGACGGAGACGTCCTCGTCCCGGTACGTGACCTTGGCCTTCTCCGTGGCGTAGTTGACGGTCGCCTCGACACCGTCCATGCGGTTGAGCTTCTTCTCGATCCTGGCCGCGCACGAGGCGCAGGTCATGCCGCCGATGGCGAGTTCGACCTCGGCGGCGCCGGGGGTGGTGGTGGCCATGTCCGCTCCTCGTGGCGTGTCGGGTGGATTCCATAGTACCCCTAGGGGGTATGAGGTTCTGCGTCTCCATGTATACCCCCGGCCCGTATTCGATTCAAGGTCTGATTCGACTTGACTGTGTACCCCCTGGGGGTATCTTGAAAAGCGTCGGTCGCCCGCACGCGGCGGCCCTGCAGAAGGGACCACGCCATGCACACCGCACTGAAGCTCACGACCTTCGCCGCCGCGCTCGCCGCCACCTTCGGCACGGCCTACGGAGTGGGCAACGCCATCGACCCCGTGGTGTCCGACGACGACAAGACGGCCGAGGCCGCGCAGCACGGCGGCCACGCGGCGGGCGCGGAGAAGGGCGGGGGAGGCGGCCATGGCGAAGGCGGGGAAGCGGCCGGCGGGCACGCCGCGGAACTGCCCGGCGGGCTGCAGACCTCCGAGGGCGGCTACACGCTCGACCTGAAGACCTCGCGCATCGAGGCCGGCGCGGCCACCGAGCTGAGCTTCGCCATCGTCAAGGACAGCACCGGACGGAACGTAACCGCGTACCAGCGCGAACACGAGAAGGAACTGCACCTCATCGTCGCCTCACGCGACCTCACGGTCTATCGCCACCTGCACCCCGCCCGTGCAGCCGACGGCACCTGGTCCATCCCGGTCGAGCTGCCGAAGGCGGGCGGCTACCGCGTCTTCGCCGACTTCAAGCCCAAGGGTGCCGCGGAGGGCCTGACCCTCGGCTCCGACCTCGCGGTGTCGGGCCCGTACAAGCCGGCTGAACTGCCGAAGCCCGCCCCTACCGCGATCGTCGACGACTACAAGGTCACCCTCAACGGCGAACTCCGCCCCGGGGCGGGCAGCGAACTGCAGCTGAACGTCACGAAGGACGGCAAGCCCGTACGCAACCTCCAGCCCTACCTCGGCGCATACGGCCACCTCGTCGCCCTCCGCTCAGGAGACCTCGCCTACCTCCACGTCCACCCCAACGGCGAGCCCGGCGACGGCAAGACGCAGCCCGGCCCTCAGGTGTCCTTCACGGCAACGGCCCCCAGCAAGGGCGCGTACCGCCTCTTCCTCGACTTCAAGCACGAGGGCAAGGTCCGTACGGCGGCCTTCACGGTCTACGCGGGGGGTGCGCCGGCGGCGGAGCCGACGACCGCGGAGGAGCATGGTTCGGACGGACACGGGCACTGACACCTGGGCGATGTCTGGTTCGTGGGGTTCGGGTACTCGTGCGTCTATGCCACGGCTACTGAAACACCGGTACAAGGAACAGGCGCAGGATGCGGAAGAGTACGGTCCTGCGCCGGAGGTGGAGCGCCGGGCGCCGGACGCTCCGACGGAGTTGCCGAAGAAGTCCTGGTGGGCGGTGCTGCGCCGGACGGTGACCGAGTTCAAGAAGGACGAGCTCACCGACCGGGCGGCGGCACTGACCTACTACGCGATTCTGGCGCTGTTCCCGGCGCTGCTGGTCCTGATCTCGTTGCTCGGCATCGTCGGCAGGTCGGCGACGGACGCCGTACTGGACAACACCCGCCAGTTCGCGCCCGGGGCCGCACGCGATGTGATCACGAGTGCGGTGCAGCAACTGCAGGGCAACGCCGGGATCGGCTCGGTGATGGCGATCGTCGGTCTGGTCCTGGCCGTGTGGTCGGCCTCCGGTTACGTCGCGGCGTTCATCCGTACCTCCAACGCCGTCTATGACATCCCCGAGGGCCGCCCGGTGTGGAAGGTGCTGCCGGTCCGCATCGGTGTGACCGTTGTGCTGATGTTCCTGGCGGTGGTCAGCGCGCTGATCGTGGTCTTCACCGGCGGTCTGGCGCGTCAGGTGGGCACCGCGCTGGGCATCGGGGACACCGCCCTGGCTGTATGGTCGATCGCCAAGTGGCCGGTGTTGGTGGTGCTGGTCACGATCATGATCGCGATCTTGTACTGGGCAACTCCGAACGCACGGGTCCGAGGCTTCCGCTGGGTTACTCCGGGCAGCTTCCTGGCCCTGCTGATCTGGCTGATCGCCTCGGGCGGCTTCGCGGTCTACGTGGCCAACTTCGCCTCGTACAACAAGACCTACGGCACGTTCGCCGGCGTCATCGTCTTCCTGGTGTGGCTCTGGATCACCAACCTGGCGATCCTCCTGGGCCTGGAATTCGATGCCGAGACCTCGCGGCAGCGGGCCGTGGCCGGCGGCCATCCCGAACAGGAGGAGCCGTACGTCGAACCACGCGACACCCGCAAGTGGGACGAGGAGGACCGGCGACGTCTGAAGGACCGGGGCTGACCACGGCCCTGCGGTGTCAGAGCCGCGATGAACCGGCTGCCTTGCCCGACGTGGCGAGTACGGGACGCGGAGAGGACACGGAGGCGTAGGCCTCGGCGCCGGTGGGCTCGCTCGTCTCGCGAGGCGTCGTCCGGCCCTCGCGGTTCCGCCACAGCCACCCGATGTCCCGGCCGAACGACCACACCAGCGAGCCCAGTGCCAGGACGACCGTCGCGAGGGTCGCCACGTACGGGAGGATCTGCGCGCCTGCGATCAGCAGAGCCACGCCCTGGAGTGCTGCCACCGTCTTGCGGCCTGTGCTCGGGGGCAGGGCGGCGTTCAGCCAAGGGAAGAACCGGGCCGCGGCGACGAAGGCGTACCGCATTCCGCCGATCAGCAACACCCACGGGCCGAGCTGCGTGGAGACGTACACGCTCAGCACCAGGATCAGGAACGCGTCGACCTCCATGTCGAAGCGGGCGCCCAGCGCGGTCGAGGAACCGGTGCGGCGGGCGACCTTGCCGTCGACCGCGTCGAGGATCAACGCGACCGCGGTCAGGGCGACCAGGAGCGTGACCGGCGGCGGGCTCTGGAAGGAGTCCGCGACCAGGGCCGTGACGCCTGCGACGAGCGTGGCGCGGCCGAGGGTGACGCGGTTCGCGGGGCCGAAGGAGCGGGGGCGGGTGCGGTGCAGGGCGCGGGCGAGCACGGCCCAGGTGGCGAACGCGAAGGCCAGGCCCGTGAGCCAGCCCGCAGGACCCATGCCTATCGCCGTGCCGAGGACGGTCAGCAGGAGCAGCATCGCGCCCGCTCCCACCGCCGTCTCCTGCTGCACCTGCATGAGCCTCGCGTCGTACGTGTTGTTCAGGGCCACCGCACATCCTCCGGCCAGATGACAAAGTCGATCACTGCCGCTTACGTTGTCCGCGGCTTCGCAACGGTCGGTACGTGCACGGTCGCCGGATCGTTCAGCGGGACTCAGCAGGTTCACAGCTCGGGCACGACTGAGCGGCACAATTGCAGCACGAAATTTCAGGAGGATGAGATGCCGATGGACCGCGCAGCGCGCGCCTTCTGGCTGGAGTCTCCGGGGCAGGGAGGGATACGGAACGTCGATCTCCCGAGTCCCGTCGAGGGCGAGGTGCAGGTGCGCACCCTCTTCTCCGGAGTGAGCCGGGGGACCGAGACCCTCGTCTTCCGCGGCGGCGTGCCCGAGAGCCAGTACGGCTCGATGCGGGCGCCGTTCCAGGAGGGTGAGTTCCCGGGGCCGGTCAAGTACGGGTACTTGAACGTGGGCCTGGTGGAGGAGGGCCCGGCGTCGCTCGTCGGGCGGACCGTCTTCTGTCTCTATCCGCATCAGACGCGGTATGTGGTCCCGGCCGCCGCCGTGACCCCCCTACCCGAGTCCGTGCCCGCCTCGCGCGCCGTCCTCGCCGGCACCGTGGAGACCGCGGTCAACGCCCTGTGGGACGCCGCCCCGCTCATCGGCGACCGGATCGCGGTGGTCGGCGCCGGGATGGTCGGCGCGAGTGTCGCCGCCCTTCTCGCCCGGTACCCCGCCGTCCGCGTCCAGCTCGTGGACGCCAACCCGGCGCGCGCCGAACTCGCGCGAGCACTCGGCGTCGACTTCGCGCTCCCGGCGGACGCCGCCGGCGACTGCGACCTGGTCGTGCACGCCAGCGCCACCGAGGCCGGACTCACCCGCTCTCTCGAACTCCTCGCCCCGGAGGGCACCGTCCTCGAGCTGAGCTGGTACGGCGACCGGCGGGTCAGCCTGCCGCTGGGTGAGGCCTTCCACTCCCGCCGCCTGGTCGTCCGCAGCAGCCAGGTGGGTACCGTGTCCCCGGCCAGGAGCGGGCGCCGTACGTACGCCGACCGGCTCGCCCTCTCGCTCGAACTGCTCGCCGACCCCGCCCTGGACGCGCTGATCACCGGCTCGTGCGCCTTCGAGGAACTGCCGGAGGCGATGGCCGCGCTCGCCGCGGGTGAGACGCAGGCGCTGTGCCACCTGGTTCAGTACGACACTGAAGGGGACTGAGGAGGCGACTGAGGGGTCTGACCGCCCCGGATCGGTTCGGAACCACGCTCGGCGACCGGTCCACCGAACGACGCGTCCGAGGCGCGCCAGAATCGAAAACCAGAAACGAAAACCCGCCGAAACTTCCTCCCGTACCGCCTGAACACGGAGAACGGACCTGCCGTACTACACGGCACGCCCGGCAGAGGGATCAGACGCGCCGCACCTGGAGGGTCGTCCGTTGTTCAGCATCACCGTCCGCGATCACCTCATGATCGCCCACAGCTTCCGCGGGGAGGTCTTCGGACCCGCGCAGCGCCTGCACGGTGCGACGTTCCTCGTGGACGCCACCTTCCGGCGCGCAGAGCTGGACGACGACAACATCGTCGTCGACATCGGACTGGCCACACAGGAACTGGGCGGGGTGGTGAGCGAGTTGAACTACCGCAACCTCGACAACGAGCCCGACTTCGCCAACACGAACACCTCCACGGAGTTCCTGGCCAAGGTCATCGCCGACCGCCTCGCGGAGAAGGTGCACAAGGGAGCGCTGGGCGAGGGCGCCCGCGGACTGTCCGGCATCACGGTCACCCTGCACGAGTCGCACATCGCCTGGGCGAGTTACGAGCGTGCCCTGTGAACAAGCACGCCGACATCATCCCCATGTCCCTGCGCGCCATGCACTTCGTGATGCCCGGCACAGTGGACGACCCGAGCAAGCCCAGCGGCGGCAACACCTACGACGCCCGGGTCTGCCTCGACCTCCCCGCCTTCGGCTGGCAGGTGCACAAGCACGCGATCGACGGCAGCTGGCCCCGGCCCGGAGCCGCGGCCCGCGCGGAACTGGCCCGCACCCTCGGTGAGATCCCGGACGGCAGCCGCGTACTCCTCGACGGACTCGTCGCCTGCGCCGCCCCCGAGATCATCGCCGCCGAGACCGAGCGGCTGCGCCTGGTCGTCCTCGTCCATCTGCCGCTCGGCGACGAGACGGGCCTCGACCCCGGCCTCGCGGCGGAACTCGACGCCCGCGAGCGCCGCACGCTGCGCTCCGTGCCCGCGATCGTGGCCACCAGCGAGTGGGCGGCCCGCAGGCTGGTCGCCCACCACGGGCTGGCCCCCGACCGGGTCCACGTCGCCGCGCCCGGCGCCGACATCGCGCCCCTGGCCGCCGGCACCGACGGCGTCTCGCGGCTGCTGTGCGTCGCCTCGGTCACCCCGCGCAAGGCGCAGCACGTCCTCGTCGAGGCCCTCGCGACCCTCACCGACCTGAACTGGAGCTGCGTCTGCGTCGGCGGCCTGGGCCAGGACCCCGGCTACGTCGCCGAACTGAGGGAGCTCATCGACCTCCACGGCATCGGCGACCGGCTGCAACTCGTCGGCCCGCAGGCCGGAGCCGAACTCGACGCGAGCTACTCCTCCGCGGACCTCATGGTGCTGACCTCGTACGCGGAGACGTACGGCATGGCCGTCACCGAAGCGCTGGCCCGGGGCATCCCCGTCCTGGCCACCGACGTCGGCGGGCTCCCCGAGGCGGTCGGGCGCGCGCCCGACGGCGGGATGCCCGGCGTCCTCGTACCGCCGGAGAACGCGGCGGCACTCGCGGCGGAACTGCGCGGCTGGTTCACGGACACCGATGTACGACGCCGGCTGCGGGCCTCCGCCCGCGGACGCAGGGCAGCACTGGACGGCTGGGCCGCCACGGCCCGGAGCCTGGCCGGTGTGCTGGGGCGACTTGGGCGGGACGAAAGGAAGGGGGCAGCGTGAGTACGAGCATGACGCCGCCCGGACGCGCGACGACGAAGGTCCCGGCGCCCGAGGTGGGAACGATCCGGCTGGGTGACCGCAGGCGCGGCGCCGACACGGAAGCCGACGACGAGGTGACGCGGTACGCCCCCGAGTGGCTGGAGCTGCGCGAGCCCGCCGACGCCGCCGCGCGGTCGGTCGAGCTCCTCGATCCGCTGCGGATCCGGCTCGCGAACCTGCCGCAGCGCCGGTCCAACGGCCTGATCATCCACGACCTCGGCTGCGGCACCGGCTCCATGGGCCGCTGGCTCGCCCCGCGGCTCGACGGCCCCCAGCACTGGGTGCTGAACGACCACGACCCGTACCTGCTGCACTTCGCGGCCGTCGGCTCGCCCCGTACGGCCGCCGACGGCAGCCGTGTCACCGTCGAGACACAGCGCGGCGATGTCTCCCGGCTGACGGCGGACGCGCTGGCCGGTGCCTCGCTGGTGACCGCCTCCGCCCTGCTCGACGTACTCACGGCCGAGCAGATCGAGGCGCTCGCGGCGGCCTGTGCCGGAGCCGGCTGCCCGGCCCTGCTGACGCTGTCGGTGGTGGGGCGCGTCGAACTCACGCCCGCCCATCCGCTGGACGACGAGATCACCGAGGCGTTCAACGCCCACCAGCGCCGCGGCGACCTGCTCGGACCCGACGCGGTCACCATCGCCTGCGACGCCTTCGCCCGGCACGGCGCGACCGTACGAGTGCACCCCAGTGCCTGGCGGCTCGGCCCCGACGAATCCGCGCTGACGGCCGAGTGGCTGCGCGGCTGGGTCGGCGCGGCCGTCGAGGAGCGACCCGAACTCGCCGAGCGCGCGGGCGCCTATCTGCGGGAGCGGCTCGCGCAGTGCGCGGCGGGGGAGCTGAGGGTGGTCGTGCACCACAGCGATCTCCTCGCCCTCGCCCGTCCGACGGGAGGAGCGGCATGAGTGCGCAGGCGGTGGCAGCCGACGCGCAGCCACGCGCCGTCCGGGCCGAGCCGAAACCGAGGCCGGTCCTGGACGGTGGCGACGAGCAGGCGATACGGGGCGCACGGGCGGCCCGGGCTCCCAAGCCGGTCACGGACGCGCGCCGCACTCTTCGTACGCTCTGGGCTCGTATCAACTCCCGCGCCGTGCGCACCCACTTCGGCACCGTCGCGGGCGTCGCCATTCTCAGCGTCCTCGTCTGGCGGATGGGCACCGGCGTCTTCGTGGACGGACTGCGCCGGGTCGACGGGCCCACCGTGCTGGCGGCCCTCGGCATCGGCGTGGTCACCACGGTGTTCAGCGCCTGGCGCTGGTGCCTGGTGGCCCGCGGGCTGAAGATCCGGCTGCCGCTGGGTCCGGCCGTCGCGGACTACTACCGCTCGCTTTTCCTCAACGCGGCGCTGCCCGGCGGAGTACTCGGCGACGTGCACCGCGCCGTACGCCACGGGCAGAGCGCCGGTGACCTCGGCCGGGGCGTACGCGCCGTCGTCCTCGAACGGGTCGCGGGCCAGGTGGCGCTGATGGCCGCCGGCGGGGTCGTCCTGCTGACGCTGCCCTCGCCGGTTCAGGCACAGACACAGCACCTCGTCGAGGCGTCCGCCATCGCGCTGGCGGTCGCCGCGATGATCGCGGCCGTGGTCGCGGTCCGGCTGAAGGGCTCGTCGCCCTCGTCGCGACGCATGCCCCGCCTGCGCAACGCGCTCGCCGAGGCGCGTGAAGGACTGGTGGCCCGCCACACCTGGCCAGGTGTCGTCGTCTCGTCGGCCGTCGTGCTGGCGGGCCACCTCGTGATGTTCCTGCTCGCCGCCAGGGTCGCGGGATCCGACGCGTCCCCAGTCGTGTTGCTGCCCCTGGCGGTGCTCGCCCTCCTGGCCATGGGACTGCCGCTGAACGTGGGCGGCTGGGGCCCCCGCGAAGGCGCCACCGCCTGGGCCTTCGGCGCCGCCGGACTCGGCGCGAGCACCGGCCTCTCGGTCGCCGTCGTCTACGGAGTGCTCAGCATGGTGGCGAGCCTGCCCGGCGTCGGCGTACTCGTCGCCAGGTGGGCCATGGGCCTGCGGCGCCCTCAACCCGCGTACGAGAAGGGCGTACCGCAGCGCCACAACGGCCATGTCCCGCGCTCACCACCGGCGAACGCGGGATACGCGGAGGACACAGCCCACGGTCAGGGCTTGCTGCTCTCCGTGCCGTCCTGCCCGGCCCCCTTCTGCATGGCGTCCTCGGCGCCCGGAGCGGAATTCGCCGCTTCCGGACTGAGGATCGAGAAATACGAACCGAAGCAGTCCACCAGGCCCGCGAGCAGCTCCTTGCCTTTTTCGGCGGTAGCCAGCGAAGGACGGCCGATGACACCGGACTCCGTGTAAGCGGACATATCGAGGGTGAGAAGATGCCGTCGGTCGTCGGCGAGGAAGTCGGAGGACTCATATCCGGGACGCACCATTTCCGGATGAGCGTGCAGCAGGACGGACGTCTCCAATTCCCCGGCATGCATATCGCTGAGCAGCGAGGTCCGCACACCGGCCCGCTGCCGCGCCTCCTCCCAGTCCTCCGGTGCCGGGAACAGCGCCATGCGCGTGCCGCAACCCGCGGACTCCTGCACCACATTGCCCAGCACGTAGTTCCCGCCATGTCCGTTGACCAGTACCAGGGCGTCGATGCCCGAGCGACGAAGCGAGTCGGCTATGTCCCGTACCACCGCGTGGAGTGTCACCGCGGAAATACTGACCGTCCCCGGCCAGGCGGCATGTTCGTGCGAGCAGGCGATGGTCAGCGGAGGGAGGAGATGCACCGGGTACGCGGCGGCGACCTCGCGGGCGATGGTGCAGGCGATGACGGTGTCAGTGGCCAGCGGTAGAAAGGGGCCGTGCTGTTCGAAGCTGCCGATGGGAAGGACGGCGACGCCGGGCCGACGGGCCCTCACGTCCTCCGTGGTGTCCAGCGGCAACAAGCCGGGGGTGGTCAGCTGTGTTCCCGAACCGGTCATGGTGTTGAGGCCTTTCGTTCCGTAGGCACCGACGAGAGCAGGCTAACGCGGCAACGGCAGATTGGATGCAGGAGAAAATGAAGGAAAGCAAAGGCGTGCTCGGTCGAAGTGCCCGCCCCAAGGCAGCAGACGTTCAGTCGGGTGTCCAGCGTGTGGTGGATCTCCAACTGCACACCGTGTACGGAGATTTCTACGCCGTCGGCTATTTGGACCTCGAACGCGGGGATGAACAAGTGGCCCTCATATACGGCGATATCGACGGAACGGAGGACACGCTCACCCGACTGCATTCGGAGTGCCTCACCGGAGACGCCTTCGGCTCCACGCACTGCGAGTGCGGCGACCAGCTGTCGACCGCCCTGCGCACCATTGTGGCGGAGGGCCGCGGCATCCTCCTCTACCTCCGTGGCCACGAGGGCAGAGGAATCGGTCTCCTCGCCAAACTCCAGGCCATGAAGCTCCAGTCGGAGGGCCTGGACACGGTCGAGGCGAACCTCGCCCTCGGTCTCCCGGTCGACGCCCGCGACTACGGCGTCGCCGCGGACATGCTGCACGACCTCGGCGTGCCCTCCGTACGCCTGCTCTCCAACAACCCGCGCAAGAGCGAGGCCCTGCGGCATCACGGCATCGAAGTCAGCGAGCACGTCCCGCTGTTGATACCGCCGCGCGAGCACAACATCAGCTACCTGCGCACCAAGCGGGAGCGCATGGACCACCACCTGCCGCATCTGGACACGGTGATCCACTGGTCCTGACGGGTACGGCGGCCCGGGATCCCGGACACCAGGGCCGCCGCCCCCAGGTCGTACGCGAACTCTTCCTGAGGCATGATCCCTTCGTGGACATCACCCCGCTGCGTGCCGAAGGGTTCGCCGCCGACGCCCCGCGACCGGAGGTCAACCGCGTATGACCGAGCTCCACCTGTGGCTGCGCCACGAGACCCGTACGACCGAGCGGCGCACCCTGATCGTGCCGTCCGACGCGCGGCGGCTCGTCGAGAACGGCGTGACGGTGACCGTCGAGCGGTCCCCGCAGCGGATCTTCCCCGTCGAGGCGTACGAGGCGGCCGGGTGCCGTGTCGTCGAGCCGCACTCCTGGACCGTCGCACCGCTCGACGCGGTCGTCGTCGGTCTCAAGGAACTCCCCGAGGAACCGGGCGAGTTGCGGCACCGGCATGTCTTCTTCGGGCACGCCTACAAGGGGCAGCCCGGAGCCGAGACGCTGTTGCGCCGGTTCGTCGCCGGGGGAGGGGCGCTGTTCGACCTCGAGTACCTGGTGGACGACAACGGCCGCCGGCTCGCCGCCTTCGGCTACTGGGCCGGCTATGTCGGCGCCGCCCTCGCCGTACTCCACCACCGGGGCAGGCTGACGGCCCCGCTGCGGCCGACGTCGAAGGACGAACTGGACGCCCTCCTCCAACCCCGCCCGGACGACGCCCAGTTCGGCTCCCTCGTGATCGGCGCACTGGGCCGCTCCGGTCGCGGCGCGCGGGCCGCGCTGATGGAGGCCCGGCTCGACCCCACGTGCTGGGACCTCGCCGAGACCCGCGAACTGGACCGACAGGCCCTGCTGGACCACGAGTTGATGGTCAACTGCGTGCTCAGCACCGGCCCCGTCACCCCCTTCCTCACCGACAAGGACCTGGACGAGCCGCGCCGGAGCCTGCGCACGGTGTGCGATGTGACCTGCGACGTCGGCTCCCCGTACAACGTTCTTCCGGTGTACGACACGGTCACCGACTGGACGGACCCCGTACGCCGCCTCTACGAGCGGCCCGCCCTCGACCTCATCGCCATCGACAACCTGCCGTCCCTGCTGCCCGAGGAGGCGAGCACGGACTTCTCGGCCTTGCTGACGCCACAGCTGATGGAGTTCGGGGTGGCCGGGGCTTGGGGGCGTTGCCTGGACCGCTTCCACGAGACATGCCGTGAACTGGGCCTGGAGAATGGGGAGTTCAACCATGGCTGAGCATGCGAACGCCGTCGTGCCCGCGTCCGGCACCGTCCACTGGATCGGCGCGGGCCTGTCCACAGGCAGCGGCCTCACCGCGCTGTGCGACACCGCCGACCGCGTACGCCTGTGGCACCGCACCGAGGAACGGGCGGCTCAGAGCCTCTCGGCCCTCGGCCTCACCGGCCGCGCCGAACCCCGCGCGTACACGCTCCCCGCACTCGCCGCCGAACTGGCACCCGGCGACATCGTGGTCTCCATGCTCCCGGCCCCGGAACACGGCCCGCTGCTGGCCACCTGCGTGGCCCACCAGGCCCACTTCGCCTGCTCGAGCTACGTATCCGATGCGGTCCTGGACCATGTCCCCGCGGCCACCGCGGCAGGCATCGTCGTCCTCACCGAGTCGGGCCTGGACCCGGGCATCGACCACCTCTTCGCCCACAGCCTCATCGCCCGCGCGCAGACGGAGATCGGCGCCGACACGGCCGCCGAGGCCGGCCTCACCTCGTACTGCGGCGGCATCCCCGCCATCCCCAACGACTTCAAATACCGCTTCAGTTGGGCCCCGGCAGGCGTTCTCAACGCCCTGCGCTCACCCGCCCGCTACATCGAGAACGGCGCGGAGACGACGGCCGCCCGCCCCTGGGAAGCCACGCGCACCCACCTGGTGGACGACGAACCCTTCGAGGTCTACCCGAACCGCGACAGCATCCCGTTCGTCGACCAGTACGCCCTGCCTCCGGCGTGGAAACCCCAGACCTTCATCCGCGGCACCCTCCGCCTCTCCGGCTGGCTCGACGCCTGGCAACCCGTCTTCGAGGAACTCCGGCGCGGCGACGACGAGCGCATCGCCGAGCTCGCCCAGGAGCTGGCCGCCCGCTACCCCACCACGGACGCCGACCGCGACCGCGTCGTCCTGGCCGTCTCCCTCGACGTACGCACGGACGCGGGCCGCAGCTGGTCGGGCCGCTACCTGCTGGACATGCAGGGCGACGCACAGGAGAGCGCGATGGCCCGGTGTGTATCGCGCACGCTGGCGCTGGGCATCCGCAAGGTCCTTGCCGGAACTCTCCCGCCCGGGCTGAGCCGCGCTGCCGAGACACCGGAGCGCTCCGAGGAATGGCTCGCGGAACTGGGCCAGGACGGGATCGACTTCAGCATGGACAGCATGGCGCCATAACACTGCTGCCTCGTGAACTCGTAGTCCTGTCACGGCCTTTCGCCTCGCACGCTGCCGATACCGTTGCTTCCCAAGGTGCCGACCACGTGGTCGGTGGTGCGCGGGAAGGCCACGGCCCGGGCAGCAGACGGTAGTTGGAGGCGTCGTGGCGTAAGGGCCCGTCGATCGCTGGCCGGTCTCCCCCCGCAGACCGGGTGCGATCCGGCGAGACGGATGAGGTCGATGCAAAATCAGCGGAGGTATAGTCGACAAACGACCAAGTGGTCGACAATGGCCAGGGAGGGCGACGGGTTGGACCACAAGTTCGAGTGGCAGGAGCAACGGACGACGACGCCGGACGGCGTCTACCGCACACTGCGTGCCGCCATCCTCGACGGGACCGTACCTCCTGGTGGCCAGCTGCGTGAGGCACACATCGCCGCAGATCTCGGGATCAGCCGGTCCCCGCTGCGCGAGGCGCTGACCAAGCTGGAGGAGGAAGGGCTCGTCGTAAAGATCCCCTTCCGTGGGGCGTTCGTCGTAGAGGTGAGCGCTCGTGACGTCGCCGAAATCGCCTCGATCCGCCTACGAGTCGAGCCGTACGCCGCTGAACTCTCGGCCGAAGCACTGCGCGGTCCTGAGCGGCCACGGTTGATGCAAACCGTCGAGGATCTTCACCGGGCGACTGAGAAGAACGACATCCCGGCCGGCATCGACGCACACCTTCGCTTCCACGGGCTCTTCTACGAGCTCTCGGGGCACGGCGTCCTGCAGAGTCTCTGGAACGGCTGGGAGACCAAGCTGCGCCTCTACCTCAGCGTCGATCACCGCACTTACAGCGACGACCCGCATCAATTGGTCGTCGAGCACGAGAGGTTGGCCGCGGTTGCCCTGGAAGGCGACACCGACGCGTTCCGCCAGGAACTGGCTGCCCATTTCCAATCGGCGCTGCGAGGACCGACGGGAGATCAAGGGGAACGCGCGCCCCGGCACGCATGAAGGTCATGCCGCCTGCGTGAAGTGCCCAAGCCCGCTCGCCACCGTGACGCGGTCGGCTCAGAAGGCGGGTGCGGACTGCTCCGTGAGCCGGTTCTGCTGCCGTGCTCCGAGCACGGCGTCACGCAGCCGTTCTCGAGCGATCGTCAGACATGCGTAGACCGCTCCTTGTGCCGTCGACAGACCGATCTGATGCGGACCCGTCCTGATCTCTGGCACCGCCGAAAGGCTCTGGTCGAGCCGCTCGCGCACCTGGGGAAGGACGACGTCGACGAGCGGGCGCAGCCGGCCCACGAAGTAGACCGACGCCGGGTCGAGCGTCACCGCGACGACGCTGACAGCGGTCACGATCGCCGTGGTGAACGCCTGCACCACTTCGGCGTGCGGCGCCTCGGTGTGCGGTCGCAGCCAGAGATCCTCGATGCGCTCCAGGTCGAGACCCCGTTTGCGAGCGAACTGGAGGAGACCTCTGGTGCTCAGCAGCTCGTCGAGGTTCTCGTCGCCGACGCCGGAGGAGAGCACACCGATGTCGCCGAAGGTGGGCGTACTGCCGCGGGCGAGCTCGTGATTCGTGCAGCTGGCGAAGTTCAGTATGGTGCTGACGCTGAAGAGCGCGGCGTTCCTGATGGTTGCGTCGTCGGTGAGGATTCCGAGCAGGGACGCGTTGGCATCGCTGTCGAGGAGCACGGGGGACTCGATCAGGTTCTCGACGGCTTGCTGGAGGCCTGAGCCCGCGAAGATTTTCATCGACTCCGCGGGGCCGAAGATCTCCGTGCCGCCCCGGACCCGGCCTGGCACGGCGGCGACGATCTGACGCAGAGGCCCCTGCGCAGACTGTGCGGCCTGCGCGATCAGATCGACCAGCCATCGCGCGGCGTCCTCGATCTCCTGGTGATCGGCGGTGGGAACCGTCAGCTGCTGGATCTCACGCCCCCTCAGGTCGGTCACCAGTACACCGGTGGTCTGGGCGCCGAAGCTGACACCGGCGACGTGTCCGGTCGTGCCGGGCAGGTCCAGATAGGTGGAGCGGCGACCGCGGCCGGTGATGTCGTCGATGCCGCCGTCGACGACGAAGCCGTCGGCACGGAGCTCCTCCACCGCTCTGGACACCGTGGCCTTGCTCAGGCCGGTCAGCTCGATGAGCTTGTTCCGCGTCAAGGGCGCGTGGGAGACGACCACGTCGAGGACTGATGCCTTGTTGTAGTCGCGTGAGGTCGGGTTGGTCACGTGAGGACCATAGCGAGCCCGGTACGCCGGTCGGGCAGGGACCGGTTTGGGCGGTACGACCAAGGGTTTCGACGCGGTGAGAAGCGGGTGTTTCGACGGATCCGTCGTTCCCGCCTGGGCGCGCTCGAAGGGGTCCGTGTCAGCGTCTTCCGCCTTGCCGGACGGTTCTCGACTCATCTGTCATGCACTCCGTAGGGTCCCCGAAGCACTCCAGGAGCGCATCGTCGCGCTGCGGCGAAGGCTGGAAGCCGGGGGTCGTGGGATTCGGCGCATCGGGCCGCAACGGCGGCGCAGCCACCACGGAAAAGTTTTCTAGTTTCAGGTTGGAACTGGAATGAATGATGGTATGTTTCCGGCCGACAAGCAAGCAACCCCGGAACAAGACTGAAGGTGTGCCTGTCGATGACTTCGACGCTGAGTCGAGCACTCGCCCACTACCCCAACCGGTTCGACCCCGGGGTACTGAGCGAGCTCCCCGAACACCTACGGAAGACCATCCAGCGCCGGAACAATGTGCTGGGCCCTGGCTACACACTCATCTACAAGGAGCCGGTCGAGTTCGTCTCCGGTCACGGCGCCCACCTGCTCGACCGTGACGGCAACGACTACCTCGACGCGTACAACAACGTCCCCTGCGTCGGACACGCCCACCCCCACGTGGCGGAGGCCGTCGCCCGCCAGATGGCGATGGTCAACACCAACACGCGCTACGTCCAGGAAGCCCTGGTCGATTACGCGGAGCGGCTTCTTTCGACCTTCCCCGAGGAGCTGTCCAAGCTGAGCATCGCGTGCAGCGGGTCGGAGGCCAACGACCTGGCGGTGCGGGTGGCGCGGTTCCACACGGGCGGCGAGGGCATCATCGTCACCCGCTGGGCCTACCACGGCCTCACCCGAGAGGTGGCGAGCTTCTCACCGACCCTCGGCGCGGGCTCACCGCTGGGCCCTAACGTCCGGTTCATCGACGCTCCTGACCCGCGTCTCGTCGCGCCCGGATCCACGCTCGACGTGCACATGCGGCAGCAGGTGCGCGGCGCGATCGACGACCTCGAGCGCCACGGCTACCGGCTCGCGGCCCTGATCACCGACTGCGCCCACAGCAGCGATGGCATCTTCACCGACCCCCCCGGCTACATGCAGTCCGTGGTGGAGGAGGTGCACGCGGCCGGCGGTGTCTACATCGCGGACGAGGTCCAGTCGGGATTCGCCCGGCTCGGGGAATCGATGTGGGGCTTCAGCCGCCACGGCGTGCTGCCGGACATCGTCACCATGGGCAAGCCGATGGGCAACGGCCTGCCGATCTCGGGTGTGGTCTTCCGCCCCGAGGTCTGTGAGGAATTCGGACGCAACGTCCGCTACTTCAACACCTTCGGCGGCAGCTCCATCCCCGTGGCCGCCGGCGCCGCGGTGCTGGACGTCTTCGAGAAGGAGAACGTGCAGCAGCGCGTCCTGGAGAACGGCAACGCCCTGCGCGCGGGGCTGCGGGAGATCACCAAGGATTCCCCCTACGTCGCCGAAGTCCGCGGCGCCGGTCTCTACGTCGGCGTGGAGATCGTCAAGGACCGGGAGACCCTCGAGCCCGACCGCGCACTTGCCGAAGACGTCATCAATGACATGCGCGATCGCCGCATCCTGATCAGCGGTACGGGCACGTCGGCGAACACACTGAAGATCCGCCCCCCGCTGGCCTTCGACTCCGCCGATGTGACGCGATTCGTGGAGACCTTCGCCGAGGTTGCGAAAAACCGTCTGTGACAGCTGGCCGAAGGGACTGACCGTGAACACCTCACCAGCTACGAACTATGCTCAGCGGCTCCTCGAGGAGAGCGGCCTGACGTCGTCCCACGAGCCCATCGACGTGATGCTGGTGAGTACTTTCCTTGAGGAGCACTACCGCCTCAACGGGCGCTTGGGGCGACTGGCGACCGAGAAGGACGACACGTTCAGACTCAGCACCGACTCGAGTAACTACCTCGTGAAGGTGTCACCACCTGACGAGGCGGAGACGGCTGTCGCCCTGCAGACCGCCGCGATGCGCTACCTCGAAACCACCGCTTCGCACTTGCCCGTCCAACGGGTGAAGCTGACCGCCGACGGAGACGACCATGTCACGATCAGGCTGAACAACGGCAGGACTCGGGTCCTGCGGGTGTTCGACTTCGTGGAAGGCCAGGTCCTGGCCGATGCGAACCCGGACGCGGAGCGGCTTGCCAGGGCGGGCGAGATGCTGGGGCTGATCGACGTGGCGCTCAGGCCGTTCACGCACCCGGCAGACCGACGAGGTCTGGCATGGGACATCCGGCACTTCCACCAGCTGACCGAACTGGTCGAGTACACGCCGAGCTCCGAGCACCGCCAGTTGGCCCAATCGGTCTTCCGGCTCTTCGGCGAAAACGTCGTCCCGAGGCTGACCGATCTCGAAACGCAGGTGATCCACGGTGACTTCAGCCCGTACAACATCGTGGTCGATCCAAAGAGCGATCACTTCGTCACCGGCGTAATCGACTTCGGTGACACGATGCGCAGTGCGGTGATCTTCGATCCCGCCGTTCCCATGGCGAACCTGCTCGGCAGAACGCCCGATCATCCCTGGCGGGACGCCTGCGCCTTCGCCGAAGGCTACCAACGGGAGCGGCCGATCCAGGCCTCGGAACTCCCGCTGCTCCCGATTGCCGTGTTGGCACGGCTCGCACTGCGTGCGCTGATCACGAACTGGCGCGCGGAGCGGGCGCCCGAACGGCGCGAGTACCTCCTCGATCACGCCAAGGACGACTGGATCAATATCGAGCGTTCCTTGACCGTGAGCCTGGACGACGTCGTCGCGCACCTCAGGGAAGCCCGTCACGGGCATTCCTGAAAGCCAGTCCCGAACATGTGCAGTAGGCCAGGAACGCCTCGCGGCACTCGGGGATCGGGCATATCGGGGCCGGCGGTCGGGATCCTAGGCGACTCGTCGGCCCGCAACCCTCCTGGTAGACGGATCGGAGTCGTTCGGCGCACCGCCACCATCGCTCGTTCGAGCGGTACTCGCCGGCGGGCGGTGTGGTCCTGGCGCCGCGGCGCAGGAGGTCCGGATGCCGGGGAGCGGGTCGTTCGTCCTCAACCGACCTCAGCCGGCGACCACTTCGTGCCCCAGCCGCCTCAGATCCGCGTACCACGCCGGCCCCGCCGCCGGTCGTACCTGGCTCATGAACTGCACGGTCAGATCGCGCTGCGGGTCGACCCAGAAGGTCGTGCCGGCCGCGCCGGACCAGCCGTACAGGCCGGGGCCGGCCGGTGATTCCGTACGAGCCGGATCGATCACGACCGAGACGCCGAAGCCGAAGCCGACGCCCGCGTTGCCGGGGAAGTCGTGGACAGGGCTGGCGAAGGTGCGGAGGTCGGCGGGGAGGTGGTTGGAGAGCATCGTGGCCACGGTCTGCGGGGAGAGGAGCCGGGCGCCGTCCAACTCGCCGCCGCGGCGCAGGAATTCCATGAACCGGTGGTAGTCGTGCGCGCTCGCCACCAGGCCGCCGTTGGCGGAAAGCAGACGTGGACGACTGCGTCCGGGCTGCTCAGGGCTCCGTACGAGGCTGCCCTTGCCGCCACCGTCCTTGTCGCCCCCATCGCCCCCGTCGCTCTCGGCGTACAGCACGGCCAGCCGGTCCGCCCGGTCCTCGGGAACCCAGAACCCCGCGTCCGCCATCCCCAACGGCCGGAAGACCCGCTCGGCGAGGAACGTGTCCAGCGGCTGCCCGGACACCACCTCCATCACGCGCCCGAGAACGGTCGTCGCGACCGAGTAGTTCCACTGCGTCCCCGGCTCGAACTGGAGCGGCAGGCCCGCGAACAACTCGCAGGCCTCGGCCAGATCCGCGTCCGGCGGCTCCGCCCGCTCCACCCCGGCGGCCCGGTACGCGGCGTCGACGGGATGGGCGTGGTAGAAGCCGAAGGTCAGCCCGGCGGTGTGGGTCAGCAGGTGGCGGATGAGGACGGGCCCATCGGCGGGGCGCGTCCTGAGGTCCGGGCCGCTTCCGTCGACGTATACGCGGGGCTCGGCGAAAGCCGGGAGACAGCGGGCGATCGGGTCGTCGAGGTCGAGCAGGCCCTCCTCCTGGAGCATCAGCGCCGCGACGGACGCGATCGGCTTGGTCATCGACTGGATCCGCCAGATCGTGTCCGTCCCGACCGGCACCCCGGCCTCCCGGTCTCGGAGGCCGTACGAAGTGAGATGTGCGACACAGCCGTGCCGGGCAACCGAGATGAGGTACCCCGGCAACCGGCCGTCGTCGACGAGGCGGGCGAAGTGTTCGTCGAGCCGTCGCAGGGCTGACGGATCGAGGCCGACCTCGGCCGGTTCCACCTGTTGTCGCAACTCGCTCATCGTGCGCTCCAGTTCGTGGAAGGAGCTGCCGTCCCTGTGAAATCTATCGCCTACCTGCGGATTCGCGAGGTCGACGACGTTTATCCGCGCACCGGAAGTGAAACGCGGGCGCGTGCGGCGCGCGCGTGGGCGAGGTGTGCGCCGGGGCGTTGAAGTGCGCCCGAAGACCGGATCCGGGAGGCCTGGGTATACGTCATAGAGGGCGGATGGGTGCCCCATGCACGAAGTGAGCGGCGGGCCGGGCGGGGGCTTGAGGACGAACGGCTCGGATGATTACACAGCGTGAAGCAACCATTCGACAGTTCGATTCGTATATCTCCGTGGAAGCCCTGCGGACCCGTCAGGCACCATGACGCCGGAGCGTCACGATCCGCTTGACTGGGAAGCACCGAGCAAGGAGAACCAATGCGACCGTTCGCGCTCAACTATGCACGTCCGGCCCCGCAGTTGGAGGTCAGCGTTCCGTACGCCTATGACTCCAGACTGCAATTGAACGTCCTGCCCGACGGGCGGCTCGCCGCTCATGACTACGCCGTGTTGCGGGAACTGGGGGCCACGACGTCCACGGCGGGCTCGAAGACCCACTTCGACGACTGAAGACGGACCCCCACGATGACGGTTCTGATCCTGACGTGCGAACAGGATGTAACCGCGGACATGGTGGTGGCGCGACTGGACGGGACGGGTGTCCCGGTCGTCCGCCTCGACCCCGCGGACCTGCCGGGAGGCGTCGCCCTGTCGGGCGAGTTCGTGCACGGCGTCTTCCGCGGACATCTGTCCGCCGGTGGCCGGCTGGTGACCATGAGCGGTCTGCGGTCCGTCTGGGTCCGCAGGCCCGGTGTGCCCGCGACGCGGGTCGCCGAGCCGTCCGCCTGGCTCACCGAGGAGTCCGCGCAGGCGCTCTACGGCATGCTGCGCTCCACCGGCGCGCGCTGGATGAACCACCCCGACGCGGCCCGCCAGGCCCGCCACAAGCCCTGGCAGCTTCACCTCGCACAGCGCTGCGGGCTTCCCGTGCCCGCCACACTGATCACCACGTTCCCGCAGGCCGCCCGCGACTTCGCGGAACGCTTCCCGGACCTGGTGGTCAAGCCCGTCTCGGGCGCACACCCGCAGGAGCCGCCGAGGGCGGTTCCGACCAGCAGGGTCGCACCCGAGACGGATTTCTCGGCCGTCGCGTTCGGCCCCACACTGTTGCAACGGCGCGTGGCCAAGCGCGCCGACATCCGGCTGACCTGCGTCGGCGACCGGTTCTTCGCCGCCCGCAAGGCCGTAGCCAAAGGCGCCGATCCCAGTGAGGTCGACGTCCGGTTCGCCACCTCCGCGGAACCCTGGCAGCCGGTCGAGACACCGCCGCGGGTCGCCGCGAGCGTGCACGACTACCTTCAGGAGGCCCAACTCTCGTACGGCGCATTCGACTTCGCCGAGGACGCCGACGGCATCTGGTGGTTTCTCGAGTGCAACCAGGCGGGCCAGTTCGGCTTCGTGGAAATAGAGACGGAGCAGCCGATCGCACGCGCCGTCGCCGACTGGCTCGCGGCACCACTCCCGGACACGGCGCCGCACAACGGCCACGTGCCCATGGAGTCGGTCACCTGCGAGTGAGCCGTACGGACAGACCGCGGGCGGTGAACACCGGCTCGGCGTCGTGCCCGTCGACCACGATGCGGCTGAACCGGCCGCGCAGGACACGGGCGTCGATGACCGGAATCATGGTGCCCGGCTCCGGGGGCCGCTGGTCGTCCAGGCGGATGACCAGCGTGCTGTCCCGGTCGAGGAGCACGCGCCGGGTCACCGTCAGGGCCGGTGTCCTGTCATCGGTGACCGTCACGTCAAGGGTCGTACCGGACGACTGGGCGTACGCGCCGCGCACCCGGAGCGGCGACGCCGTCCGCAGCGCGCCACCCCGCACCTGCACGTCCCCGCATCCAAGGGCGTCCCGTGAACCGGTCGCGAGGACGCCCTCCTCCAGCGTGGTGCCGCCGGTGTAGCCGTTGGCGCCCGCGAGGGTCAGCGTGCCGGTGCCCCGCTTGACCAGCGAGCCGCGCCCGCCGATGTCGTTGCGCCAGGTGTCGGCCGCGGCGAAGCCGCCGTCGGCGGCGTTCATCGTGACGCGCACGTCCGAGTCGAACGTCCCGTATCCGTCGGCGGCGGCGAAGAGGTTCAGCCGGCCCCACTGCTCGAAGCCGTCCAGCAGGACGTATCCGGCGGGCAGCGCCGTCGTCCGCAGCACTTCGCGCCGCTGGGCGGCGGAGAGATAGGGCAGCCGCGTCTCCAGGAGGACTTCGGCGCCCTTCGGTACGGTCATGCGGTCCCGCGCGCGCCGCTTGGGCAGGACGTACGTCAACTTGGGGGCGACGCCTGCCGAGTTGAGCGCGCGGCTCGCGTACGGGTCCTCGTCCAGGTCCGCCGAGTGCGCGTACGCGTAGAGCGTGTCGGCGGTGGTGCCGGTCTGCTCCTGGAAGTACGCGGCTGCCTGGGCGCGGGCCGCCGCCTTGAGGCCGGCGTTCTTCGGGTCGGCGAGGGCCGCGGCCGCGAGCGCCGTGGCGAGGATCCGGCCGCCGATCACGTCGACGGAGGAGTGCATGCCCGAAACGATGCGGGTGTGGGAGACATCGAAAGCCCGGGTCACCAACTCCTGGTACCGCTCGGGAACCGCGTACGCCATCGCCAGCGCCGCCAGATGCAGCGCGTTGGTGTGCCCGCTGGGGAACCCACCGTCCTCGGCCGGCTCCTCGGCCCGCTGCCGCAACAACTGCGGGGCGACCACCACGTCGGACGCGTAGACCGGGTACCCCAGAGCGTCCTTCTCCCCGGTGTCGACGACCTCGCTGTCCTTGTTCATCCGCCAGGGACGCGGGTACTGGTACGCGAACTTGCTGGGGTTGCCCGAGGCGAAGGGCCCGCGTACGGCGTCGACCAGCTCCGCCACCTTCCCCAGCTCCGAGTCGTGAGAGCCCGCCCCGAGCGCGGAACCCGCGGGAGCGTCGGCCGGAACCGTGTCGCTGATCTTGCCCGCGGGGACGCCGTCCGGCGCGGACGTAATGCCGGTGACCGCCTTCGCGCCCTTCTTGTAGAGGTCGGCGAGGGGCCCCAGTCCGGCGATCACCGCGTAACTCTGGTGCTGACGATCATGGATGAAAGCCAGCTTCGCCTCAGCGTCGGTGCGGTGGCTGGTGACGCCCACGCTGTAGCGCATATTGGCGCGCAGGACGTCGCGCATGAGCGGCATCCCGCTGTCCCAGTCGGAACCCGTCTTCCAGATCTCGGCAAAGCCGCCGAGGATGCGGACGGCCGCGTTGGTCTCGGGGGTCAGGTTGGCGACGACGTTGGTGGTGTACGAGTCGACAAAGGCGGCGGCGGAGTTGGCGGGAGAGGAGGCAGCCACCGCCGGCCACGCGGTAAGCACCGGAGCGGCGACCAGCCCCGCCGAGACGCCCACGGAACTGCGCAGGAACAAGCGCCGGTCGATGCGGAGCTGGTGGTGCGAGGTACGGGTGGACTGCCCGGGCATGGGGGTGCCTCTCTGCGTGGCGTTTCGCCTTGGGTTGGCTGGGGGTTCAGCACGAGCGCCCCGTAAGGGGGCGCGGGGCTGTATCAATGTGCGGCTCCACCGCGCGGGCGCGACCAGCCCACAACCGGCCCGCAGCCAAGACACAACCGAGGGCGGGGCCAAGGGGGCCGGGGAGCGCAGCCCCCGCGGCCCGACACTGCCCCACCGCCGGAGGTACTGGCGGGAGTTGACACCTCGAAGCGCTCAGGAAGCCCCGGGACGGGCTTCAAAACGGTGCGGCAGGCGAGTACCGCATGAAGTTCGTTAGGAAGTTAACTAACGAAGTAGGGTGCGTCAAGAGGCACGGCACCCAACGCCGTACAACCCTTGCGGAAAGACCGCCGCGACCAGCGGAGACCCCCGCACCAGCCCCAGGGGAGAGCATGCAACTGAGCGAGAGCGCCCGCGCGGTGTTCGCCGTACTGGCCGCGGCCGGTACCGCCACCCGCCCCCAACTGGCAGCCGTCGCGGGCCTGTCCAAGCCGACCGTCTCCTCCGCCGTGGCCGAACTCGAGGCCGCCGAACTGGCCGCCTGCTCCGGCACGGTGTCCGGCGCCACCGGCCGGTCCGCCGCCGTCTACGGACTGGGGCCCGCCGCCGGAGCCGTACTCGCCGTCGATCTCGGCCCGGCCGTGACCCGGGTGCGCGGCTGCGCCCTGGACGGCGGCCTGCTCGCCGAGGGCACCGGTTCCCGTCCGGAGGCCGCCGACGTTGTACGTCAGGTCCTCAAGGAACTGCCGACCGGCGCACCGCTGCGTGCCGTGGTCGTGGCCGTCGGCGATGTCGTCACGCAGGACCCGGAAGGCACCGGTGCGCGTCCGGCGACCGCCAAGGCCGGGCCCGCCTTCGACGCGATGGCCGTCGCCCTGCCACCCGGTGTTCCGGTTCACCTGGAGAACAACGTCAACTGCGCCGCGCTCGCCGAGCTGCACGAAGGTGCCGCCCGCGGCCGACACAGCTTCGGCTATCTGCGGATCGGCGTGGGCATAGGCCTCGGGATCGTCATCGGCGGCCAGGTGCTGCGCGGCGCGAACGGCGCCGCCGGTGAGGTGGCCCGGCTGCCCTACCCGTGGGACGAGGGCCTCGAACCGAGACGCGAGGCCCTGGAGGCGCACATCGGCGTGCGCTCCCTGCTGCACCGGGCCGAGGAGGCCTGGCAGGACGCCGACGACCCGTGCCCCCCTGCCGCCGAGCGGCTTTTCGCCCTCGCCGAGGAGGGACACGCCGCGGCCCGTGCCGTGGTCGCCCACCATTCCGCCGAGGTGGGGCGGCTGGCCGCCGCCGTGGCCGCCGTACTGGACCCGGGACTGATCGTGCTGGGCGGCGCCACCGGCACGGACCCGCAGCTCCTGCCCGGTGTACGGGCCGAACTGGACCGGCTGAGCTGGCCCACGGAGGTGGTCAGCAGCACGGTCGGCGAGACCGGTACGGTGGCGGGCGCGAGTCGGCTCGCGGTGGCCCACGGAATCCAAACCGTGACCAGTGGGACGTCAGTCAAGCATTGACGGAGACTCGTGGGTCTGCCAATGTCCGGACAAGCGCTTTCTAAGTCGGTCGGGACGCCGGCTTGGGGCGAGCGTCCCGCCCGTACTCGACGTACGGCAACCGCACCAGGGCGTGCTTGTGCGGCGACGGCCACAGTGGCCGGGGACCCTCGCCCGTCAGGATGACGCGGCCGGGTGAGGCCGCGCCCTCGGAAAGCGAACTTTCTTGCACAATGCACCCGTGCCGCCTCCGTCGGCGCCGTGCTCCGTCCCCTACCACGAAAAGGGATCGAAGATGACCACTGTGGGTGTGCGGCGCTCCCGCCGACTCGGCCGCGGCGGCATACGCCGCCTGGTCCCCCTCGCTGCCGTGGCCACGGCAGGTGCCCTGCTGCTCTCCGCCTGCGGCGGGTCGGACTCCGGCTCGGGCGGGACCTCCAAGTCGCTGACGTTCTGGATCTCCACGGTTCCGGGGCAGGACGCGGGCTGGAAGAAGATGGTGGCGCAGTACAAGAAGGAAACCGGCGTCAAGGTCAAGCTCGTCAACATTCCCTACGACGGCTACGACGCGAAGCTGCGCAACTCCGCGCAGGCGAACTCCCTGCCCGACGTGGCGTCGGTGCCGAAGGTGGACCCGATCTGGGCGAACAAGCTGATCGACCTCAAGTCCATCGCCAACAAGAAGAGCAACAAGATCAACGGCAACTTCGTCGCCAAGGACTCGTCCGGGAAGGTGCTGGCCATCCCCTCGGACATCACCGCGTCCGGCATGTTCATCAACAAGTCGCTCTTCGAGAAGGCCGGCGTCGACTACCCGACCTCGCCCGACAAGACCTGGACCTGGTCCGAGTTCATCAAGGCGGCGGACGAGGTCCGGGAGAAAACCAACGCCAAGTACTCCCTGACGTTCGACCCGTCGCCGTCCCGGCTCCGCGCCATGGTGTACGAGATGGGCGGCAAGTACGTCCAGGCCGACGACTCCGGCAAGTTCTCGGTGGACGCGGCGACCAAGAAGGCCGTGAACACCTTCGTCGGATGGAACGACGACAAGACCATGCCGAAGTCGGTGTGGACCAGCGAGGCCGACCCGTCGGCCATGTTCCAGAGCGGTGACGTCGTCGCCTACTGGTCCGGCGTATGGCAGGTCGCCGCCTATGCGGAGAGCATCACGAAGTTCGAGTGGGCGAGCGTCCCGACTCCCGCCGAGCCGGTGCAGGCCAGCGACGTCAACAGCGGCGGCCTGACGGTGGGCTTCAACAACAACGGCGACGCCGCCGCGGCCGCGGAGAAGTTCCTGTCCTGGCTGTACGAGCCGGCCCACTACCAGGCGCTGTGCGAGGCGTCCGGGTTCCTGCCCGTCGAGACCGGCCTGAACCCGAAGTACCCCTTCAAGTCCGAGGCGGCGCAGGCGGCGTTCAAGCTCTACAACGAATCGATCCCCCTCTACGACCCGGTCTCCGGCTACTTCAACACCGCGCAGACGAACTGGGCGCTGAAGGGCAAGACCCTCACCGAGGACCCGACCACGACGGAGCTCGGCAAGGCGATCAACGGCCAGCAGTCGGCCGACAAGGCCCTGGACAACATCGTGGCCGGCTACAACCAGCAGGTCGGCGGCTGATCGTAGGCCGACGGGCCGGGCGGCGGGGTCGAGACACCGCCGCCCGGCCCAGGGCCTGTCTCGGGACCCACGCGATGCCGGGCTCACGGCCTGAGCCCACAGGAACCCATTCCACCAGCACGGAGTCAGGAAGATGACCAAACGCGCCCCGGACGTGTCCGCGAGCCCGCCCAGGAGACGGAGTAAATACACCGTCGCGCCGCTCGTCCTCATCGCGGGCAATGTCGTGCTCTTCGCGCTGTTCTTCGCCTGGCCGGCGGTGATCGGGCTCGTCTACTCGTTCACGAACTACACGGGCGTGGGGGCGTTCCAGTTCGTCGGACTGGACAACTACCAGAACCTGGCCGGGGACTCCACCTTCTTCGACGCGCTGACCCGGACGCTGCTGTACACCGTGCTCTTCGTTCCGCTGAACTTCGTGTTCTCGCTGCTCATCGCCAACGTACTGGTGAGCAAGCACGCCAAGGGCATGTCGGTCGCCCGCGTCTTCTTCTTCATCCCGTGGCTTCTGTCGCCCATCGTCGTGGGTGTCCTGTGGCGGTGGCTGTTCGGTGAGAACTTCGGACTGGTCAACCACCTCATCGAGAAGTTCGGCGGAAGTGCCGTTCCGTGGCAGTCGAACGCGGATCTGTCGCTGCTGGTCGT
Source organism: Streptomyces ureilyticus (assembly GCF_011045025.1). Classification (GTDB taxonomy): domain Bacteria; phylum Actinomycetota; class Actinomycetes; order Streptomycetales; family Streptomycetaceae; genus Streptomyces; species Streptomyces ureilyticus. The sequence goes on from NZ_JAAKZX010000025.1 coordinate 69,123, forward strand.
GGTGGTGGCGGCATCCTGGGCCTGGACGGGCTTCTCGATGCTGCTGTTCATCGCGGCGATCAAGAACGTACCGGTGTCGTACTACGAGGCGGCCTCGCTCGACGGCGCCGGTCCGTGGCGCCAGTTCCTCAACATCACACTGCCGAGCATCGCGCCCACTTCCTTCATCGTCATCCTGCTCAACACGATCCACGCGATGAAGGAATATCCGCTGTTCGCCGCCCTCAACAACGGCGGGCCCGGAACGTCGAACAACCTGCTTGTCCAGTACATCTACCAGACCGGCTTCAAATCGGGCCAGATCGGCTACGCGAGCGCCGCGTCGTTCGTGCTCATGCTCATCCTGATGGCCGTCGCGATCATCCAGCTGATGGTCAACCGGCGGGTGGAGAACCGATGACAACCACAGACATGCCTCGCAAGGTCGACGCCGGGCCCGGACGGGCAGTTCCCAAGAAGCGGCCCGGCGCGGCCGGCGGTGGGCTTCGGCGCGCGGTGCCCGCGACGACACTGCTGTGGGTCCTGGCGGCCGTCTACGGGTTTCCGGTGCTGTGGTTCGTCCTCAGCTCCTTCAAACCGGCGGGAGACTTGTTCTCCTCCCTGTCGCTGTTTCCGGACGACCCCACCCTGTCGGGCTACAAGGCAGCGTGGGACAGCGCCAACTTCTCCCAGTACTTCATCAACACGGCCATCGTGTCCGTGGTCGCGACGATCCTCACGGTGGGAGTCAGCTGCTGCACGGGGTACGCGCTGGCCAAGTACGACAACAAGTGGCTCAAGGTGTTCTTCATCTGCATCCTCGCCACGACGATGCTGCCGGGCGAGGTCATGCTCGCTCCGCAGTTCCTGGTGGCTCGCGACCTGGGCCTGTTCAACTCGCTGGCCGGCATCATCTTCCCGGCCTTGCTCACCGCGACCGGATGCTTCATGTTCCGCCAGTTCTTCCTGACGGTCCCCGACGAGCTCGTCGAGGCCGCCCGCATCGACGGCGCGCGTGAACTGTCGATCTTCCTGCGGATCATGGTGCCGATCTCCCGGCCCATCATGCTGACGCTCGCCATCCTGTCGTTCCAGTGGCGGTGGAACGACTACATCTGGCCGCTGCTGATGCTCAACGACCCCGACAAGTTCACCGTGCAGATCGGCATCCAGAGCCTCGTCGGCGCGCAGAACATCAACTGGTCGGTGGTGCTCGGCGGCTCGGTCGTCTCCATGATTCCGCTGATCGTCGTCTTCCTGGTGTTCCAGCGTTATGTCATGAACGCCGACATCAACGCAGGATTGAAGGACTGACCGAGCCCACCCCGCTCGACCACGAGTTCGTCCGCGCGGCGGCCCGCGCCGCCGACCGGCCGGCCGCCCCGCCGGCCACCTCCGGCATGAAGGGCTGAACAGCTTGTATCTCCCGCATCAGCGCGGCCCGTTGCACGATCTGGCCGACGATCCGGCCGCGTACGACCGTGTGCTGGCCGACGTGACCGAGCAGGCGCTGGCCCGGCTCACCCCGGACGGCAGCCTGGAACACCCGGCCGCCACCGACGACATCGGTGACACGTCACTCGGCATCACCTCCCTGCTCGCGCTCGCCTGGCACCGCACCAAGGACCCCCGCCTGCCGGACGCCGTCCGCCGCAGCCTCGCCTTCCACCTGCGCGCACGCGTCTACACCGAGGACAACCCCGGCTACCCGAACCTGACGATGCGCAAGTCGGGTCTGCCGTACGCGCGTTACGTACTGGCCCCCGGCGCGCACCCCATCGGCGACTGGCCGAGCACCGTGTGGGCGCTGCTCCAGGCGGTCAACGTGCTCGACGCGGCGGTCGGCCTGGTCGACGAGGAGCAGTACCGCGAACTCCTCGACGTGGCAGGCGGTTACTGGCACTGGCTGACCGAGGCCACGGTCTTCAACCCGCAGGACGCCGCCAACCAGGCCATCGGCTGTGTGGTCGGCGGACTGATGCTCGCCCGCCATCTCCCTCCGGACGAAGGGGAGTTGGTACGACGGCGAGCGATGCACGTGTACGTGAGTGAGATCCGCGCCCGTCGCATACGGGACCGGGGTGCCCCGCTGCCTCCCGAGCACGGCGGCGCGTACGACAACAACTACGGGCCGATCTCCCTCTCCTTCCTCGCCCAGGCGCACCGGATCAGCGGCGAGGACGTCTTCGCCGAGGACGGCGAGGCGCTCGCCCGCTATATCGACGCACGGCTGGCCGGAAGCGGCTTCGACATCGGCGGGCCGCGCTACAGCGAGCAGCACTCCGCCTTCGAATCCGTCCTGGGACTGCGGTACTTCAGCGCTCGCATCGGCGCCGACATCGGCCGCTACGCCGGGGACACCCGCTGGGGCCGGCACGCGGTCGGGGCGGACGGAGGCGTGGACGGGCACTTCGCGTTCATGCTCGTGTGGCAGATCCAGGACACCACGCGCTGGCACCGCGCACCGCGTACGGAACCCGCCTGCCACCAACTGCGGGCGGGCACGGTCACCGTGTCGTTCGACGACCGGATGACACCCACCGTGATCGAGACGGGCGGCTCGGTGCTGGTGGCCGGTGCCGTCGAGCGGCAGCACGGGTTCGGGCCGGTGACGGACGGCTTCCTGCTGTGCCGTCCGATGGGCGCGGTCCGCGTACGGGACCACCGCTCCGGGGACCTCGCGGCCAAGCTCGTGAGCAAGCCCGTCGTCGGGCGGGACCATGTGCTGCGCCATCTCCAGTCGCTGTATGTCACGGACGGCACCCGGCTGTGGATGACGGTCGTCGTCGAACGGCTGGGCGGGGAACGGTACTTGCTTGCCGGGATGCCGTACGTCGTCGCGGAGGGCGACCGGTTCCGCAGGACCGGCGAACTGCCGCCCGTCACGGCCGCGGGTGACCTCCGGATGACGCACCCGCCGGCCGGCAGCCCGGACAGCTTCGACGCCCGCCACGACGTAACCCAGCAACAGGCGGCCTTCGAACTCGCCCTCGACCCACGTGGCTACGGCAACCCCGACCAGGGCTGGAGCCACATCCGGACGACCACCGCGCTCGAAGCGGGCCCCGCCCCCGGCGCCCCGGAGGACCTGGACGTCTTCGGGGTGCGCTACGGACCGGAGGCGACGGAGGCCCTGAGCGTGACCTGCGAGCGCTCGCCGGAAGGCCTGACGGTGCGTACCGAGGCCTTCACGGCGATGCTCGGCGAGCCCGACGCGCACGGCGAACCGGAACTGACGCTGGTTCGCCGTGCGCGTCGCTGACCTGGGCCTGGGGCTGGCCCCGGGTCTCGTGTGAGGCCTGGGCCTTGCCCGAGGCTCAGGCGGTCACTTTCTCGCGGCCGGTCGTGTCCTGCTCGGCTCGCTCGCCGAGCCGCTCCGTCGGGACCTTGTGCGTCTCCCGTGCGGTGAGCGCGGCGATGACCGGCGGGACGCACAGTGCGGCCGTGAAGAGGGCCACGGCCGACCAGTTGTCGCCGTCAGGGCCCGCGATCTGCGCGGCGAAGGTGACGGCGAACCCGGCGATCGCGAAGCCGATCTGGGTGCCGATCGCCATGCCGGACAGGCGGACCCGGGTCGTGAACATCTCACCGTAGAAGGAGGGCCAGACGCCGTTCGCGGCGCTGTAGACGACACCGAAGGCGACGATGCCGAGGACCAGGACCAGCGGGTACGAGCCCGTGGAGATGGCCCACAGGTAGGCGAACATCGTCACGGCGCTGCCGGCCGCGCCGAGCAGGAAGACCGGACGGCGGCCGATGCGGTCGGAGAGGGTGGCCCACAGCGGGATCGCGCCGAGGGCGACGAGGTTGGCCAGGGCGGCCACCCACAGCATGGATGTGCGGTCCATGCCGACCGAGTCGCTGGTCGCGTACGACAGCGCCCACACGGTGAAGATCGTGCTCACCGAGGCGACGAGCGCGGCCGCGACCACCCGCAGCACATCCGCCCAGTGCTCGCGCAGCAGCACGGCAAGCGGCATCTTCGGGACGCCCTCGGTGGCGGCCTGCTGGGTGAAGGTCGGGGTCTCGTCGAGCGTACGGCGGATGACATAGCCGACGACGGCGACCACGAAGCTCAGCCAGAACGGGATGCGCCAGCCCCAGGCCAGCAACTGGTCCTCGGGGAGCGCGGCGACCGGGATGAACACCAGGGTGGCGAGGAGCTGGCCGCCCTGAGTGCCGCTGAGCGTGAAGCTGGTGAAGAAGCCGCGGCGGTTCGGCGGCGCGTGTTCCAGTGACATGGAGTTGGCGCTGGCCTGCTCACCCGCGGCCGAGATGCCTTGCAGGATGCGGCAGAGGACGAGCAGGACGGGGGCCAGCGTGCCGACCTGCTCCCGCGTGGGCAGACAGCCGATGAGGAACGTCGACAGGCCCATCAGCATCAGCGTGAAGACCATGATCTTCTTGCGGCCCAGCTTGTCGCCGAAGTGACCGAGGAACAGCGCGCCGATCGGTCGGGCCGCGTACGCGACACCGAACGTGGCCAGCGACAGCAGGGTCGCGGTGGCCGGGTCCGACTCGTCGAAGAAGACCTCCGGGAAGATCAGCGCGGCGGCGCTGCCGTAGATGAAGAAGTCGTAGTACTCCAGGGCACTGCCGATCCAGGCGGCCGTGGCGGCTTTCTTCGGCTGGCCCGGTGGTGCGTCGAGCGGTGCGGCGGGGACGGACACGGCGTGCTCCTCGGGGGACGGGGGCCGCTGAGCAGGGATGGGGGG